>DASXXQ010000046.1:0-41021 GCA_036502985.1 Buttiauxella sp.
ACTGACTTATCCGTTTTTCCAAAACCATCATCCAGTAACGGTTTAAGCAAAGACAGCATATAGGTATCACTGGCAGCGTTAAGGATTAACGCAATACCAGCCACAATCAGACCTGGCTTGAAAGGAGCAATCATCGGCCAAAGGCGGCGGAAGGTCTGCCATGTGGAAAGATCTTTATCGTTATGCATTCAGTAAACCAGCATTAGATGAAATAGCCGCATATTCTACCCATTATCCTGAGATACACCAAACCACTGATGATACCAACGGGGTGAAATTTGAGCTCTGAAGCTATTGATTTGCCATTTATCACTATTTATATCGATAGTGAGTTGGCCTGATTGCGCTGTGTCGTACCAACGGTAACCCAGCGATTTGTAGCGTTGAACGATTTTCCCTGAAGGTAAATGCCATGCGTTATAGCGCGATGCTGACGCCAGCGCAGCACTTCCAGATACTGCACGTAACAACGGAGGACCTGAAGATGTCCGGCTGCCGTGATGAGGTACCTGAATAATATCAGCATGTAAGATACCCCATCGCCTCTTCAGCATAGCCAATTCTGCTTCAGCTTCCACATCACCGGTTAATAAAATGCGAAAGCGCCCGTCACTGACCATCACCACACATGAGCCATTATTGCCTTTCATTATGGGCTGCGCCGGTGGCCAAAGAACCTGAAATTGTAACCCTTGCCACTGCCATTGCTCGCCTTGAAAACAAGGACTATGCCCTGCCCATCGCAAAGGGCTACGAATGAATAAATTTGGCCACTCACGCTGCAAACTAAGCAAACCACCGCGATGGTCAAGGTGTTCATGGCTAATAATGACTTGCTCAAGAGAAAAATGATGCCAGCGTAACCAGGGAATGATGACTTGTTGGGCTGCATCACCGCCAGGCCAGGCATTTCCTGTGTCGTATAAAAAGACTTTGCCTTGTCGAATAATGGCGATTGCCAGCCCATGCCCGACATCTAACATCGCTATTTGCCAGGAATTGTCTTTTTTCTCCACGCACATTTCAGATGCAACTCCCGACAACATCAAAACCATTATTGAGAGAAACGAACTACGCCACAGCACCAGACGATGGATAATGACGACTAGCCAACCCCCTAAGCTAAGAATCTGGAAACGCTTATCAACGTCTAACCAACCGTCAGGTAATAGCGATAACACGGTAAAAAGCAACGCCAACAGTTGGTCTACTAGCCACCACAGACACTCCCCTAGCCATGGCACATGAGTCAGCACTAACCCCGCTAATAACATGGGCACCACGGCAAATGAAATCAGTGGAACTGCCACTAAATTCGCAAGTAGTGCGCTGAGACTGATGCCGTGGAAGATATAAATTTGTAGTGGCATAAGTAAAAGCATGATGCCAATTTGCAGATGCAATAGCGCCAGGGGGTAGCGATAGAACCATTTCGCAGATGCCACTCTTCCTGAAAATGGCATCCATTGGTACCAAAAAATGAGTGCCGCTACCGCCAATGCCGATAGCCAAAAACTGTCCGATAGGACGGTCAGTGGGTCATAAATCACAATGCCCGCAATACAACAAAGCCAGACTTCCCACCCTGACCAATTTCTGCCTTGCAGACGGAGCAGCAACCAGATAACGACACCGATTAATGCCCTCATAGCTGGAGGATTTCCCCCCGCGAGCCAGGTATAAATTCCGGCGGCGATTACACTGACAAGTAGCGGCATTCTGAAATGTATCCGGTGTGCCGGAAAACTCAGCTGTAGCAAGCGAGCGATTAACCAGCCGCTCATTGCTGCCAGTGAAATGTGCATCCCGGATATTGCCATCAGGTGTGCAGTCCCACTTTGGCGTAATAAGTCTTTTTGCTCATCACTGACTCCCCCACGTTCACCAAAGGCCAATGCTAAAATGACGCCTTGATAAGGTAACGATTGGGTCGCATTTGCTACCGCAGAGAGCCACTGAGCACGGAGACTGCAACGATCAGTCATTCGATGAGACTCAATAATGCGGGCGCTTAAGGGCTGATGCTGCGCAAGAGCATAACGCTGGCTATCAAAACCACCTTCGTTGAGCTGGCCATGGACTGGGCGCAAATACACTTTCATGCGCCATCGTTGCCCAGCACAAACACTTTCTGATAAATAACTACCTTGTACCCTGATACCTACAGGTGGGAAAATTGTTTTCCCCTCCACCGAAACTATCTGCAGTTCATGTTTTTGTCTGCCATCACTACGATCAACCACTGCTTCGATGGAAACTGGCTTGCTTGTCCATGCTTCAAAAGGTGTCAGACTTTCCCTTGCAGAAAACAGTGCCCAACCAAAACACAGCAAGCTAAAGGCAACATAGCGCATCCATCGACAGGGAATTGCAGCAATACATAATGCGGCAATAAACAGTGCAGCAATCACCGGCATTTTTGGGATAGCAGGCAGCCATATCAACGGTACGATGCCAATAATTACGCAAAAGCACAGCCTAATTAGGTCCTTCACAACCACCTCCATGTTACAGGCAGTCTGAGGCATCTAATTGCTTACGTCAGTCACGGTTTATCGGCATTACGAGAAGGGTTCCAGACATTTTGGGGCACACCTGAATTTGCTTCAGGTTTTTGCGGGCTAGCTCGAAAATAAGGATTCCAGGCATAAAAAATGGCACCCGAAGGTGCCATTCTTGAGGATTAAATCCGAAGACTTAATTACCGTAAATGTTGGCGCGGTCACGTAACTCTTTACCTGGTTTAAAGTGAGGAACGTATTTACCTTCCAGATCAACTTTATCGCCAGTTTTTGGGTTACGTCCGGTGCGAGGTGCGCGATAGTGTAAGGAAAAACTGCCGAAACCCCGGATTTCTATACGCTCACCTTGGGCGAGAGTAGAGGCCATATGCTCCAACATCTCTTTTACTGCATCTTCTACAGCTTTCGCTGGGATGTGAGATTGCTGGGTTGCAAGTCTTTCTATCAATTCTGACTTGGTCATGATTCCTCCGGTTTCCTTTCAGGAAAATTAACTTACAGCTATCAATCGAACAAGGGCGGCCGTAGCCGCCCTGATTTAGTGCTCGGGCGATTACTCGCCTTTAGCTGCTTTAAATGCTTCAGCCATAGCGTTAGAGAAGTTTGGTGCATCTTCCTGTTTGTTGTTAACAGTAGCGATTGCATCTTTCTCGTCAGCTTCGTCTTTAGCACGAACAGACAGGCTTACAACACGGTTTTTACGGTCAACGCCAGTGAATTTAGCTTCAACGTCGTCGCCTACGCTCAGAACCAGAGTTGCATCTTCAACGCGGTCACGGGAAGCTTCAGAAGCACGCAGGTAGCCTTCTACGCCATCTGCTAATTCAACTGTAGCACCTTTCGCGTCAACTGCTGTTACTTTACCAGTAACGATAGTACCTTTTTTGTTCAGTGCAACGTAGTTGTTGAACGGATCTTCTGCGAGTTGTTTAACACCCAGGGAGATACGCTCACGCTCTGCGTCAACTTGCAGAACCACAGCCGCGATTTCGTCGCCTTTCTTGTATTCACGAACAGCTTCTTCGCCTGCAACGTTCCAGGAGATATCAGACAGGTGAACCAGGCCGTCGATGCCACCATCCAGGCCGATGAAGATACCGAAGTCAGTAATAGACTTGATTTTACCTTCAACGCGGTCGCCCTTGTTGTGGGTTTCAGCGAACAGCTGCCATGGGTTAGATTTGCACTGCTTCAGACCCAGGGAGATACGACGACGCTCTTCGTCGATATCCAGAACCATAACTTCCACTACATCACCAACGTTAACAACTTTGGATGGGTGGATGTTTTTGTTGGTCCAATCCATTTCGGAAACGTGAACCAGGCCTTCAACGCCTTCTTCGATTTCTACGAAGCAGCCGTAATCAGTCAGGTTAGTCACGCGACCAGTCAGTTTGGTACCTTCTGGATAACGCTTAGCGATAGCGACCCATGGATCTTCGCCCAGTTGCTTCAGACCCAGAGACACACGAGTACGCTCACGGTCGAACTTCAGTACTTTAACGGTAATTTCATCGCCAACATTCACGATTTCGCTTGGATGCTTAACGCGTTTCCATGCCATATCAGTGATGTGCAGCAGGCCGTCAACGCCGCCCAGATCAACGAATGCACCGTAGTCAGTAAGGTTCTTAACGATACCTTTAACTTCCATGCCTTCTTGCAGGTTTTCCAGCAGTTGATCACGTTCTGCGCTGTTTTCGGATTCGATAACTGCACGACGAGAAACAACAACGTTGTTACGCTTCTGGTCCAGCTTGATGACTTTAAACTCAAGCTCTTTGCCTTCCAGGTGCAGAGTGTCACGTACCGGACGAACATCAACCAGGGAACCTGGCAGGAACGCACGAATACCGTTCAGCTCTACAGTGAAGCCACCCTTAACTTTGCCGTTGATGATACCGACCACAGTTTCAGCTTCTTCGTAAGCTTTTTCCAGCGTGATCCAAGCTTCGTGACGCTTAGCTTTTTCACGGGACAGCAGAGTTTCGCCAAAGCCATCTTCAACAGCGTCCAGAGCAACATCAACTTCGTCACCAACCTGGATTTCCAGTTCGCCAGCAGCATTTTTGAACTGCTCTACAGGAATTGCAGACTCAGATTTCAGACCAGCGTCAACCAGTACGATATCTTTGTCGATAGCAACTACTACGCCACGAACGATGGAACCCGGACGGGTTTCGATTGTTTTCAGGGATTCTTCAAAGAGTTGAGCGAAAGATTCAGTCATGTTGTTAATCTTCAAGGTTCTTTTGTTTAACGTCCATTTAGCATCCCGCCGAATGGGGTTGTTTGACATACCCCGCCATTGGCTCCGTGCCGACAGGGTTTAGGTTACAGGGGTAAAAAACTACCCGATATGTCAGGATACCATTATGGCAATATCATGACAAATATGACAAAACACACACCAGCACAATATTAACTACTGTGCTGGTGTTAAAATTTTCTGCGCATGACTCAGCGCTTGTTTGATGACTTCGTCAATGGACATGCTGGTTGAATCCAGCACCAACGCATCTGCGGCTGGCACTAACGGCGCTACTGCGCGGTTACGGTCTCTGTCATCGCGTTCTTTTATTTCTGCCAAAAGGCGCTCAAAGTTAACACTAAAACCCTTCTCCTGCAACTGTAGCATACGCCTGTGAGCACGCTCTTCCGAAGATGCATCGAGGAATATTTTTACGGGAGCGTCAGGGAAAACAACCGTCCCCATATCACGCCCGTCAGCAATCAGACCCGGCGCTTCTCTGAACGCACGTTGGCGGCGTAATAACGCTTCACGAACGCGAGGGAAAGCAGCAACTTGAGAGGCTGCATTAGCCACTTCCTGAGTGCGAATTTCGGCGCTGACATCTTCCCCTTCAAGGATAACTTCGAGATTGCCATTGTTAGCAACAAAGCGCACATCAAGGTGTGCTGCCAACGGAACCAATGCGTCTTCAGAGGTGACATCAACCTGGTGATGCAAGGCCGCCAATGCCAGAACTCGATAAATTGCTCCGGAATCAAGCAGATGCCATTGCAACGCTTCCGCCATGGCTTTACACAGCGTGCCTTTACCTGCGCCGCTTGGGCCATCAATCGTTATTACCGGGGCGGGTGCCGTCATCGTACTCTCCTCTCGCTGGAATTGCGGACCTAAAATATCAACGCGGCATATTATACGCTGCCAGAATCCTGACCGTTATCTTTCCTGCCAATTATCGTCGTTAATGAGGCTGAGTGTAGAAGAATTGCGCAACTTAGATACGAACGTGCAAAAATCTGTTCGTAGAGTGTGAAACAGCGTTACATCCGGGAAGTATTTATTGCAGGAAATCGCTCCGGAGCACAGCGCCACCGGAGCAAGTTTTCAGAAATTAAGCGAGGGTACTAATACGTGCTAGCTGTTCGAAATAATCAGGGAACGTTTTTGCGGTACATTTAGGATCAAGGATAGTAACTGGCGTGTCTGACAACGCCACCAGCGAGAAACACATCGCCATACGGTGATCGTTATAAGTGCCAATTTCCGCGATTTGTAACTGCAACGGTGGTGTTACGGTGATGTAATCTTCACCTTCTTCCACAATCGCCCCCACTTTACGCAATTCCGTAGCCATTGCGCTGAGGCGGTCAGTTTCCTTCACACGCCAGTTGTAAATATTGCGCAGTCTGGTTGTCCCTTTAGCAAACAAGGCTGCCGTAGCGATAGTCATCGCTGCATCCGGGATATGGTTCATGTCCATATCAATGGCGTTCAGTTCACCACGCTGGCAAGAGATAAAATCATCGCCCCAGGTAATTTTTGCGCCCATTTTTTCTAGCACGTCAGCAAAACGAATATCACCCTGCACGCTGTTGCGCCCAATACCGGTTACTTTTACCGTGCCGCCCTTGATTGCGCCTGCCGCCAGGAAATAAGATGCTGAAGATGCATCGCCTTCAACCAGGTAAGCGCCCGGAGAAATGTATTGCTTGCCGCCACGAATAACAAAACTGCGGTAATCGTGGTTTTCGACTTCCACACCAAACGTTTTCATCAGGTGCAATGTGATGTCGATATACGGTTTCGATACCAGCTCACCTTTAATGGTGATTTCGGTGTCATTTGCAGCCAACGGAGCTGTCATTAAAAGCGCAGTCAGGAACTGGCTGGAAACACTTCCATCAACTGAAACCTGGCCGCCGCTAAAGCCACCACGTAAACGCAATGGCGGATAGTTTTCCTGCTCCAGATAATCAATGTGAGCTCCACCCTGACGTAAAGCATCGACCAGATGGCCAATTGGACGCTCTTTCATGCGCGGTTCGCCGGTCAGCACAATGTTATTACTTCCCAGACACAATGCCGCTGCCAGTGGGCGCATTGCCGTACCTGCATTACCTAGAAACAGTTCCAGTTCGCCTGCCGCTTGCAGCGAGCCGCCCATGCCAGTGACTTCACAACGCGTACGATCGGCTGAGAGTGTATAGCTAACCCCCAATGCTTTGAGTGCATTAAGCATATGACGCACATCGTCGCTATCCAGCAAATTAGTCAGTTCAGTCGTGCCCGAAGCCAGCGCTGCCAGCAGCAGGGCACGGTTAGAAACACTTTTTGAACCAGGAAGATTAATTGTGCCGTCGACCAGTGCGATGGGTTGTAACGTCAGGGATTCCAGCATGGGGAAAATACTCTCAACTCAAACAGAATAAAAACCCCGCGAACCATGCCGCGGGGAGAATAACAACAAGCAACGATTAACCGTGGCGACGTTCGAAATCGACCATAAAGTCAGTTAAGGTTTTTACGCCTTCAAGCGGCATCGCATTATAAATAGATGCACGCATTCCGCCCACTACACGGTGGCCTTTCAAAGCATGCAGACCAGCCGCAAACGACTCTTCCAGGAAGACTTTATCCAGCGCGCTATCCGCCAACTGGAATGGCACGTTCATGCGTGAGCGGTTAGCCGGGGCGACATCGTTACGATAGAAGTCGCTTTTATCGATTACACCGTATAACAGTTCAGCTTTCGCCCTGTTAATTTTATCCATTACTTCCACGCCACCTTGTTCTTTCAGCCATTTAAAGACCAGGCCGGAAAGATACCAGGCGAACGTTGGTGGGGTATTAAACATGGAGTCATTGTCGTTAAGCACGGTGTAATCAAGAATTGACGGGCAAGCTTTATGGGCTTTACCCAGCAAATCTTCACGCACAATCACCAGTGTCAAACCAGCCGGTCCAATGTTTTTCTGCGCGCCTGCGTAAATCACGCCAAAGCGGCTAACATCCAATGGGTGCGACAAAATAGAAGATGAGTAATCAGCGACAACGATTTTATCGCCGAAGTCAGGCGTTTCATGGGTCGCGATGCCATCAATGGTTTCATTCGGGCAATAATGCAGGTAAGCACTGTTCTCCGAAACTTGCCATTCACTCATCGGTTTAATGGCGCGCAGGCCATCGATTGTCACTTTGGCATCGATAACATTTGGGGTGCAGTATTTATGCGCTTCTTTTACTGCACTGCTTGCCCAATAGCCACCATCAACGTAATCAGCCGTCGTTTTGTCACCTAGCAGGTTTAATGGTACGCCCGCGAATTGTCCGCGACCGCCACCGTGACAGAACAAAACTTTGTAGTTCGAGGGGATTTGCAGCAGATCGCGAAAATCTTTTTCAGCTTCTTCAGCGACCTGAATAAATTCTTTACCACGGTGGCTAATCTCCATTACGGAGGTGCCTAAACCTTGCCAGTCGCAGAGTTCACTTTGCGCACGACGAAGTACATCAGCCGGTAGCATCGCCGGGCCGGAACTAAAATTGTATACCTGAGCCATTTCCCCTCACCACGCTTAGAGTAATAAGTTTTATCACGATATCGGTTTTATCATTCAGATGCTGAGGCTGCAACGGTTAATCAGGCATGGCGGAGGAATGTGCGCGAAATCACACAACAGAATCAACTGGTCGCTGAAATAAACACCCGATAAATACCCGTCAGGTCACTCGCGTAGAGGCGCTGGCTTTGACCCAGTGTTTGTTAGTACACCGTGGACAAGGTAATTCATCGCCAATATTCAACGTCACCACTTCGCTGCAACGTATGCAGGCATAATCTGCATCTTCCGGCACGTTAATAAATCGCTCACAACAGGCTTCGGGTAAAATCGGTAACCCTGGTTTGACGAGTTTATCAGGGAAGAAATAAACACTGATTTGACCGTTCGTTTCCAGTATCGCCAGGCGGACTTGCCCCAGATGCTCTACCCCCAGCAAACGCAGCTCCATAAAGAACTCAAATTCAGTCATGTTTTGGGCTTTCATCTTTTCCCAGGAAAATTCCCCTTCCTCTATAATGACGGACGGTTTCCCTTCAAATAGATTTTCAAGTTTTTCACTGTGGCTCATCAGCCACATCACCAGGCGGTAAAGTAGCCCTAACGTGACGAAAACAATCAGAACAGGCAGCATAGGGACATCATGATAAAACGCCACATCCCCTGCAGCCGAGCCCAGAGTCAGGATTATCAGTACTTCAAAGAGCGACATTTGCCGTACGCCACGCCGCCCGGTTATCTTTAAAAACAGGAACACCAATATAAAGGTATAAAGACTGCGCAAAGCCACTTCCCAGAGAAAATCTAGCGGGACTTCGTTTAATGCCATTCTCTGGAGATCAAAACTTTTCATTTTTACCGCCATTACAGTGAGTTACTGACAGTAAGCATAGCCTGTTATGCTAATGCCGCCTGCTTGCTGCTGACGATGGCGTCAGTATGCTAAAACCCGTATCATTGCGCGCTTTGCGTACGACAAAAGTGAAACCTCATGACTCAAACCTTTATTCCTGGCAAAGATGCCGCTCTGGAAGATTCCATCGCTCGCTTCCAGACCAAGCTCACCGATCTTGGCTTTAATATTGAAGAAGCCTCCTGGTTAAATCCGGTCCCTAACGTCTGGTCGGTACATATCCGTGATAAAGACAGCGCGCTGTGCTTTACCAATGGTAAAGGCGCGACTAAAAAAGCAGCGTTAGCTTCAGCTCTGGGTGAATATTTCGAACGTCTGTCGACTAATTATTTCTTTGCTGATTTCTGGTTGGGCAAAACCATCGCCAATGGCCCGTTCGTGCATTATCCGAACGAGAAATGGTTCCCAATTCCAGAAGATGAGCAACTGCCGGAAGGTATTCTCGACGATCGCCTGCGCGCATTTTACGATCCTGAGAACGAAGTCACTGCGGGTATGCTTATCGACCTGCAATCCGGTAATGAAGAACGCGGTATTTGTGCTTTGCCATTTACTCGCCAGTCCGATCAAGAAACCGTTTATATTCCGATGAATATCATCGGTAACCTGTATGTTTCAAACGGGATGTCTGCAGGAAACACCGCAAACGAAGCGCGCGTACAGGCGCTTTCAGAAGTTTTCGAACGCCATATTAAGAACCGCATTATTGCTGAAAGCATCAGCCTGCCAGAAATCCCACAAGAAGTGCTGGCTCGTTATCCTGGCGTAGTTGAGTCAATTGCAACGCTGGAAGCAGAAGGTTTCCCAATCTTTGCTTACGACGGTTCATTAGGCGGCAACTATCCGGTTATCTGCGTGGTGTTATTCAACCCGGCAAACGGCACCTGTTTTGCATCGTTCGGTGCTCATCCTGATTTTGGTGTTGCACTGGAACGTACTGTCACAGAACTGCTTCAGGGCCGTGGTCTGAAAGATCTGGATGTGTTCACCCCGCCAACATTTGACGACGAAGAAGTTGCCGAGCATGCAAACCTCGAAACTCACTTTATCGATTCCAGCGGTCTTATCTCCTGGGATATGTTTAAGCAAGATGCTGACTATCCGTTTGTTGACTGGAACTTCTCTGGAACCACTGAAGAAGAGTTCGCCACATTAATGGCAATCTTTGATGCAGAAGATCAAGAAGTCTACATCGCGGATTACCAGCATCTGGATGTGTACGCTTGCCGTATCATCGTGCCTGGCATGTCTGATATTTATCCTGCAGAAGATCTGCTGCTTGCTAACAACAATATGGGCTACCACCTGCGCGACACCATTCTGGCTCTGCCTGAAAGCGAGTGGGAGAAACAAGATTATCTGGATCTAATTTCTCAGTTAGATGAAGAAGGCCATGATGATTTCACTCGTGTACGCGAACTGTTGGGCCTGGCTACAGGTAAAGACAATGGTTGGTACACGCTACGTATTGGCGAATTGAAAGCAATGCTGGCATTGGCTGGCGGCGATACCGAACAGGCGCTTATCTGGACTGAATGGACGATGGAGTTTAACGCCTCTATCTTCAGCGCTGAACGTGCTAACTACTACCGTTGCCTACAAACGCTGCTATTACTGGCAATGGAAGAAGAACGCCAACCGTTGCAATACCTGAATGCCTTCATTCGTATGTATGGTGCAGAAACGGTAGAAGCGGCAAGTGCAGCCCTAAGCGGTGAAGCTCCGTTCTATGGCTTACAAGCTGTCGACGAAGATTTGAAAGCTTTCCCAGCCCATCAGGCACTATTAGCTGCGTACGAAAAACTGCAACGCGCAAAAGCGGCTTTCTGGAAATAACGTAACAAAACTAAACTCAAAGGTGCGTAAACCATAATGTTTACGCTATATTACGGGGCAATTTTTATTGCCCCGTGTTTTTATTGGCAGCGTAATAATTTCACTTGTGACTCAACAGTTAAATATTAGTGAAATATTATTATTTTAAGCTACAAATAATGTTGCCAAATTATTGAAATACTCCATTCTAATTAACCTGTCACAGGAACGGCGAGGCTAAATATCAAATTACATTATAAAATTTAAAATTTATTTTTATCATAAAAATCAAAAACTTGAACTGAGAATCAGCTAAACACCTGCTTTTTCCAGGCCTATAAGCTTGGCGAGATATGATCCACATCAAATTTTACTCTATAATGCTTTGTTAGTATCTCGTCGCCGAATTAAATAAGAGAGAGTTAGTGTGAAAGCTGACAACCCTTTTGATCTATTGCTTCCAGCAGCCATGGCGAAAGTCGCCGAAGATGCTGGTGTCTATAAAGCAACAAAACACCCGCTGACCACGTTTTATTTAGCGATCACTGCGGGGATGTTCATCTCGATTGCCTTTGTCTTTTACATAACTGCCACCACAGGCACTGCAACCATTCCATTTGGGATTGCAAAGCTCATTGGCGGGACTTGTTTCTCCTTGGGACTCATCCTGTGTGTCATCTGCGGCGCCGACCTTTTCACCTCCACGGTGTTAATTGTTGTTGCTAAAGCGAGTGGCCGTATCACCTGGGGTCAGCTAGCCAAGAACTGGGTTAACGTTTATATCGGTAACCTGTGCGGTGCACTGATGTTTGTGGTGTTGATTTGGTTGTCAGGTATGTATATGACAGCTAACGGTGCATGGGGTCTGAATGTGCTACAAACTGCAGACCATAAAATGCATCACACTTTTATTGAAGCTGTTTGCCTCGGTATTTTGGCTAACCTGATGGTCTGTCTGGCTGTCTGGATGAGCTACTCCGGTCGCAGTTTGATGGACAAGATGTTTGCTATGATCCTCCCGGTCGCCATGTTTGTTGCTTGTGGTTTTGAGCACAGTATCGCAAACATGTTCATGATCCCTATGGGTATCGTAGTGCGCAACTTCGCAAGCCCGGAATTCTGGACCGCAGTTGGGTCTTCTCCGGACAATTTCTCTCACCTAACCGTGTTGAATTTCATCACCGATAACCTGATCCCTGTAACTATCGGGAACATCATTGGTGGCGGTTTGCTGGTTGGGTTGACGTACTGGGTAATTTATCTGCGCGGTGGCGACAAGAACTAAGTGCCGTTCATCATGCAGGGAATAAGAAATCCACATTAGAAGGTAGGTGTTAAATGTCCGAACTTAATGAAAAGTTAGCCGCAGCCTGGGAAGGTTTTACTAAAGGTGACTGGCAGAATGAAGTCAACGTGCGTGACTTTATTCAGAAAAACTACACCCCTTACGAGGGTGATGAGTCCTTCCTGGCAGGTGCGACTGACGCAACTACCGAGTTGTGGGACAAAGTTATGGAAGGCGTTAAACAGGAAAACCGCACCCACGCGCCTGTTGACTTTGATACCGACCTTGCTTCAACCATCACTTCTCATGATGCTGGTTACATCAACAAGTCCCTCGAAACTATCGTTGGCCTGCAGACTGATGCTCCACTGAAACGTGCAATTATTCCGTTTGGTGGCATCAAAATGGTTGAAGGTTCTTGCAAAGTATACGGTCGTGAACTTGACCCAATGCTTAAGAAGATCTTCACCGAATACCGCAAAACCCACAACCAGGGTGTGTTTGATGTTTATACCAAAGACATCCTGAACTGCCGTAAATCTGGCGTAATCACCGGTCTGCCGGATGCTTACGGTCGTGGTCGTATCATCGGTGATTACCGTCGCGTTGCGCTATACGGCATCGACTTCCTGATGAAAGACAAATTTGCTCAGTTCAACTCTCTGCAGACCAAACTGGAAAACGGCGAAGATCTGGAAGCAACGATTCGTCTGCGTGAAGAAATCTCCGAGCAACACCGTGCTCTGGGTCAGATCAAAGAAATGGCTGCTAAATATGGCTGCGATATCTCTGGTCCTGCTAAAAACGCTCAAGAAGCAATTCAGTGGACTTACTTCGGCTACCTGGCTGCGGTTAAATCTCAGAACGGCGCGGCAATGTCCTTCGGTCGTGTATCCACCTTCCTGGATGCATTCATCGAACGTGACCTGAAAGCGGGCAAAATCACTGAGCTTGAAGCACAGGAAATGATTGACCACCTGGTCATGAAACTGCGTATGGTTCGCTTCCTGCGTACCCCTGAGTATGATGAGCTGTTCTCTGGTGACCCAATCTGGGCTACAGAATCTATCGCCGGTATGGGTGTAGATGGCCGTACACTGGTTACCAAATCAAGCTTCCGCTTCCTGAACACCCTGTACACCATGGGGCCGTCTCCGGAGCCAAACATCACTATTCTGTGGTCTGAAAAACTGCCACTGAACTTCAAGAAGTTTGCTGCTAAAGTTTCCATCGATACTTCTTCTCTGCAATATGAGAACGATGATCTGATGCGTCCTGACTTCAACAATGACGACTACGCGATTGCTTGCTGCGTAAGCCCAATGATTGTTGGTAAGCAAATGCAGTTCTTCGGTGCGCGTGCAAACCTCGCGAAAACCATGCTGTATGCAATCAACGGCGGCGTTGATGAAAAACTGAAACTGCAGATCGGTCCTAAAGAAGCGCCAATCATGGCTGACGTTCTGGACTACGATAACGTTCTTGACCGTCTTGATCACTTCATGGACTGGTTGGCTAAACAGTACGTCACTGCGCTGAACATCATTCACTACATGCATGATAAGTACAGCTACGAAGCGTCTCTGATGGCTCTGCATGACCGTGACGTTGTTCGCACCATGGCTTGTGGTATCGCGGGTCTGTCTGTTGCAGCTGACTCCCTGTCTGCAATCAAATACGCGAAAGTTAAACCAATTCGTGACGAAGACGGCCTGGCTGTTGACTTCGAAATCGAAGGTGAATATCCGCAGTTCGGTAACAACGATTCTCGCGTAGATGACATCGCTGTTGACCTGGTAGAACGTTTCATGAAGAAAATTCAGAAACTGACTACTTACCGTAACGCTATCCCGACTCAGTCTGTTCTGACCATCACCTCTAACGTGGTTTATGGTAAGAAAACCGGTAACACCCCAGACGGTCGTCGTGCAGGCGCTCCATTCGGTCCAGGTGCTAACCCAATGCACGGTCGCGATCAGAAAGGTGCTGTTGCCTCTCTGACCTCCGTTGCTAAACTGCCGTTTGCTTACGCTAAAGATGGTATCTCTTACACCTTCTCTATCGTTCCTAACGCACTGGGTAAAGACGACGAAGTTCGTAAAACTAACCTCGCGGGTCTGATGGATGGTTACTTCCACCACGAAGCGTCCATCGAAGGTGGTCAACACCTGAACGTGAACGTGATGAACCGTGAAATGCTGCTGGACGCGATGGAAAACCCTGAGAAATATCCTCAGCTGACCATTCGTGTTTCTGGTTACGCTGTACGTTTTAACTCCCTGACTAAAGAACAACAGCAGGACGTTATTACCCGTACCTTCACTCAAACCATGTAAATGGTGCTACCCAATGGATTTCGGGTTGCATTGAGGCGGCAAGCGCGCGAATCCCGATGAGCTTACTCCAGTAAGTGATTCGGGTGAGCAAACGGAGCCAACAAAGATACAACGCGAAAGACGAAGGGTATTGACTGAAAAAATGCAGTAAAAAGCGTACAATAAAGGCTCCACACCAGTGGGGCCTTTTTAATAACTTCTCTCCTGCCCCAGCCTGCTTTGCCAGCCATCTATACTATGGATATCTGTCAAAACAGACTTAACACAGCCGGTTTGAGCTGTGCATACACTGGCCCCGGATGGGCCATATATGGAGAAAACACCGCAATGTCAGTAATTGGTCGCATTCACTCCTTTGAATCCTGTGGCACTGTTGATGGCCCGGGTATCCGCTTTATCACCTTCTTCCAGGGCTGCCTGATGCGTTGCCTGTATTGCCATAACCGCGATACCTGGGATACTCACGGCGGCAACGAAATTACAGTTGAAGAACTTATGAAAGAAGTGGTGACCTATCGCCACTTCATGAATGCTTCAGGTGGCGGTGTGACAGCATCCGGTGGCGAAGCTATTCTGCAAGCCGAATTTGTCCGTGACTGGTTCCGTGCTTGTCGCAAAGAAGGTATTCATACCTGCCTGGATACCAACGGTTTTGTGCGCCGCTACGATCCGGTAATCGATGAATTACTGGAAGTGACCGATTTGGTTATGCTGGATTTAAAACAGATGAACGATGAAATTCATCAGAATCTGGTAGGTGTTTCTAACCATCGCACGCTGGAATTTGCACGCTACCTTTCTGATAAAAACATCAACGTCTGGATTCGTTATGTTGTCGTACCGGGCTGGTCTGATGATGATGACTCTGCGCATCGCCTTGGCGAATTCACGCGCGATATGGGCAACGTCGAGAAAATTGAGCTATTGCCTTACCATGAGTTGGGCAAGCACAAGTGGGTAGCGATGGGCGAAGAGTACAAGCTTGACGGCGTACATCCTCCGAAGAAAGAGACTATGGAACGCGTAAAAGGCATTCTGGAACAATATGGTCACAAGGTGATGTACTAGTAAAAAGACCCTCGCAAGAGGGTCTTTTTTTATCAGGCGTGAGCAACAGGGGTTGTATGATGCCCTGCTTTGCGCAGTAACATCAGCAAGTAAACAAATGCCACACCGGCAATCATGACGAACAGCAAACTGTCCGAGTAGCTTTGCATCAGCATCGAAGTAAACGTTGGGCCCAGTAGACTGCCGACCGTGTAGCTCAATAGTAGAGCCTGATTCATCGCGACTAATTGGTGATGTTCAACTTTCTCGCACGCCCAGGCCATTGCTACCGGATAAAGCGTAAAGCCTGCCGCCCCAAGTACAAACAGCGCTGGCCCCATCGCAGCATTGCTCAACATCGCCATGCATCCCAAAATGATGATAAACACCTGGACCCGCAGCACTAATAAACGCCCAAAACGATCGGCCAGGCGTCCTATCGGCCACTGCCCAATAATGCCAGCGCTAACCATCACTGCCATCCAAAAACCAATACCGGCATCACTGACGCCCTGATGGTTTAAATACAGTGGCATTAACCCATACAAAGAACCAAGAACGATACCTGAGATAATGCAGCCATTTACTCCGAGGCGTGCGTGACGCAGGCGTAGCATCGGCCATATAGCGGTAGCTTCCTGGCTTTCACTGCGGTCGTTAACGATACGAGTGAACAGCAAAGGAAGGATTGCGGTCAGTATGAGCGCTGTTACCCAAGGCAGAACGCTGGCTAAATCCGTTGGCATTTTGCTTATCATCAATTGGCCCAGTACAGTACCAACGTAATAAACCATCATGTATGCCGCCAACAGGCGCCCACGGTTACGCGAAGTCCCGCTGCACATCAACGCACTTTCAACTACCACCCAAATCATTGCGCAGCCAATACCGGCAATGAAACGCCACATCATCCAGCTCCAGAAGCCGGTCATTAATCCCAAACCTGCGCAACCCGCGGCAAAAATCAGAGAAGCAAGATAGTAGCTACGGTTAAATCCCTGGCGCTTAATGAGCCAGCCAGTTACCAGTGTACCCAGCAAGTTTCCGGTAAAATACGACGAGCCGACCATTCCGACTTGCCAGGTTGGAAGGTGTTCGTGGGCTAACCAGAGTGGTACCAGGGTATTTAAAACAGCAATTGCCAGGGTCAAAAGCATCAGACCACAGAGCAAAAGCACCACTGGCCGGGTATAGGTGGACATGTAAAAAACCGCGAGGAAGAGAATAAATTTGTGCGCATCATGCCACTGGAAAAATGATTGTCAATCCAGCGCTGCCGGGGCCTGGCACAATTTGAAAGTTGTCGATTTGAAAAACTTATTCAACTTGTGAACGAAACGCTAAAGGGAAATGCTATCTGACTGTTTTTGATGATATATAGAATTATAAATCTAACTGGATTGGATGAAAAATTTCATGGTCAGGCGGCTTATTTTTTTCTCATCGGGAATAAAAAATGCGCCCGAAGGCGCATTAAATAGAAACGTTTGTTAGCTGGCGATCGCCATACCCACAGTCATATGCAGACCATAGAATACGCCACGCCCGATTAGCTCTGCGGCAATTACCAGTACGAAGGCAAATGCCAGTACAGCAGGGCTTGCCATACCGCCTTTAAGCTGCGGAACAATCCAGCATACCAATGCGACAGCTAACACCAACAGTCGCCAGGACATCAGCGCACCATATAGCGGCACAAGGGTTGATGCCTGTGCAATTGAGCTATGAATCGTTGCCAGATCCATACCTTGCAACAACACAACTGCCGTACTCACCACCACTGCCAGCAGCGAAATAGCAGGCAAAATACGCATTCCCCAGGCTGTAACACCTGCAACACGTAGCAGTAAATAGCCAAGTAATGGCCCACCAATAAACATCGTCAGGAAGAAACTGAGCGGCGTATAAGCGTTGTACCATGTCGGCACAGTATCAATCAGATAGACCTTGCACATCATCCAGACGAAAAACACGCCCAGAATCATCGTCAGGATCATCCAGATTTTACCTAGCGCCTGCGGCATTTTGCCAAGAACGGTAACCAACCACCAGAAACCGCCGACCGCAAAGAAAACTGAGCCGCTGGCAATTTCATTACTTAGCGCTGAATCACCAATGCGATTCAGTGAGTTAAAGGCGCGCAATGGTGAGCCAAGGTGAAGAACAGAGGCCATAAAGCCAATCCCCATCAGAACCCACAGCACGATCATCGCCCAGTACACTCGCTTTTGTTGCGCACGATCCGAAACACCAGTCAGTAAAAACAGTGCCATAACGATAAAACCACCTGCAACGCACTGCCCCAAAACCGTAAAGACCATTAGCGGCCATTCATGCCATCCGTTACCCATCTCACACCTCCTTCGGGTTTGCCAGATAGCCGGTTTTATCCCCACAAGGACGGCTGTTGGCATTCGGTTTAATAACGATATTTGGCTTCGTGAAGTGTGCTGATGGCAGCGGAGCAATTGCCGCCTGTTCACCATACTTCTTACGCAGTTCGTCAATAGGAGCCATATCCAAAGCACGCAGCGGGCAAGATTCCACGCAAATCGGTTTCTTACCTTCGGCAATACGCGAATAGCAGCCATCACATTTCGTCATATGTCCTTTTTCTGCGTTGTACTGAGGTGCACCGTACGGGCAAGCCATATGGCAGTAACGGCAGCCAATGCAAATATCCTCGTTTACAACGACAAAACCGTCCTCACGCTTGTGCATTGCACCGCTTGGGCAAACCTTGGTACACGCTGGGTCTTCACAGTGGTTGCAAGCAATCGAGAGATAATAGGCGAAAACATTTTGCCGCCAGACACCGTTGTCTTCTTGCCAGTCGCCACCTGCGTATTCGTAAATACGGCGAAAGCTGACATCCGGGCCTAAGTTTTTGTAGTCTTTACAGGCCAGCTCGCAAGTCTTGCAACCGGTGCAGCGGCTGGAATCAATATAAAATCCGTATTGAGTTGTCATCAGCTATTCCTTACGCCTTCTCGACCTGGACGAGGTTACTGTGGGATGGGTTACCTTTCGCCAGTGGCGATGGTCGCTGGGTGGTCAACACGTTAATGCAACCAGCATGGTCAACTTTATTGGCATCCGGGTTGTACCAGGCCCCTTCCCCCATCGCGACAACTCCAGGAATAATGCGCGGTGTCACTTTGGCATTGATTTGAACTTCGCCACGGCCATTGAAGATGCGCACCATGTCGCCGTTTTTAATTCCACGTTGTTGTGCATCAATAGGGTTGATCCACATTTCCTGGCGGCAAGCAGCTTTCAATACTTCAACGTTGCCATAGGTTGAGTGAGTGCGCGCTTTGTAGTGGAAGCCCGTCATCTGCAATGGCCATTTCTGTGCCAGTGGATCGCCATAGTTTTCGAAACCAGCACTGTAAATCGGCAGTGGATCAATGACATCGCCTTCATTGAGTTGCCAGGTCGCCGCAATCTCAGCCAATTGCTCAGAGTAGATTTCAATTTTTCCGGATGGCGTAGTCAGTGGATTAGCGACAGGATCTTCACGGAAATCTTTGTAGGCAACGTGGTGGCCTTCAGGATCGCGTTTTTTGAAAATGCCTTGCTTGCTGAACTCTTCAAAGCTTGGAAGCTCAGGGATAGCCTCCTGAGATTGCTTATACAGATGGCGCATCCATTCTTCCTGATTGCGGCCCTCGGTAAATTGCTGCTCGACCCCCATGCGCTTGGCAAGCTCAGTGGTCATCTCGTAAATAGTTTTGCATTCAAAACGAGGTTTGATGGCTTGACCGGCAAAAATGACGTACGCCATGTTGCCGCAAGATGCATCCAGGCAGAAATCCATCTGTTCGGAAGCTGTGCAGTCTGGCAGCAAAATATCAGCGTATTTGGCTGAGGACGTCATGTGGTTATCAATCACCACAATCATTTCGCATTTTTTGTCATCCTGGAGGATGTCATGGGTGCGGTTAATTTCAGAATGCTGGTTGATCAAGCAGTTGCTGGCGTAGTTCCAGACCATTTTGATCGGCACATCGAGCTTATCTTTACCACGAACTCCATCACGTGTAGCGGTCATTTCAGGGCCGCGTTCGATGGCATCCGTCCACAGGAACATTGAAATGCTGGTTTTTACCGGGTTTTCCAGTGTAGGCATACGTACAAAAGGCAAATCATAAGAACCTTCACGCGCACCGCTGTTACCCCCATGAATCCCCACATTGCCCGTCAAAATCGACAGCATTGCGATGGCACGGGAAACCAATTCGCCGTTTGAATGGCGCTGCGGCCCCCAACCCTGGCTGATAAACGCCGGCTTCGCCGTCGCGATTTCGCGGGCGAGTTGGGTGATGCGTTCAGCGGGAATACCCGTGATTTGGGCAGCCCATTCTGGGGTTTTCGCCAAACCATCAGCACCCTGGCCAAGAATATAAGCCTTATAATGACCATTAGCAGGGGCACTTTTTGGCAGCGTTTTCTCGTCATAACCGACGCAATATTTATCAAGGAATGGCTGATCAACGAGGTTTTCATTGATCATTACCCATGCGAGTGCGGAAATCAGCGCGGTGTCTGTACCTGGACGAATCGGAATCCATTCATCTTCTCGCCCTGCACCGGTATCGGTGTAACGCGGGTCGATGATAATCATACGAGCGTTAGATTTTTCGCGCGCTTGTTCGAGGTAGTAAGTCACCCCGCCGCCGCTCATACGCGTTTCGCCAGGGTTATTACCAAACAGCACAACCAGTTTGCTGTTTTCAATGTCTGATGGGCTATTACCATCCGCCCAGCCGCCGTAGGTGTAGTTCAGACCGGCGGCAATTTGCGCGGTTGAATAGTCACCATAATGGTTCAGGTAGCCGCCGCAGCAGTTCATCAGGCGAGCGATTAACGTTGAGCCCGGTGGCCATGAGCGGGTCATTGTGCCGCCCAAAGTACCTGTGCCGTAATTCAAGTAAATAGCTTCGTTACCGTACTCTTTGATAATGCCTTTCATGCTGTTGGAAATGGTGTCGAAAGCTTCATCCCAACTGATGCGCTCAAACTTCCCTTCGCCACGAGCACCAACGCGCTTCATTGGATATTTCAGACGATCGGCGTTATAAACGCGACGGCGCATTGAACGGCCACGCAGACAGGCACGGACCTGATGCAACCCTTCGTAGTCATCATTGCCGGTGTTATCCGTCTCAACATATTTGATTTCGCCATCCACCACATGCATACGAAGTGGGCAACGACTGCCGCAGTTGACTGTACAGGCACTCCAGACCACTTTTTCCTCAGCGGTTACGGTGTTCTCTGGTGTTTGGGCAAAAGCCATGCGAGAAAAAGGTAAAGAGAAGGCACTACTTGCAGCGGCTAAGCCACCGATTGCGGTGGTTTTGACCAGCTTACGCCGGCTGACCTCTGCCGCGAGGATCGCATTAGGGGTTTTCTCAGTCATAATGACCTACTTATTGTGCTCACAGTTGGGAATAAGCTGGCAGAGGTAACGCAGACATCGAACGGCCTGCTGCTCCATTGCACAGCCAAAGAGAGAAAGGAGTGTCGATAAAAATTAGTGTTATACAGATTGGTTTTGCCGCGTCACATCATGTAAATCATGGCAACCAAATGATAAATATCTTGAATGAATAGTTTTAAGGATCATCACTCGCTTTCTGCGACAATAATACTTATTAATGGGTATTTGTTATTGTTTGGAGTCAATAAAGGCAGATTTTCTATGGGAATGAGAATATTTTCGGCATAAAAAAAGCGCCCGCAGGCGCTTTTTAAGAACAAGATAGCATTAATACATTACCCGATGTACTCAAGCCCTTTCATGTACGGACGCAGCACTTCAGGAACTTCAATACGGCCGTCAGCTTGTTGGTAGTTTTCCAGCACTGCGACCAGAGTACGACCGACCGCCAAACCAGAACCGTTCAGTGTGTGCACCAGGCGTGTTTTCTTATCAGACTTACTGCGGCAGCGAGCCTGCAAACGACGCGCCTGGAAATCCCACATGTTCGAACACGAAGAAATTTCACGATAAGTATTCTGCGCTGGCAACCAAACTTCCAGGTCGTAGGTTTTAGCTGAGCCAAAGCCGATATCGCCACTGCATAACAGCACTTTACGGTACGGTAGTCCCAGTAGCTGCAGTACTTTTTCCGCATGTCCGGTTAGTTCTTCCAGAGCATCCATAGAGTCTTCCGGACGAACGATCTGCACCATTTCGACTTTATCGAACTGATGCTGACGGATCAGACCGCGAGTATCACGACCATAAGAACCCGCTTCAGAACGGAAGCATGGGGTATGGGCGGTCATTTTCAGCGGCAGAGAATCTTCATCAATGATTTCGTCACGCAACAGGTTGGTCAACGGGACTTCCGCTGTCGGGATTAGCGCATAGTTGCTGCTGTCGGCTTCTTCATCCAGCGGACGAGTATGGAACAGATCGGCACCGAATTTCGGCAGTTGACCCGTACCGTACAGCGTTTCATGGTTCACCAGATAAGGAACGTAGTTTTCAGTGTAACCATGCTGTTCCGTGTGCAGATCCAGCATGAACTGGCTCAGGGCTCGGTGCAGACGAGCAATTTGCCCCTGCATCACGACAAAACGAGAACCGGTCAGTTTTACTGCAGCAGCAAAGTCCAGACCTTTGGCCATTTCGCCGAGAGTGACGTGATCGCGCACTTCAAAATCAAATTTACGCGGCTCACCCCAGCGACTGACTTCCACGTTTTCGCTGTCGTCTTTACCCAAAGGTACGCAATCATCCGGGATGTTCGGCAGCGTCAGCGCGATATCGCGGATTTCCGCCAACAGAGAATCAAGCTCAGCTTTCGCTGCATCCAGCTCTTCACCCAACTGGTTGACCTGCAAACGCAGCGGCTCAATGTCTTCCCCGCGCGCTTTTGCCTGGCCAATGGATTTTGATCGCGAGTTACGCTCAGCTTGCAGATTTTCGGTTTTGACCTGCAACACTTTACGACGCTCTTCCAGAGAGCGCAGCGTTTCTACATCCAGCTTAAAGCCTCGGCGTGCCAGTTTTTCAGCGACTGCGTCTGGCTCTGTACGCAGCAGATTGGGATCGAGCATGCTTATCCTGTGCTTATCGAATTGAAGGAGGGAGTGCGGTTACAGCCTGCAACCGCATTGATATTCTTGCTAACCTTACCGCAACGCCTGCTTTAGCGGTAGCGTTTTGTCGGGCTATTTTGATCCTGTTCAGCAAGCCAGGCGAGCTTTTCACCAATCTTGCCCTCAAGACCTCTGTTTGTCGGCTGATAATAGCGTGTTTGTGCCATTTCCTGCGGGAAGTAGACTTCTCCGGAAGCATAGGCATTGGGTTCGTCATGAGCATAGCGATACTCCTGTCCGTAACCCATTTCTTTCATTAGCTTGGTGGGCGCATTACGCAGATGTACAGGCACGTCATAATCCGGACGTTCGCGGGCATCCGCCATCGCTGCCTTGAATGCGCTATAAACGGCATTACTTTTTGGCGCACAAGCCAGATAGACAATAGCCTGGGCGATGGCACGCTCACCTTCTGCTGGGCCAACTCGAGTAAAACAATCCCAGGCAGCAATGGCGACTTGCATGCCTCGTGGGTCCGCATTACCCACATCTTCGGAAGCAATCGCCAGCAAACGACGAGCCACATAGAGTGGGTCGCCACCCGCAGTGATGATTCGTGCATACCAATACAGCGCTGCATCCGGCGAAGAACCGCGAACCGATTTATGCAGTGCAGAAATCAAATCGTAGAAACGGTCACCTTTATTATCGAAACGTGCACTGCGTTCCCCGGCGATTTCAGTCAGCAACGCAATGTGTAATTCACGTTTGCCAGTGGCATTGCTCTCAGCCATATCGGCCATCATTTCCAATGTATTCAACGCACGCCTTGCATCACCGTTTACCAGTTCTGCAATCGCACGGCGAGTCTCATCTGGCAAAACAATATTTTGGCCGCCGTAGCCGCGTGCAGTATCGCTCATCGCCTGATCGAGTACTTTTTCGATATCTTCTACGGTCAGCGATTTGAGTAAATACACACGGGCACGGGAAAGGAGTGCCGAATTGAGTTCGAATGAAGGATTTTCGGTGGTAGCACCAATGAAGGTAATCGTGCCGTCTTCGATATGTGGCAGAAAAGCATCTTGCTGGCTTTTGTTAAAGCGATGCACTTCGTCAACAAACAGGATAGTGCGCCGCCCCGCATTGCGGTTTTTGCGCGCACGTTCTATTGCCTCTCGGATTTCTTTCACGCCCGAGGTCACAGCTGATATGCGCTCAACGTCCGCATCGGCATAGTGAGCAATCACTTCTGCCAGTGTGGTTTTACCGGTACCCGGCGGCCCCCATAAAATCATAGAATGGAGATGCCCCGCTTCGATTGCTTTCGGAAGCGGTTTGCCTGGCGCTAGCAGATGTTGTTGGCCGATATATTGCGCGAGGTTTTCTGGCCGCATTCGCGCGGCCAAAGGCTTGAAGGTATTCTCAGAAAAATCGAGCGACAAGTTACTCACTCATACCCCTACTTACGTTGGTCGTCCACCGTCACGCCTTTAGGCGGGGTAAACGTAAACTTACTCATATCCACCGCACCATTTTGCTGGGTTTTCAACGCATAGCTGCTGCGTTGATCGTCTTGCTCAATCGCACTGAACTGATGGATAGTCCCGTCATTCCCGACATTAATCGTAAACTGCTTCAGGTTACCGGCACTCGTTTTTGGCGTCAGCACAAAATCATCGCCGCTTTGTTTGATGTTGTATTGCTGCCAGTCGCTGCTTTGGTTACGCGCAATCAACATAAACGGGGTATTACCGGTGGCATCTTTCAGCCAGGTTGCACTTACCTGCTCGACAAACGGGTTGTAGAACCACAATGTTTTACCATCGGAAACCAAAATACTTTCATCTGGCTGAGTCATATGCCAGTTGAACAGATTTGGACGTTTAACCCATAAATCACCCTGACCTTCCTGAACAGCAGCACCGCTACCATCTGTCACTTTCTGGGTGAAACTTGCGTGGAAACTGCTGACTTTGTCCAAACGAGCTTTCAAGTCGCCTGCGGCATCAGCCCAGGCAACGGTTGCAGTCAGAGCAGTCAACAAAGCACAAGTAATAGCGATTTTTTTCATTATGATCCCTTAAAATTCATGCGCCACAAAGCGACTGCACTGTGGCATTTCTGCTGCTTACTCTAATTGAGAGTTAGTCCACAGCAACAGAAGAATAAGCTGATTTTCCAGTAATTTACCCTTCTTTGCAAAAGGGCCGCAATAGCGGCGCTTTTGTTCAGGGCTATTCAAATGGCGGTGGTGCAAGCACTTCGCGATTACCGTTATGCCCTTGCGGGCTCACAATACCCTGCGCTTCCATCTGTTCAACAATTCGAGCCGCGCGGTTATAGCCAATACGGAACTGACGTTGAACACCAGAAATGGACGCTTTACGTTTTTCGACCACAAAAGCGACAGCCTGATCAAATAACGGATCGAGCTCTTCATCCCCGTCAAGACCCCCACCCGTACCACCTTCACTTTCGTTATCGGAAGTAATACCGGTGATATATTGTGGGCGACCGCGCGCTTTCCAGTCCTGAACAACGGCATGAACTTCCTGGTCGCGGACAAACGCGCCATGAACACGAACCGGCAGTGTGGAGTTTGGCCCAGAATAAAGCATGTCACCCATCCCCAGAAGTGACTCAGCGCCAGCCTGATCCAGGATGGTTCGGGAGTCAATTTTGCTCGACACGGTAAACGCTACACGAGTTGGGATGTTGGCTTTAATCAGCCCGGTAATAACATCGACCGATGGACGCTGCGTCGCCAGCACTAAGTGAATACCTGCCGCACGCGCTTTCTGTGCCAGACGAGCAATCAACTCTTCAACTTTCTTACCTACCGTCATCATCAGGTCAGCAAATTCATCGACCAACACCACGATATACGGCAGTTTCTCAAGCATTGGATGCGCCACTTCCATGCTGTCGCCTGGTTTCCAGAATGGATCTGGAATCGGACGACCCATACGCTCAGCTTCTAACACACGCTCGTTATAACCTGCCAGATTTCGCACGCCCAACGCTGACATCAGTTTGTAGCGGCGTTCCATTTCATTGACGCTCCAGCGTAATGCATTGGCCGCGTCTTTCATGTCTGTGACAACTTCCGTCAACAGATGTGGAATGCCCTCATACACTGACAATTCAAGCATTTTCGGGTCGATCATAATAAAGCGCACTTCATCAGGCGTGGCTTTATACAACATGCTGAGGATCATGGCGTTAACGCCAACAGATTTACCGGAACCTGTAGTACCCGCGACCAACAAGTGAGGCATTTTAGCCAGGTCGGCAATCACCGGTTCGCCACCGATATCTTTACCCAACACCACTGTTAATGGTGAGGTGCTTTCGCGGAACTTAGCGCAATCAAGCACTTCGCGCAGGTAAACCGTTTGGCGTTTTTTGTTCGGCAATTCCAGACCAACGTAAGGTTTACCCGGTATAACTTCTACAACACGCACCGCTACCGTAGACAATGAACGCGCAAGGTCACGAGACAAGTTAGAAATGCGTGCTGCTTTAACCCCAGGCGCCAAATCAAGCTCAAAGCGGGTGATAACAGGACCTGGCGAGTAGTCAACCACATCAGCTTTAATGCGGTAATCCGCAAGCCGTGCTTCAACTAAACGCGCCATTTGCTCTAAAGCAAAAGTATCTACCGGCTCAACTTCTGCTGGCGGAGACGTTAGCAGATCCAGAGACGGTAACGGCGTAGTCGGGCGCTGCAACGGACGATCGTCACCATTACGCATCAAGAAAGGATGTATCAAACTTTCATGAATCTGCGGGGCGGCAACTGGCGCAGGCTGTTGTGGCACATTTTGTTGCGGCTGTGCTGTCTGCCAGTTCTGTGGTTGCTGGACTGGAGCAGGTTCTTCAACCGGACTTGGTGTAAACAAGGGTTCGCTCGGCCCATCGTTTACCAGCGTTTTCATTGGAGAAAAATCAAAATCATCCAATGAGAACGGTACATTATTTGGCTGTTGCAGGCTCGGTTGTTGCTGAGCAGGTGCGTCTGAGTAACGCTGTTGCTGTTGAGCGGCAAACTGACGCGCTAGCTCTGCTTGTTCAGCTTCATCCTCATCAACTTGCGAGACATCGTCTTCGTACTCTTCACCATAACGTTGCTGCTGGGAAGCCGCGAACTGGCGAGCCAGTTCATGCTGCTCCATTGCTTCAGGATCATCAATGTAGTCATCTTCATGGTCCATACCATTCTGACGGCGTGCTTCCTCTTCAGCCATACGCTGAGACGGCAGCTTTATCCCGTAGGAAGCAAGTTCGCGACGCGTTGGGACACGCACCCGATTAGGACGTGGCAACTGTGGGCCAATCCCCTCTTTCACCTGTGAGCGTGGTGCATCACTGGCAATGCTGAATATCGGACTAAACGCGGCTGCTGCACCGGCAACTTTTGCAGCATCTTTAACACCAGAAGGAATCGCTGAGGAAACAGCTGCGCTGCCTGGAGCCAGCATTTCCGGTGCTGCATCGAAAACACCTGGCGGCGTTGTCGGGGCCCCACTCAATGGAACAGATGTTGTCGGGGTATGAGTTGTCTGGGCAAAAGCAGGACTTTGATCATAGCCATAGGGGTCTGGCTTTGGTTCATTTACCGGCTGGTACCAGGCTGCCAACTGTTCACGTTCACGCGCACGACGCTCTTCAACTTCTTCGAAGTGATAAATAGGCGGGCGTACTGCCGGTTTAACTTCTTCAACAGGCTCAGGTTGCGCGATGGGTTCAACGGGAGCGGGCTCGAAGTAAGCAGGCTCAACCGGTACTTGCTCAGCAACAGGCTCTGACCAATGACTGCTGACATGTTGCGGATTGTATTGTTCCGCAGCACGAGGCGCATTGTAGCTTTCAGGCGCAGGAGCAATGACTGGCTCAGGCGTTACAGTTGTTGGCGCAGGTTCCCAGGCAATAGCCGGTGTATGTTCAACGACTGGTGCGGGTGCTGTAACTGGGGATACTGTTGCCGTTGGCATAACCGGTGCAGCATAAGCTGGATTCGCCATCGAAGTCGCGGCCGTAGCAACCACTGGCGCAACGATAGACTGGCCGTGCAACAACGGGTCGTATTCGTCTGTTTCCGATAAGGTCGCTTTATTGCCTGAGAACAGTACGTCGTCTTCCGGCAGCGTTGCTTTGTTACCTGAGAACAAAACATCGTCTTCAGCGTCGTCCATACGTTTACCGGAAAATAGCGCTGAGTCTGTTTTCCGGGCGTTCGGATTGGCAAATTTTTCGGAGATACGCTGCTTACGGGCTAATGCGCCGCGTAAAATACGCGCACGACGAGACTCACGCTTTTCAACCGCCGGTGCGTGCTCTTCGTCATGTTCTTCATCTTCGTCGTCGTAATCATCGTCTTGCCAGGTGTTATCACGGCGCGTGCGGTTGCTGGCAAAAGTCAGGATACTCAAGGTCGCGCTGCCAATTTTCTCAGCAATACCGACCCAGGACCAACCAGTAAAGAGGGTCAAACCAGCGGCCCATACGCACAACAACGCGATAGTGCCGCCACTGCTGTTAAGCAAAGGCATCATTGCGGTGCTCAGTAAGCTACCAATAACGCCACCCGAGGCGAAATACCAGATGTCATCGGCGTTAATAGCGGCAAGACCACAAGCTGTTAGCACCATCGCCAATACGCCTATCAAGCGTAAGGAAACGGCGAAATAATCGATAAACTCTTCGCTATCACGATTACGGAAAGTGAACCAACACGCCCCGATGATAATCACCGGAATGGTGTAGGCCATTATGCCAAAGATGAATAGCAGGGTATCGGCCAACCATGCGCCAGGCATTCCCCCCAAATTATGGATAGGTTCGTGCCACGCGGTTTGTGACCAACTGGGATCTGAAGGATTAAAACTAAGCAACGCCACCATCAAATAGACGGCAAAAATGGCAACAAGGAGCAATAAGGCCTCTAATGCCCGACGCCCGCTGCTGAGTTTCCTCAATGTAACTTCTTTTTCTTCGGTGTATTCCTGGCTCAAGTACGACTCTCCAGGTCCTTAATAAATATGGAGAGCAACAGTGCCGGGTCTTCCCGGCACTGTTGCTGTATGAATTACCAGGAGTGTAACCAAAATACGCAGATTTTGCACCTGGCCCGTATTAACGGGTCTTAATTACCAGACGATTACTTTGTTTGACCTCTTCCATGACCACATAGGTACGGGTATCGTTCACACCCGGCAGTCGCAACAAGGTTTCGCCTAATAATTTGCGGTACGCAGACATATCAGGTACACGGGTTTTCAACAAATAGTCGAAATCACCGGATACCAAATGACACTCTTGAATTTCTTCAAGTTTTTGAACTGCGGAGTTAAATTGCTCAAACACATCCGGCGCGCCACGATTCAGAGTAATCTCAACAAAAACCAGAAGTGATGCATCCAGATAATGCGGGTTCAGCAGAGCGGTATAGCCCTGAATGAAACCCTGTCGTTCCAGACGACGCACGCGCTCAAGGCACGGGGTCGGTGAAAGCCCTACTCGCTTCGAAAGCTCGACGTTTGAAATACGTCCATCCTTCTGCAGTTCATTAAGAATGTTACGATCGATGCGGTCGAGATCTTTGCCAGGGCGCTTCTTACTATCTACCATTATTATTGTCTCTCTGTGTTCCTTCCTTCACCTGCCATAACCCGGTCAACGTCAATGTTCCGGGTGTACGTGAGAAGACCGGTGCCCAATGGCCGCCATCGACATCACTCATGGCGTCTGTCCACGCCATGAGTAGATTTCAATAACCCGGTAAAATTGCATCAGGTATGCGTGATTATTTTACTGCTCTCACACCAAATGTTTTTCTTCCTCGAATGTTTTCGCAAATGCTTAGCGGATTGTCAAAGCAAAACATCGAATTTTAGTGGAACGTGCCATATATCTGGGGTACTTGACGATTATTCATCATTTTACTTACGTGACTAATTACCCTCTTTAGATGGATTTTTATGCGGTTCTTGCATTTTCGGTAGCGGCTGATTGGGTACAGCTATTGCACATATAGTTAACACTTTCTCTAACACTGCCTTTGCACCCTTTTTTTAACCCGCCAAATTCCCTACAATCCCTCGATTGTCTGCCAACGAACAATGAGGATCTCATGGGCACCGCTAAACACAGTAAATTGCTAATTCTTGGCTCCGGCCCTGCGGGCTACACCGCAGCAGTCTACGCGGCACGCGCCAACCTCAAACCCGTTTTGATTACCGGGATGGAAAAAGGTGGCCAGTTAACCACGACGACCGAAGTTGAGAACTGGCCGGGTGATCCTAACGACCTGACAGGTCCTGCGTTAATGGAACGTATGCACGAGCACGCGACCAAATTTGAAACGGAAATCCTGTTCGATCACATTTCTAAAGTTGATCTACAGAATCGTCCGTTCCGACTGACCGGCGACAGTGGTGAATACACATGCGATGCGCTAATCATCGCAACTGGCGCTTCAGCACGCTATTTAGGGCTGCCTTCTGAAGAGGCGTTTAAAGGCCGCGGCGTTTCCGCCTGCGCGACTTGCGACGGCTTCTTCTATCGCAATCAAAAAGTAGCTGTTATTGGCGGCGGTAACACAGCCGTTGAAGAAGCGCTCTACCTGGCAAACATTGCTTCTGAAGTTCATTTGATTCACCGTCGCGATAGCTTCCGCGCCGAGAAAATCCTTATCAACCGTCTGATGGAAAAGGTGAAGAACGGTAATATCGTGCTGCACACTAACCGTACACTCGACGAAGTGACTGGCGATCAAATGGGTGTGAGCGGTTTGCGTCTGCGTGATGTGCACAACACCGATACCACCGAAGAACTGGAAGTTGCAGGTTTGTTCGTGGCAATCGGACACAGCCCGAACACCGCGATTTTTGCCGGCCAGTTAGAACTTGAAAATGGCTACATCAAAGTACAGTCCGGTATTCATGGTAACGCTACACAAACCAGCATCCCGGGTGTATTTGCCGCAGGTGATGTAATGGACCATATCTATCGCCAGGCGATTACATCCGCAGGTACAGGCTGTATGGCTGCACTGGATGCAGAACGTTACCTGGACGGCCTGGCCGAACAGAACAAGTAACTCTCACTCCCCTCACTGGCAGTTTGAAGATACGTAAAGGCGACTGAATAGGTCGCCTTTCTTTTGTCCTCGTTGTAACATTGCCCGCAAATTTTGCCTGATAATTCATTATCAACCTGCACTGGCAACCCATGAATAAAACCCGTCAACAAGAACTTAGCCGCTGGCTAAAAAAACAAAGCATTATCTCGCGCCGCTGGTTGGGACTTTCCCGTATTTTAGGGCTGGTCAGCGGGCTTTTAATTGTTGCGCAAGCCTGGATTTTAGCCCGGATGCTGCAACATATGATCATGGATAGCATCCCTCGCGAAGCTCTTTTGATGCTCTTCGTTGTCCTGATACTGATTTTTGTATTACGTGCCTGGGTAGTGTGGTTACGCGAAAAAGTCGGCTTCCACGCCGGGCTGCACATTCGCCAGGAAATTCGTCGCAAAGTGCTTGATCGCGTGCATGAAGCAGGGCCTGCCTGGATTCAGGGTAAACCTGTTGGGAGTTGGGCAACCCTGCTGCTTGAACAAATTGAGGATATGCACGATTACTACGCGCGTTATCTGCCGCAAATGTCGCTTGCGGTAATGGTTCCCGTGCTGATTTTAATCGTGATTTTCCCGTCTAACTGGGTTGCAGCACTTATTTTGCTGTGTACCGCTCCGCTTATTCCGTTGTTTATGGCAATGGTGGGAATGGGGGCGGCCGATGCTAACCGCCGTAACTTCCAGGCACTCGCACGCCTGAGTGGGCATTTCCTTGACCGTCTGCGCGGTATGGAAACGCTGCGCCTGTTTAACCGTGGAAGCGCGGAAACAGAAAATATTCGTACTGCGTCTCAAGACTTCCGCCAGCGGACCATGGAAGTTTTGCGACTCGCATTTCTTTCTTCCGGCGTTCTGGAGTTTTTCGCCTCTCTTTCGATTGCGTTGGTCGCGGTTTACTTCGGTTTCTCCTATCTCGGGGAGCTTAATTTTGGCCACTACAGCACTGGCGTAACGCTATTTGCAGGATTCCTGGCACTGATTCTGGCGCCAGAGTTTTTCCAGCCATTACGCGATCTCGGCACGTTTTATCATGCAAAAGCGCAAGCAGTTGGTGCTGCCGATAGCCTGATGACATTCCTTGACTCACCATTGCAGCAGCGTAAACAAGGCAACGCACAGTTTAATAGCCATGATCCAATAAGCATTGAAGCGCGTGATTTGGTTATCTTATCAACCGAAGAAAAAGCACTTGCCGGACCCCTGAACTTTACTCTTTCAGCCGGGCAACGTGTGGTATTGGTTGGGCAAAGCGGTGCGGGGAAAAGCTCACTGCTAAACGTGCTATCTGGTTTTTTACCTTATCAGGGGCAGCTGTTAATCAATGGCGTTGAGCTGTCTGAGCTTGACCCTAAATGGTGGCGTGAGCAACTCAGCTGGGTGGGACAAAATCCTCAACTCCCGGCGCCCACTATCCGTGAGAATGTTTTGTTAGCCGCACCAGACGCCAGTGCTGAACTCTTAGCCGCCGCGCTAGATAAAGCCTCTGTCAGCGAGTTTTTGCCATTGTTGCCACAAGGTATTGATACGCCACTGGGTGATTCCGCAGCGCGTTTATCAGTCGGACAAGCGCAACGTGTTGCCGTCGCCCGCGCCTTGCTGATGCCATGCGGATTACTGCTGCTGGACGAACCAGCCGCCAGCCTGGACGCTCATAGCGAACAGCAGGTGATGGATGCGCTGAGCGCCGCCTCACGCCAGCAAACGACGCTGATGGTGACTCACCAGTTGGATTACATCAATGACTGGGACGAAGTGTGGGTGATGCGCAATGGCAGCATCGTGCAGCAAGGCGATTTTGCAACCCTCGCCTCTCAGGAAGGCCCGTTCGCTACATTACTGGCTCATCGCCAGGAGGAGATCTAATGCGCGCGTTACTCCCTTATCTGGCGCTTTATTGTCGCCATAAATGGCTACTGACTCTTGGCGTGGTGCTGGCAATTATCACGCTTCTGGCAAGCATTGGTTTACTGACGCTTTCTGGCTGGTTCCTGTCGGCTTCAGCCGTAGTCGGTGTAGCGGGTATTTATAGTTTTAACTATATGTTACCCGCGGCGGGCGTGCGTGGCGGAGCGATTACCCGCACTGCGGGGCGTTATTTTGAACGCCTGGTCAGCCACGATGCGACATTCCGCGTGCTTCAGCATTTGCGCGTGTCCACATTCAGCAAACTGCTTCCTCTGTCCCCTGCGGGGCTGGCACGTTTTCGCCAGGGTGAATTACTTAACCGCCTGGTCGCAGACGTCGACACGTTAGATCACTTATACCTACGCGTAATTTCGCCAATGGTTGGCGCATTTGTGGTGATTGCGGTGGTCACTTTCGGTTTGAGCTGGCTGGATATTCACCTGGCCCTCACGCTCGGCGCTATTCTGATGGCGACATTGCTGTTGTTACCCCCCGTGTTTTATTACGCCGGGAAATCGACAGGCGAAGCGATTACAGTGCAGCGTGGGCAATATCGTCAACAGCTCACAGCGTGGCTACAAGGCCATGCCGAGCTCACTATTTTTGGTGCGACACAACGTTACCGCCAGCAGCTTGATAAGACAGAAGACAGCTGGCAAGAAGCACAACGCCGTCAGGCGGAGCTTACTGCGCTCTCGCAAGCTGTCATGCTGCTCATTAGCGGTGCCGCAGTCATATTGATGCTATGGATGGCCGCAGCAGGCGTTGGTGGGAATACCACACCTGGTGCACTCATCGCGCTGTTTGTGTTTTGCGCTCTTGCCTCTTTTGAAGCGCTGGCTCCGGTCACTGGTGCGTTCCAACATTTGGGTCAGGTTATCGCTTCTGCGTTGCGCGTGACTGAAATTACCAGCCAAAAACCAGAAGTCGTTTTTTCTACACAGCCTCATGCAGTTCCCGAGCGTGTTGCGCTGGAGATTAACAACCTGAGCTTTGCCTATCCTGAGCAGTCTCAAATGGCGCTATGTGACGTTTCTCTTAATGTTACAGCAGGCCAGCATGTCGCGATTCTGGGCCCAACAGGGTGCGGTAAATCGACGCTGCTTCAGTTGCTGACACGTGCCTGGGAACCACAGCAAGGTGAGATTCGCCTGAATGGTGAACCTCTAAGCCAATATGATGAAACAGCGTTACGAGCGGCCACCAGCGTCGTATCACAGCGCGTTCACTTGTTTAGCGCCACCTTGCGTGACAACTTATTGCTTGCCGCGCCACAGGCAACAGACGAAGAATTAAGCCAGATTCTTACACGCGTTGGTCTGGAGAAATTGTTAGACGATGCGGGTCTTAACAGCTGGCTGGGTGAAGGTGGCCGCCAGCTCTCAGGAGGCGAACTGCGCCGTCTGGCAATTGCACGCGCATTACTGCATGACGCGCCGCTGTTCTTATTGGATGAACCGACTGAAGGTCTGGATGCCGAAACTGAGCGCCAGATCCTTGATTTATTGACGGAAGTAACCAAAGACAAAACGGTATTAATGGTCACTCATCGCCTGCGCGGACTTGCGGATTTCGACACTATCATTGTGATGGACAACGGAAAGATTATTGAGCAAGGTAATCACGCCGAATTAATGACTAGCGGTGGGCGTTATTATCATTTCCATCAGCGTTTGTAGGCTGTGTAATTGGTCTATCATCAATACTTATTGCTCCCTGGAGTTCAGAAGTCATGCGCCTTATTCAGCTTTCCCGTGACTCAATTGCCTTCCCTTCACCGGAGGGCGCGTTGCGTGAACCTAATGGATTACTGGCTCTGGGGGGGGATTTAAGTCCAGCTCGATTGTTGATGGCTTATCAGCGCGGTATCTTCCCGTGGTTTTCGCCAGGCGACCCTATTTTATGGTGGTCGCCCGATCCGCGCGCAGTGCTTTTTCCTGAGCAGTTTCATCTGAGCCGCAGCATGAAACGTTTCCATCGCAAATCGCCATATCGAGTGACGCTCAACCATGCTTTCGAGCGCGTGATTGGCGATTGCGCTGATGACCGTGATGAAGGCACATGGATTACTCCGGACATCATTGATGCCTACGTACGCCTGCATGAATTGGGCCACGCTCATTCAGTTGAAGTCTGGGAAGGAGATGAATTAGTTGGCGGAATGTATGGCGTAGCGCAAGGTGCACTGTTTTGTGGTGAGTCGATGTTCAGCCGTCGGGAAAATGCGTCAAAAACAGCGTTACTGGTATTTTGCCAGCACTTTATGAGTTATAGCGGCAAGCTTATTGATTGCCAGGTGCTTAATACTCATACCGCTTCGCTGGGGGCGATAGAAATCCCTCGGCGCGAATATCTGGAGCATTTGTCCACATTTCGCTCACATCACCTCGCATCTTATTGCTGGGTACCACAAATCTTGTCGTAACGAGAATGTTTACGGCACATTACTGTTAAGAGTGTTATAATTAGCCCCGCAGAGTGAGCTCTGCTCATTACCCCGCCGCAATTTGGGATTAGCTTTTACAGGGACCGCCCATCGTTTATCTCTTCGCAGCCCTCATCATAAGCGCCAACAGTGCAGCTTTTGAGTGGGTTTTGGGTAATGCGCAAATTGCACTTTCGCTGGTGAATTCACCAACAATTCTTTACATGATACGTGAACTTGGGCATTATCTTGCCGGTTCAAAACTATGGTAGTGATACCCTCGAGGATTAGATGGCCAAAGAAGACAATATTGAAATGCAGGGTACCGTTCTTGATACGTTACCTAACACCATGTTCCGCGTTGAGCTGGAAAACGGGCACGTGGTTACCGCTCATATCTCCGGTAAAATGCGTAAAAACTATATCCGCATCCTGACGGGTGACAAAGTCACTGTAGAGCTGACCCCGTACGACCTGAGCAAAGGCCGCATTGTCTTCCGTAGTCGCTAATAGTTTTATTTAGCGCTGCGTTAACAGGCGGCGTAAACAATTTAGTAATAGAAAGGCCAGGTTAATAAATAACCTGGCCTTTTTTTATTCCGTCACTGAAATAGCTAATTAGTGTGCAGCTTCCGGCTTATGTTTCTGCGCGCTATGGAAGTCATATATCAGCGTCTGATTATCTTTATCCAGCGCAACCGTCACCTGGCCGCCATCCACCAGTGAACCAAAGAGCAGTTCGTTGGCGAGTGGTTTCTTCAGGTTGTCCTGAATAACCCGCGTCATTGGACGAGCGCCCATGGCACGGTCATAGCCTTTTTCCGCCAGCCAATCACGCGCTTCCTGGCTCACTTCCAGAGACACGCCTTTCTGATCCAACTGCACCTGAAGCTCGACAATAAATTTGTCGACCACCTGGTGGATAACGTCTGTAGACAGATGGTTGAACCAAATAATATTGTCCAGACGGTTACGGAACTCTGGCGTAAAGATCTTCTTGATCTCTTCCATCGCATCGGTGCTGTTGTCCTGACGAATCAGGCCAATAGACTTACGCTCGGTTTCGCGAACCCCTGCGTTGGTGGTCATGACCAGAATCACGTTACGGAAATCAGCCTTGCGCCCATTGTTATCGGTCAGCGTGCCGTTATCCATCACCTGCAATAATAGGTTGAAGACATCCGGGTGCGCTTTTTCGATTTCATCGAGCAGCAACACAGAGTGAGGATGTTTAATCACAGCATCCGTCAACAGGCCGCCCTGGTCGAAACCCACGTAACCAGGAGGTGCACCAATCAAACGGCTCACGGTGTGGCGTTCCATGTATTCCGACATGTCAAAGCGCAGTAACTCAATGCCCAGCGATTTCGCTAACTGAACCGTCACTTCCGTTTTACCCACGCCCGTTGGCCCGGCAAACAGGAATGAACCCACTGGTTTATGATCGTGCCCTAAACCAGCACGGCTCATTTTGATGGCTTCGGTTAATGCTTCAATCGCTTTATCCTGGCCAAACACCAGCATTTTCAGACGTGAATCCAGGCTTTTCAGCGTATCGCGATCGCTTGCGGAAACACTCTTTTCCGGGATACGAGCAATACGTGCGACCACGGTTTCTATGTCTGCGACATTAACCGTTTTCTTACGTTTACTCACCGGCATTAGGCGGCTACGCGCGCCCGCTTCGTCGATAACATCAATGGCTTTATCTGGCAGATGGCGATCGTTGATGTATTTCACTGCCAGCTCTACCGCCGCACGAATCGCTTTCGCGGTATAACGCACGTCATGGTGCGCTTCGTATTTTGGTTTCAAGCCGTTAATGATTTGTACGGTTTCTTCAACGCTTGGTTCAGTGATATCAATCTTCTGGAAGCGACGAGCCAAAGCACGGTCTTTTTCGAAGATATTGCTGAATTCCTGGTAAGTGGTTGAACCGATAACACGGATCTTGCCGCTCGACAGCAATGGCTTAATCAAGTTCGCAGCATCAACCTGCCCGCCAGACGCGGCACCCGCACCAATAATGGTATGAATTTCATCGATAAACAGGATGCTGTTCTGATCCTGTTCGAGTTGTTTCAGCAGCGCTTTGAAACGTTTTTCAAAGTCCCCGCGATACTTAGTGCCCGCCAGCAACGAACCAATATCCAGCGAATAAATCGTGCAATCAGCAATCACTTCGGGAACGTCGCCCTGCACGATACGCCAGGCAAGCCCTTCCGCAATCGCGGTTTTACCTACGCCAGATTCACCCACTAACAGCGGGTTATTTTTACGGCGGCGACAAAGAACCTGAATTGCACGCTCGAGCTCTTTCTCGCGGCCAATCAGCGGATCTATCCCTCCCACACGTGCAAGCTGGTTGAGATTGGTGGTGAAGTTTTCCATACGATCCTCCCCGCCTGCTTGCTCTTCATTGACCGGATTTTCTGCACCCGGTGCCTGGTTTGGTTCGTCTTTACGTGTACCGTGAGAGATGAAGTTGACCACATCAAGTCGGCTCACTTCATGTTTACGCAGCAGATACGCTGCCTGAGATTCCTGCTCGCTGAAGATTGCAACCAGCACGTTTGCGCCCGTTACTTCACTGCGACCAGAAGACTGGACGTGGAACACCGCACGTTGCAGCACACGCTGGAAGCTAAGCGTAGGTTGAGTGTCACGCTCTTCTTCACTGGCAGGCAGAACCGGTGTGGTTTGTTCGATGAAGGCCTCGAGTTCCTGTCGCAGCGCCACCAGGTCTACGCTACACGCTTCCAGCGCTTCACGAGCTGATGGGTTACTGAGCAATGCCAGTAACAGATGCTCGACAGTCATAAACTCATGTCGGTGCTCGCGCGCTCTGGCGAAAGCCATGTTTAAACTGAGTTCCAGTTCTTGATTGAGCATAGGCACCTCCCCCAAATTTTGCCTTCTTCAGGCTTTTTCTAGCGTACACAACAATGGATGCTCTTGCTCCCTTGCATACTGGTTCACTAACGCGACTTTGGTTTCCGCTACTTCTGCAGTAAAAATGCCACAGATAGCTTTACCCTGATAGTGCACAGTGAGCATCAATTGCGTTGCACGTTCTACATCATAAGAAAAGAACTTTTGCAGCACGTCAATAACAAATTCCATCGGCGTGTAGTCATCGTTCATTAACATAACTTTATACATTGAAGGTGGTTTCAGCGCTTCGCGCAGTTTATCACCCACCAGCTGGTCAAAATCCAACCAATCGTTCGTCTTACCCATTGCAAATCGTCATCATGTTTAATCGCCCATTGTCATTAAGGCGAAGCCCATAGGTTGAGTGTAATACGCTTTCAGTTAACGTGAATCATCATGTTCAAAAGGGAGAGCCATTCGCAAAAGAGAGCTCTGTCACATTAATCACAATAGCGTTAACTGCTTCAAATTTTTGATGCATTTCCGTTCGCTCCCCCCCGTGCAACGCTTGACGACATGGTTAAATTATCTACATTGTACAAGCGTGAGTTGGCGAGGTTTTGAACAGCCCGCCCTCACCCACCGGTTCATTCCATCTCACTTATAAGATTTCCGAAGGATGTAGAAGCATGGAGACGGGTACAGTTAAATGGTTCAATAACGCCAAAGGGTTCGGTTTTATCTGCCCTGAAGGCGGCGGCGAAGACATCTTCGCTCACTACTCCACCATTAAGATGGATGGTTACAGAACGCTTAAAGCCGGACAAACAGTCAGGTTTGATGTCCACCAGGGGCCAAAAGGCAATCACGCCAGTTTGATTGTGCCTCTGGAACTCGAAGCAGAGGCGGTCGCCTGACCTCTTTGTTTCATTGTGTACATCCCTAAGTCAAAATGCCAGCCCATAGGCTGGCATTTTTATAACCAAACGTCATACCTCAGATGAAAATCATTCACGCGCCAGTGCGTCAATAGGATTCAATTTCGCGGCATTTCTCGCCGGTAGCCAACCAAAAATAATTCCTGTGGCGGTCGAACAAGCAAACGCTGTTAACAGCGCCATGGGTGAAAAACCAATTTCCCAGCCAGGCAATACCAACTGTAAAGTGAAGGCAATTAGCAGGGATAATGATATTCCCAACGCGCCACCCACCAGGCACACCAGCACGGCTTCAATCAAAAATTGCTGCAATACATCGCTTGCACGAGCGCCGACCGCCATGCGAATACCAATCTCTTTGGTACGCTCCGTCACCGACACCAACATGATATTCATTACGCCAATCCCACCGACCAATAACGAAATCACCGCCACTAATGTCAGGAACAGCTGAAGAGTACGTGTGGTCTTTTCCGCCGTTTTCAATAGGCCATCCATATTGTAGGTGAAGAAATCCTTCTTGCCGTGACGCAGTTGCAACAAGCGATTGAGCTGCTGCTCAGCTTCGTGGCTGTTATAGCCTTCTTTCACGCGCACCGTGATGGAGTTCAACCAGCTTTGCCCCATGACACGCCCGGCCATCGTGTTATAGGGCAGCCAGACACGCAGAATTTTGCTGCTGCCAAACATCGACTGCTTCTCTTGCGTCACACCAATCACCGTTGCAGGCATATTCCCTACCAACACAATTTCCCCAACGACTTTGGCTTTATCAGGGAACAGCTGGCGTTTGGTATTACTGTCCAGAACCACCACCTGTGCACGCCCTGCTAGTTGCTCATCATTAAACGTATTGCCTTCGCTGAAGGTCATCCCATAAACGTTGAAATACTGGCTGCTGACACCGTTCACACTTGCGGCGGCATCGACGTTGCCATAGCGCACCCGCAAATTGCTCGACAGCGAAGGTGTTGCAGAGCTTACCCACGGCTGTTGGCTAATTGCCGCCAGGTCGTCATATTTCAAAGCTTGCTGATACTGCGGGTCGTCGTCGCCAAAATCTTTGCCTGGATAAACATCAATCGTGTTAGTGCCAATTGAGCGAATGTCCTGCAGCACCATCTGTTTTGCCGCATCGCCGACAATCACAATCGACACCACCGAAGCAATGCCAATAATGATGCCGAGCATGGTCAAGAGTGTGCGCATTTTATTCGCCGCCAACGCAAGCCACGCCATCGTGAGCGCTTCTCGGAAACTGCTGATGGTTTGCTGGAATGCCGAGTTGGTCGGCTGTATTTTCACGTCTTTGCGCGCAGTCGGTTGCTGTACCCGCGGCGGAGGATTGCTAATTATCTCGCCGTCGCGAATTTCAATAACACGCTGCGCCTGAGCCGCAATAGATGGGTCATGCGTCACGATGATGACCGTATGCCCCTGCTCGCACAGTTGCTTTAACGTCGCCATCACTTCTTCGCCAGAATGGCTATCCAGCGCACCCGTCGGTTCATCAGCAAGAATCACTTGGCCGCCATTCATTAAGGCGCGAGCAATACTGACACGCTGCTGCTGCCCGCCAGAAAGCTGAGATGGCCGATAATCAACACGATCGGCAAGCCCCAGGCGCATGAGCAAAGCACGTGCCCGTTGTTGGCGGTACACACGCGCAGTACCTGCGTACACGGCGGGCACTTCCACGTTTTGCGTTGCATTCAGATGCGAGAGCAAATGGTAGCGCTGGAAGATAAAACCAAAGTGTTCGCGGCGTAACGTAGCAAGCGCGTCGTTATCCAGCAGCGCAACGTCCTGCCCGGCGACCTTGTAGCTGCCGCTGGTCGGTTTATCCAGGCAACCGAGAATATTCATCAGCGTTGATTTGCCGGAGCCTGATGCCCCGACAATCGCCACCATTTCACCCGCTTCAATGGTGATGTTAATGCCTTTAAGCACTTCAA
>DASXXQ010000047.1:0-2116 GCA_036502985.1 Buttiauxella sp.
TGTAATCACATTAAACCAGCGAATTATCATGATTCGGCCCCTTTTTGTGGCGCATATCACTCTTGCCTCTGGGATTTCCGCTTCAAAGTGGAAAACAACTCGCTACAAACCTTTAACCCCTCCCGATACCTTAAAAGCCTGACAGCGAAGAGGTACGTAGTGTGAATAACGGAGCGGTAATGGTTAATGAAGCCGGGAGTACCGAAGCAGCACTGCTCACGGAACGAGTGCTGGCGTTTATCAATACGCTGCTAAGAAACAGAAACATCACACCGAATGCGGTGCAAGAACAGATGCTGACTTCCCACGTTCGCGCCATGGCGCATCGGTCACTGACCGGTGAACCGTTGCCAGAAGTTGAAGAGAGCCTGTTCGAGGAAATCTCTGATGACTCTCTGGAGATGGCAAAAGAAGTGGTGGAACAGTTTGGCAATCTGCCGGTTGAAGAGGCGTGGTTGTTATCAGTGCATTTTGAAGTCGCGAAAGACAATCTTTGATTAATCAGGAGATTCAGATGGAACAAATTACCGTAGTTATTGGCGACCGTTTGGGTAAAGGCCAGAAAGTGGCCGCAGGGATAGAAAAAGCGGGTGGCCGTGCCGTGGTTATTGCAGGCGTTGCCGCTGATATGAAGCTGGGCGATGTAATGAAAGCAGAAAACGCCACCTTTGGTATTTCTTTCTGCGGCAGCGGCGGTGCAGGTGCGATTACGGCACAAACCAAACACGGCTACAAAGCCAAGTACGGCATGCGTTCAGTGGAAGAAGGCGTGACGGCAATCAACGAAGGCAACAATGTTCTGGGCTTCGGCTTTATGGATAAAGAAGAACTGGGCGAGCGTCTGGTGCAGGCCTGGGCCAAGAAGTACGGAAAGTGAGTATGAAAGAACACTTCTCAGAAACGGTGAGAGTGAAGGGGCGCGGCGATACCAAAGCCAAAGCTTTTTCTGACGCCCTGAATCATGTTCAGGGCTCGGTTCTGAAGTCCTCACCCCACATTTTACTGCGTATTGAGCCACAGGATGTGCAGATTGTTCGGGCGCAGGTACAGGTAAAGAAAGAGGCATTTTTGTTCTTCTTTCTACGCCGGGAAAAGCGAATGTTCAGCGTGGAGCTGGATGTTAGCGTCAACGTTACAGCCATAAATATGGACAAAGTAGACTTCATCGCATCTTAAAAATCACACAGAAAGGACAGACAGATGTTCTTAATAATACTAATAAAATCGCTAATAATCGGGGGGCTCGTCGGCGTAGGTGTTGGCGCCGGGGCTGCACGCATGTTTCACGCGCCAACCACTCAAGGGATGGGCGCTTTTCGTACGCTGGGTGAACTGAACTCCTGTGAAGGGGACCCTGCTTCACACTTCTCCTTCGGTCTTGGTTTCTTCTTCAACGCCTGGGCATCGTCGGTTGCGGCCGGTGCTTTCACGCAGGACGTTGACCACCGCATTATCCCAAACTGGGGTGCTGCTGCGTTGATGGTGAAAAATCGTAACGTCGCTGAAACGCTGCATGATCCGAAAAAGATGGCCATCGCGTGCGGCATCATCGGCATGATTGTTGTCGCCTTCCTTAACACCACTGCTTCCGCCGTTCCTGCAGCATTGCAGGTCACCGCAGTTAAAGTTCTGGTTCCCGCAGCTAACCTGCTGGTTAACACCGTGATGCCAGTTATTTTCTGGCTGGCAGCGATTGATGCCGGTAAGAAATCAGGCTTCTGGGCCACGATTTTCGGCGGCTGTGCGCAACTGATTATGGGTAATGCGGTACCTGGTTTGGTGCTCGGCATCCTGATTGGCAAAGGTGTGGAAGAAAGTGGCTGGAACCGTGTCACCAAAGTAATGATGACCGCCATTATCGCGCTGTTTGTCCTGAGCGCCTTCTTCCGTGGCTTCGATATTAAGACTCTCGAATCCTTCCATCTGACCGTGCCGAACTGGCTGGATCTGATTCATAACTCGCTGAGCGGAAAATAACGGAGCCTGTGATGGAAGAGAATAAAGGTTTTTGGTACGCCGACTGGTCTTTCCCGATTTTTGTTGGCCTGCTTTCCTCCGGCGTGTTCGCCGGGACACACATGTATTACCTGTACGGCATTGGCGCGTTCAACGAAGT
>DASXXQ010000048.1:0-6372 GCA_036502985.1 Buttiauxella sp.
GCTTGCTAACTCGAGGTGGCGTATATTACGCTTTCCTCTTTCAGAGTCAATCCTTAATTTCAGGATATTTGACGCTCATCGCCGCCGTTACTCTGTGATGTTGTTCACATGTTCCGTGTCGATGGAGGCGCATTATAGGGAGTTATCCTGAAGCTGCAACCCCGAATTTGCACAAATTTGACTGACTGCTGCATTCCACAGCAAAACCCCGCCTTATACGCAGTTGTGCACAAAGTTATCCACAATCGTGATGAAGTCCTAAATTTTGCGAGCGCGACGCAAACGTTTTCGCTACAATGCACCCGCAATAAAAGGACGCCCCGTTTTGGGGCGTTAGCTGAGTTTTAGGGGAAATAACTAAAATTCAGCTAACGCTCTTCTATATGCGAACCAAAGCTAAGGGATCAAACCATGCAACAACGTCGTCCTGTACGCCGCGCTCTGCTCAGTGTTTCTGACAAAGCCGGTATCGTCGAATTCGCCCAGGCACTCTCCCAACGTGGCGTAGAGCTGCTGTCCACTGGCGGAACCGCTCGTCTGCTGGCTGAAGCTGGCCTGCCGGTAACCGAAGTCTCTGACTACACCGGTTTCCCGGAGATGATGGATGGACGCGTCAAAACCCTGCATCCAAAGGTGCATGGTGGCATTCTCGGTCGTCGCGGCCAGGATGATGCCATCATGGAACAACATGCTATCTCCCCAATTGATATGGTTGTCGTCAACCTTTACCCATTTGCCCAGACGGTTGCTCGTGAAGGTTGCTCTCTGGAAGATGCGGTTGAGAACATTGATATTGGCGGCCCAACGATGGTGCGCTCCGCTGCGAAGAACCATAAAGATGTCGCCATCGTAGTAAAGAGCAGTGACTACGCAGCAATTATCAACGAGCTGGATAATCATGAAGGTTCTCTGACTCTCGAGACTCGTTTCGATTTAGCGATTAAAGCATTTGAGCACACTGCCGCTTACGACAGCATGATTGCCAACTACTTCGGTAGCCTGGTTCCTGCTTATCACGGCGAAAGCAAAGATCCATCCGGTCGCTTCCCACGTACGCTGAACCTGAACTTCATTAAGAAGCAGGATATGCGTTACGGTGAAAACAGCCACCAGCAAGCCGCCTTCTATATAGAAGAAGAAATTAAGGAAGCATCTGTCGCCACCGCAACGCAAGTTCAGGGCAAAGCGCTTTCTTATAACAACATTGCTGATACCGACGCCGCGCTGGAATGTGTGAAAGAGTTTAGCGAGCCTGCCTGCGTTATCGTGAAACATGCCAACCCGTGTGGTGTAGCAGTCAGCGATTCCTTATTAGATGCATACGACCGCGCTTACAAAACCGATCCTACCTCTGCATTCGGCGGCATCATCGCGTTTAACCGCGAACTGGATGCACAAACCGCTCAAGCAATTATTTCCCGCCAGTTTGTCGAAGTGATTATTGCCCCTTCAGCAAGCGAAGAAGCATTGAAGATTACCGCTGCGAAGCAAAACGTTCGTGTTCTGACGTGCGGCCAGTGGCAGCAGCGCGTTCCGGGTCTGGATTTCAAACGCGTTAACGGTGGCTTGTTAGTACAGGATCGCGATTTGGGAATGGTGTCTGCCGCAGACCTGCGCGTTGTCAGCAAACGCCAGCCAACCGAACAAGAGCTGCGTGATGCGCTGTTCTGCTGGAAAGTGGCAAAATTTGTTAAGTCCAATGCGATTGTGTATGCCCGCGAGAATATGACCATCGGCATAGGTGCCGGTCAGATGAGCCGTGTTTACTCCGCCAAAATTGCCGGTATTAAAGCAAGCGACGAAGGTCTGGAAGTAAAAGGCTCCGCAATGGCTTCTGATGCCTTCTTCCCATTCCGTGACGGTATTGATGCAGCAGCAGCGGTTGGCGTGAGCTGTGTTATCCAGCCGGGTGGTTCGATCCGCGACGAAGAAGTGATCGCAGCGGCTGATGAACACGGGATCGCAATGATCTTTACTGACATGCGCCACTTCCGCCATTAATCCGGAGCATCGATAAATGAAAGTATTAGTCATTGGTAACGGCGGGCGCGAACACGCGCTGGCCTGGAAAGCGTCGCAGTCGCAAAAAGTTGCAACTGTGTTTGTCGCGCCAGGCAATGCGGGCACAGCGCTGGAACCAGCTTTGCAGAACGTCGCCATTAATCCGACGGATATTCCTGCCCTGCTCAGCTTTGCACAAAATGAAAAAATCGATCTGACGATTGTCGGCCCGGAAGCTCCATTAGTTATCGGTGTGGTTGATGCGTTCCGCGCAGCGGGCCTGAAAATCTTTGGCCCAACGCAAGGTGCCGCACAATTAGAAGGCTCCAAAGCGTTCACCAAGGATTTCCTGGCTCGCCATAAAATCCCTACTGCCGAATACCAGAACTTCACAGAAGTCGAGCCAGCGCTGGCATACGTCCGTGAAAAAGGCGCGCCGATTGTGATTAAGGCCGATGGCCTGGCCGCCGGTAAAGGCGTGATTGTTGCGATGACGCTAGCAGAAGCAGAAGCTGCCGTTACCGATATGCTGGCTGGCAACGCATTTGGCGACGCCGGGCACCGCATCGTAGTGGAGGAGTTTCTTGACGGTGAAGAAGCCAGTTTCATCGTGATGGTAGACGGTGAAAATGTGCTGCCAATGGCCACCAGCCAGGATCATAAACGTGTTGGCGATGGTGATAGTGGCCCAAATACTGGCGGAATGGGCGCGTATTCTCCCGCTCCTGTTGTGACTGATGAAGTCCACCAGCGTGCAATGGATTTGGTTATCTGGCCAACCGTGCGTGGCATGGCTGCTGAAGGGAATACTTATACCGGCTTCCTGTATGCCGGCCTTATGATCGACAAGCAAGGCAACCCGAAGGTTATCGAGTTTAACTGCCGCTTTGGTGACCCTGAAACCCAGCCGATTATGTTGCGTCTGCAATCTGACCTGGTGGAGCTGTGTCTCGCCGCGTGTGATGGCAAGCTGAATGAAACGACCTCAAAGTGGGACGAGCGCCCGTCTCTGGGTGTTGTTATAGCGGCCGGCGGCTATCCTGCTGATTACCGTAACGGTGATGTGATTCACGGCTTGCCGCTGGAAGAGGTTGCCGACGGCAAAGTGTTCCACGCGGGAACGAAACTGCGTGAAGACGATATGGTTGTGACTAACGGTGGCCGCGTTTTATGTGTCACCGCATTGGGCGATACCGTCGCACAAGCGCAGCAACGTGCTTATGAGTTGATGAAGGATATTCACTGGGAAGGCAGTTTTAGCCGCTCAGATATCGGTTATCGCGCCATTGAACGCGAAAACGACAAGTAGTTACTCGACGTGATACCAAAGACCGCCCTTGTGAACTGATCCCAAAAGTTGGACACCCAACTGAGCAAGGTGGAGTTCACTTGTGGCGGTTTTTTTATCTAGAACGTCGCAGGATTTGGCTGCCAGCTACAGAAGTCCTGATTCGCTACCAGTAACAGCTGAGATCCTTCTGCTGCTTCCAACCAGGCAATGCTCACATCCATAGAAGAATGACGTTGGCGATTCGCAATATGGATTAGCGATACGTTGTCGAGTTTAGGCTCGAATGTCTCACCTTCGCAGGTCGTCACGGTGCCATTACTGTGCCAGCGCCCTTGCCGCAAAATAACACGCCCAATGCGTAGTGCTTCACTGGTCGCCTTAGACTGGCTCGCCTGGTACTGATACAAAGCGATTTGATCGTTGGAAAGCTGCTGTTTTTGACCATTCACTTCGCGTTGCATAAAGCTCAGCTCGCCCTGATCGTCAAAACGCACTTTTATATGCTCTGAGGGCTGGCTTTGAATCGTCATTTCAATCGATACCAGTTGCTCACCCTGCCAGCGGTAATCGCTGGTCGTCGTCGCACCTTTCTGTATCGGACTAAAAACAGTCAGCATATGAACACTGTCATCGCTGCTGCTGTCTTTACGCCAGATGCGCATTACACCTTGATCGGCAATATATCCACTCGCGGTAAATGGCGGGAGAGGAGACTTGCTGCTGCATGCCATTAGCAACAATGTGCCTGCCAGCGCGGCCAGAGGACGCCAGGCAAACAAAAGGGGCGTAAACGCCCCTCTGCTAAAACTGTTCACTGACACTTGTTAACTTACTTAACAGCGTCTTTCAGTGCTTTGCCTGAAACAAAAGCCGGCACGTTAGCTGCGGCGATTTTGATTTCATTACCGGTCTGTGGGTTACGGCCGGTGCGTTCAGCACGGTGGTTTACCTTGAAGGTACCGAAACCAACCAGTTGAACTGCATCACCTTCTTTCAGAGACTCAGTAATTGCAGCCAGGGTGGATTCCAGAGCAGCTTTAGCCTGTACTTTAGACAGATCAGCCTTGTCAGCAATTACATCAATCAGTTGAGTCTTGTTCATAAGTTATCCTTACAATGTGTTTATCGCTTGCTAAGCATCGAGTGCGACGGAAATGCCAAAAAAGCACTCTCCTGCATACACGCACCGATAGCCACTTTTTTTCGCCCCACAAATGTAGACCAGACGGGGGGCTAATTGGAAGCCTTCAGGGGTGACAATTCGGACTGTAAGTCACGTTTTGCTGTCTTACTGCTGCAAATTTATACCAATATTGCTGCTACCGGCCTCACGCAGGTCCGCACGCAACCCTTTGATCAGCTCAACATCGCGTTCTTCGCAGTCTGCCAGCAGGCGGAAAATCTCCCACTGGATGTCCCATTCTTCTTCAACAGCCGGGTTTTCTCGCAGCTCTTCATCGGTCATTTCGCGACCAGCCTGGGTCATTTCCAGCATCGCAACTGTCGTAATTGATGCTTTGCTGACTTCAATCGCATGCTCCAGTGTTTCCCCTGATAAACGTGAGTGAACTAATTCGCTCAACGCAACGCATGCATCGATTGCCGGGTAGACACCGTAAATATCATAGTCGTCTGCTGAAGGAATGCCTTCTTCAAGTTTCTCAAGCTGGCTATCAAAGTTTACTTTTGCATCTTTGACCGTCAACGTTTCCCAAATTAAATCGAGAATGCGGCGATACAGTTGCGGATCGCCAAATTCAGTCTGCTGGCAGAACATGGCGTAATTCGGATACATACGTTCGCATAAAGAAGCCATAAAAGTGACGTGCTGCCAGCTTTCCAGTTTCTCCATACGCAAATGGATTGGGTTCTGTAACATAACGATGTCTCAAAGACGGAATATTAGCGGCAGTTTACCCTAATCACCCTTGAATTGCTTGCCACCGCGTGAATGCTGGACGACCGGAGGCCACCGCATCTGCCCAGCGAGTCGGCTCGGGCAAACGATAGCCCACCAGGCAACGATTCACCCATAACAATGCCGTATCCAGGTTTACACGATGACCCGTTGAGACGAACAAGGGATTGCAGCGCTTTTTACTGCGAAGCACCCAGGCAAGCGCTTCACCTTTGTCAGTCAGCAACTGGCAAGCACCAGGTTCTTCGGACAACGGTTCAAACTTCCCACATAAACGTTTCTTGGCAACGCCAATCGTTGGCACGTCCACCAGCAGGCCAAAATGACTGGCAACACCTAAGCGCCGGGGATGCGAAATACCATGGCCATCGACAAACAACAGGTCAGGTTTTTGCGTCAGCATTTCCCAGGCAGCGAGTAACGCAGGGTATTCGCGAAATGAAAGGAATCCGGGGATATAGGGCATGATGGTGGCGACACGCGCCACCTGATATTCAATCAGTTCGAGGGAAGGATATTTCAACAGCACAATAGCGGCTCGCGTTACCTCACCGCCCTGCTCAAACCCAACATCAGCCCCAGCGATTAACCGGGGAGGATCTTGCTCAAAGCGATCCTCACGGATCACTTGTGAAGCGAGCTCGATCTGTTGTTCACGTAGGCTTGCGAGATCCATTCCCTCTCCTGAATCTTACTGGTGATACGGCACAGACAGGCGGTGTACCGCTTCAACAAACGCACCAGCGTGCTCTGGCGGAACATCCTGGTGAATGCCGTGGCCCAGGTTAAAGACGTGACCTTCACCTTTACCAAATCCTGCCAGAATCGTTGCGACTTCTTCTTCGATTCGCGCAGGCTGCGCATAAAGCATTGATGGGTCCATATTGCCCTGCAACGCAACTTTATGGCCTACACGACGGCGAGCGTCGGCAATATCCGTTGTCCAGTCTAAACCAAGCGCATCACAGCCTGTTTCCGCCATCGCTTCCAGCCATTGGCCGCCACCTTTGGTAAACATGGTTACTGGCACACGGCGGCCTTCGTTTTCACGCAGGAGGCCATCGATAATTTTGTGCATGTAATAGAGCGAGAACTGTTGATAGTCACGGCCTGTAAGCACACCGCCCCAGGTATCGAAAATCATAACCGACTGTGCGCCCGC
>DASXXQ010000049.1:0-9888 GCA_036502985.1 Buttiauxella sp.
AGCGGCGGGCAGTTGCAGGCGGGGATTGATTTTACGTTACCCGGCGATCAGGTCATCACCAACGCACAACTGTTGCTGAATCTGAAAGTTTCTCCGGCAATGGCGGCGCGAAATACGACATTGCAACTGATGATGAATGGCCAGCCGTTGGGGACGGTTCCGTTGGGTTCCGCCGACAGTGATGTCTCGAACTACCAGCTGGAAATCCCGGCAGCAATGGTGGTGTCGAGTAACAACATCAGCTTTAAAATTAACGACGGTGACGCGCTGCTGTGCCTGCGCGATCTGTCGGATAAATACCAGGTCACCATCATGCCGGATACCCGGCTGGACCTGGAAGGGCAGCAGCTCAATATCGGCGCGGATCTGAGTCATTTCCCGCGTCCATTCTTTGACTCAATGCAGATGACACCCGCTTCTGTGGCGTTTGCCTTCCCGGCTAAAACGCTGCCGGAACAGGTTAGCGCTGCGGCATTGGTCGCATCCTGGTTAGGCATTGAGGCCGATTATCGCGGTATTTCATTTAACGCACTGCATGACAAATTGCCGGAGAAAAACGGCATTCTGTTTGGCAAACCCGGCGATCAAATTGGCGGCCTTACCCTGCCACAAACGCAAAAGCCGATGCTGCAAATCATCGATAACCCAGGCAACCCGGTTTATAAATTGCTGTTGGTGGTCGGAAGCTCAGACCAGCAGTTGCGTTCGGCGGCGTGGCGTTTAACCCAGGGCAAATTTGCTGGCCAAACTGCCAGCACAGCGGTAGAAAACCAGACTATCCCGGCGAGTAAACCGTACGACGCTCCGCGCTGGATTTCGACCGAACATCCGGTGCGTTTATCCGAACTGATGCGCAAGGACCAAAGTCTGACCGCCACCGGTATCTGGCACGCACCGTTAAGTGTGGCTTTCCGTGCGGCACCTGACTTGTTCCTTTGGGATGGCGACACGATCCCGGTAAAGATTGGCTATCGCTTCCCGACGGAAAATTGGATAGACGAAGAGAAATCCTATCTTTCATTGACCCTCAACGGCACCTTCCTCAACAACCTGCCGGTGAATAAGCAGGGCGCACTGGAAACGCTGTGGCGAAAATTAGGTGGTGATGCACGTCAGGAAAACTACAACCTCGCGCTGGAGCCCTACATGATTTATGGCGACAACCAGTTGTCACTGTATTTCAACATCGAAACCAAAGAATCGGCACCGTGTAGCGTGTTGCTCAATAACAACATCAAGAGCCGCATCGACGAAAACTCCACTATTGATTTGAGCAAAACGCGCCACTTCTCGCTGCTGCCGAACCTGTCTTATTTCGTGGGTGCATCGTTCCCATTCTCACGTTTAGCTGACTTCGCACATACCATTCTGCTGCTGCCGGAAAACCCGGGTGAAGCGGAAATCAGTACTCTGCTCAATATGGCGGCACGTTCGGGTAATGCGACCGGCACCTCGTTGAATAACAACGCGGTAATGTTTGGTTTGCCTACTGGTGGTGCCAACCTGCAACGTCTTGAACAAAGCCATGTGCTGGCTGTTTCGACCATTAATCAAAACGCATTTAACCGGACGCTACTGGCTCAATCGCCGTTTACCAGTAACGAGCATTCGTTCGGGGTTCGTGAACGTTCAATTTGGGAAAAAATTCAGAACTGGATAGAAGGCGATTGGGGCTCGAAGGGAACTGCCGCTGACCGTTACTTCTCGTCTAACGAAGCGTGGCGTGGGTTTGTCAGCTTCCGCTCACAATGGAATCCGTCACGCGTGGTGGTGTTAGCCATTGGCAGTTCTGATGAACAGCTTTCAAGGCTTCAGACGGACTTAAATCTGGCGCGCATTAACGCCGGTATTCGTGGTGATGCAGCAATCATTACTGATGAAAACGGTGTGCGGAGTTTCCGTGTCGGCCAACAGTTCCCGAGTGGCCAAATGCCCTGGTACATGATGGTGGTCTGGTATGCCAACCAGCACTCTGCTCTGTTAGCTGTTTTAGGTTTGTTGTTCGCCACAGTAATTGGTCTGAGCTTGTATGCCTTACTGAAAAAACGCGCACGTAAACGTCTTAATCCTCAGGATGATGGTAAGTAAAGGTGGTGCTCAATGAGTCATAAAAATAAAACCGCCCGTCGCTTGTTAACGCTGTGCTTCTTTGGTGGCCTGACGTTCGGCGCTACGGCTGCGGAGAACAATCCGGCATTAAAAGCACTGTTTGATCAGGCTAACTACTGGCACGAAAAGTCACATGACGACCTGGCAAAAGAAGCGCTGCAAAAAGTACTGATGGTGGATGCCAATAACACTCAGGCGTTGTACTTGATGGCGCTGTGGGCGCAGCAGGCTGGAGATATCAAAGGTGCCGCGCAGTGGCGCGAGCGCCTTGCGGCAGTCTCACCTCAAGATGCCAATTTGCAGGCGCTGGATAACGCAAAACAAATTCAGCAAATCCCGCGTGGGCAGCTGGATTTGGCGCGCCAACAGGCACGCAGCGGCAATATTCCCGCCGCCCTGGCGACCTGGCGCGGGTTGTTTAATGGCGACCAGCCGCCGCCGAGCCTTGCGCCGGAATACTATCTGACGATGGCAGGCGATAAATCGCTGTATCCACAGGCGGTGGAAGGCTTGCGCCAGTACACCGCGCAAAATCCGCAGGATAACGGTGGGCGCATTGCGCTGGGCAAAGTGCTGACTTACCAGGAAGGCACGCGCCGCGAAGGCATGGACATCCTGCAAAATATGGCGAGCGGCAGCCAGGATGCCGATAAAGCATTGCGTCAGGCGCTGCTGTGGCTTGGCCCAACGGCAAGTGACGAACCGTATTATCAAACCTTCCTCCAGCGCCATCCAAAAGATGCAGCGGTGCAAGATTACTATCGTAAAAGTATTGGTGGTGCGGCTAAAGGTGCAGGCTATACCGCGCTTAACAGCGGCAATACGGATGCGGCGAAAAACCAGTTTGAGCAGGTGCTACAAACCAACCCGCAAGATGCTGATGCTCTTGCCGGGATGGGGTATATCGCACAGCGGAAGGGGGATTACACCGCCGCCGCAGAGTACCTGAACCGTGCGGCAAACCTTGGCGGTAACCAGTCTGATGAACGCAAACAGCAAGCCGATGATGCCGAATTTTATGGTCAGCTGGCGAGCGCGCAGGCCGCATTCAAGCAGGGGAATATCAGCCAGGCGCTGGCGCTAAGTGCGCCTTTAGCGCAGCAAAGTGGTGAACGCGGTGCGGCGGCGAAATTATTCCGCGCCGATGTGCAGCGCCACAATAAGGATTACGCGGCAGCGGAACAGACTTTGCGCGGCATTCTGAACGAGCAACCTAATAACGGCTCCGCGCGTGAAAACCTTTACTACGTGTTGCGTGAGCAGAACAAAACGGCTGAAGCGCAGGCGATGTTGCAAACTCTGCCTGCCAGTTTGCAGGCGAAGTTGCAGCCGCGTGTTTCAGGTGGAAACCCAACCGATCCTGTGCGGCGACAAGCACAGCAGGCTGCGGCCAACGGCGATCCTCAGCGTGCAATCGCGATTTTGCAGCAGGGCGTGGCGCGCTATCCTTCCGACCCGTGGTTGCGCCTCGATTTAGCGCGGCAGCTACAAAAGCAGGGTAACAGTGCGGAAGCGAGCAACGTCATGGCTCCGTCTTTCCGGCCTAACGCGTCAAATACCGAACTGTATGCCGGTGCACTGTTTGCCAGCGAAAATAATGCCTGGCAGCAATCGCAAACTCTGCTTTCGCGTATTCCTGCATCCAGCCAAACCAGCGACATGCGTGCGCTTGCGGCTCGTGTGAACTACAACCTGCAAATGTCAGTTGCCGAACGCTATCTGGCGCAGGGTGACACCGTTGCTGCGGCTAATACATTAAAAGCATTGGCCATGCGCCCACCGCAAAGCCCGGCAGATGCTGGCAAGCTGGCAAAAATGCTGGCGCAAACTGGCGATGTCAGTACGGCGGTGACGATTGTGCGCGACAACATGCGCCGTGGCGTACAGGGCAATGCCGGCGATTATGGCGACCAGATTGCGGTACTTAACCAGGCTGGCCTTGGGAATGAAGCTCAGGCGTTTCTTGCCAACCCAGAGTTGCAGACGCGCAGCACCGCGACGCAGCTTGCCAGTGTGCGCAACGGCTATGTGATCAATGAAGTCGATCAACTGCGTACCCAGGGAAATTACGCGGCGGCGTACGACAAACTGATCCGCGCCATGCAAAGCGACCCGCAAAACACCGACCTGATGTTTGCCATGGCTCGTTTGTATCAGTCCGGCAAAATGAACAAAGAAGCGGGTGTGGTCTACGACTACCTGATGACGCGTGATACACCGAAGCAGGATGCGCGCGCCGGTGCCATAGACGTGGCGCTCGCCAGCGGAAACGTTGATAAAGCGAAACAACTGACTAACGGATTGCGTAACGATGAAACGCCGGATCGCTTGCTGTTACTGGCTCGCGTGGCGGAAGCCGATGGCAATCACCAGCAGGCGATGCGTTATTTGCGTACCGCGCGTGGAAAACTCGTTGGCCTGGAAGGAACCGGTGGTGGCACTGCACCTACGATAGGTGGCCTGGCACTGGCGGATAACCCGTTTACCCCGAAAGCCTCCGTCGCCCCGCAAACTGCCTCAAACTCGCTGTATGGCGAAGCGATGCCATGGCAAGTCGCGCAGCTGGCACGTAATCCACAAACGGCACCTCCGGGCACCACGCGAGCTGATTTGCCGGTTGAAACTGCGCAGGCAGGGACGTTACGCCAGGTGGATAACATGATGGAGCAGCTAACCGAAAAAACGGCGACCTGGGCACGAGGCGATGTGGCGGTGCGCGGACGTGATGGTGAAAGTGGGCTGAGCAAACTCACCGAAATCAAATCACCATTGCAGTGGTCAACGGTGCCGTTCGGCGACTCCCGTTTAGATCTTAACGTCACGCCAATTAGTCTTAATGCGGGAAGTTCTTCTGACGAATCCAGCCGTCGTTTTGGTACTGGGGCTTTGATTCAGGGGCAGGTAGGCGAGGAGCTGTATAACGCTTCAACCACCACGCCACCAGAATTACCGAATATCGATAAGATCACCGTGCCTTCACAGGGTTCCCAAAGCGCAACGGGAGTCGAACTCGCCATGGCGTTGACGGGCGATCAGTACAAACTGGATGTGGGTTCCACGCCGCTGGGCCAGGATTTGAATACCGTGGTCGGTGGTGTGCAATGGTCGCCACAGTTAACCGATTACCTGAAGTTAATCCTGACCGGTGAGCGCCGTGCCGTTGTCGACAGCCTGCTTTCTTATGTGGGTGTGGAAGACAAATATAGCGGTAAGAAATGGGGCCAGGTGACGAAGAACGGCGGCAGTGCGCAGCTTAGTTATGATAACGGTGATGCAGGTTTTTATGCTGGATTCGGGCTGTATAACTACCTGGGCGAGAACGTACCGAGTAACAACAACGTCAATGGCTCAGCGGGTGTTTATCTGCGCCCCTATCACTTTGATGACCGCGAGCTGAAAACCGGCATCAGCATGAGTTACATGAACTTCTCGAAAAACCTGAGCTACTTCAGCTACGGGCAAGGTGGCTATTTCAGCCCGCAGGATTACATCAGCGTCTCCTTCCCGGTGGATTACACACAGCAGTTTGATAACTGGAAAATGTCGGTTGGCGCATCGTTGGGTTACCAGTCTTATTCCCAGGACGAAAGCCCGTATTTCCCGGGTGATTCGGGCATGCAGTCACAGTTGGAAGATTACGTCTCCCGCGGCTTTGCGAAAGAAGCCTGGTATAGCGGAAGTAGCCAAAATGGCATGGGTTATAACCTGCGCGCCGCAGCCGATTACAAAGTTAACAAGGATATGACGATCGGTGGCCAGGTCGGTTACGACACCTTTGGTGATTACAACGAAAGTACCGCACAGCTCTACTTCCGTTACTTGCTTGGGAATAATTAATCATGAATGACGCGCAGCTCTTGCAGTACTTCCAAAATCAGCAGACACAATCGGGCTGGTTCTCTCTGCTCCACATCATGATTGAAAGCATGGTGCAAAATGCGGGCGAAGCGGAAAGTCGCCCGTTTCTGATACAAATGGGTGATACGCTGGCGGGACGTAACCCATTAGCATTAGCCCGAACTGTGGGTGAACTCGAAGCGCAAATAAATGTTCAGCTCGCCCGTTTCAACTGGGGCTATATTGATATCGAGGCCAGCGAAACGGCAATGTTAATTCGCCACATGGCCTTACCTGCTCCCGCTGATGAAGCGCAGCAGGCTTCCTGGAACAACGCATTCAGCGCGGTTCTGGAAGGAGTATATGCCCGGTGGTTACGCGATCAGGGCGGAAAACCGCATGTGTCGCTGTGGCGTGAATCTTCTCCGTCAGCAACAGTGGTACATTTTCGATATCAAAATAGTCGATGAGGTGCGTTGATGTGGCAGCGATGCAAAACGCTGATAGTGGCGGTATTAGCCCTGGTCATCAGTCAGCAAGCGCTGGCTGATGGTGCATGGGATAGTTATAAATCACGGTTTTTAATGCCCGATGGTCGAATCATCGACACCGGTAATAAAAACGTCAGCCACACCGAAGGCCAGGGATTTGCCATGATGATGGCAGTGGCAAACGACGATCGTGACAGTTTCGATAAGATGTGGAACTGGACGCGAAAAACCCTGAAAAACCCCGAGAATGGCCTATTTTACTGGCGATATAACCCCGTCGAAGCACAACCTATCGCCGATAAAAATAACGCCACCGATGGTGATACGTTTATCGCGTGGGCATTGTTAAAAGCGGGGCAGAAGTGGCAGAACCAGGAATACATTAACCAGTCGGATGCCATTACTAAGGCGCTGGTGGCGCATAACGTCGTCCGTTTTGCGGGTTATCAGGTGATGTTGCCTGGTGCCAACGGCTTTAATCGCAACAGTTACGTGAATCTCAACCCTTCCTATTTTATCTTCCCGGCCTGGCAGGATTTTGCTAATCACAGCCATTTAATGGTGTGGAAAGATTTGATTAACGATGGGCAAAAATTGCTGGGGAAAATGCATTTCGGCGACCCGCAACTGCCTTCCGACTGGGTGTCGTTGTATTCCGATGGCAGAACCGTTCCGGCTACGCAGTGGCCAGCGCGCTTTAGCTACGATGCGATCCGCGTTCCGCTTTACGTGTATTGGTTTAACCACAGCAGCCCGGAACTTGCGGTTTATAAAGCCTGGTGGGGGCGCTTTGCCCGTGACAAAACCCCTGCCTGGGTGAACGTCACAACTGGTAACACCGCATCGTACATGATGGCCGGCGGGTTACTGGCGGTGCGGGATTTAATTTTGCAGCCCGCGAACGTCGCACAGCCGCAAATTACAGCGCAGGAAGACTACTATTCGGCGAGTTTGAAAATGCTGGTGGCGTTGTCAGTGCGGTGATTTTTTGTTGTAGCCATTACCTTTGCTCAAACCCTCTCCACCAGGAGAGGGAAAACGATACAGAATTCCCCTATTCACCCGCCTCAACGCCTAAAAACCACTGCAATGCAGTATACTCAGCCTGGATAAAAATATGTCTACCAGGCACAGTTATTGCGGAGAGTTAGTTTGCGAGTCAGTCGTTCGTTAACGATTAAACAAATGGCAATGGTGTCAGCCGTTTCCGTTTTGTTTATTTTCGTTTTTATCGTCGTTCAGCTTTTTCATTTTGTGCAGCAAAGCCGCTACGACACAGCCAGCCAGATGGAGAAGATCGCCCATTCGGTGCGTATCCCGCTGTCTGCTGCCATCCTGAAAGCGGATATTCCTCAAGCTGAGGCAATTCTTAATCAAATACAGCCTTCCGGGATTATCAGCCGGGCGGATGTCGTGTTACCCAATCAGTTCCAGGCGTTACGCCAGAGCTTTGCGCCAGAACGCCCTATTCCGATGTGGATAGCTCGCCTGTTTGAGCTTCCCGTTCAGATTTCATTACCGCTGTATTCACTGGAACGCCCGGCAAATCCGCAGCCACTGGCTTATCTGGTGCTACAGGCGGATTCCTGGCGGATGTACAAATTCATCATCAGCACGATTTCGACATTGCTGACAACGTACCTGCTGCTGGCACTGATTTTGTCGGTGGCGATTAGCTGGTCGATTAACCGTTTGATTGTTCACCCGCTGCGTAAAATCGCCCGTGAGCTCGATAGCCTCAACCCGCAGGATGCGGCGAGCCACCAACTCACGCTGCCTCCTCTCCATCATGATGATGAGATTGGTATGCTGGTGCGCAGCTATAACCGCAACCAGCAGATGTCCCAGCGCTTGCATGATGAAATGAGCGCGATGAGTACCCGGAACTTGCTGACCGAGTTGCCGAATAAAACTTTGCTGATGGCGCTGCTTGAGCAACTCACGGCGAGTGATAAGAAAAGTGCGCTGTTCGTGATTGCCAGTGAAACCCTGCAAGATTCTGCGGGTGTGCTCAATGAGGAGCAGCGAGACATGCTGCTGCTGACGTTGGTCGAAAAGATTAAAAGTGTTTTACCACCGAATATGGTGCTGGCTCAGCTTAGTGGAAATGACTTCGGCGTGATCGCGCATGGCATTCAGGATGCCTGGCAGGCCATGGCGCTGGCAAAGCAAATTATTGCGGCACTCAACGAAAAACTCCCGATTCAATCTATTTCACTCAAGCCGACGGCGAGCATCGGTATTGCGATGTACCACGGCGGTTTGACGGCAGAACAACTGTATCGTCGTGCGATATCTGCGGCATTTTCTGCCCGTCGCCACGGCAAAAATAAGATTCAATTTTTTGACCCTGAACAGATGGATATTGCGCAACGCCATCTCACGCAGGAGCATGATTTACTGACAGCGTTGGACAACCAGCAGTTTGCGATTTGGCTTCAACCGCAGATCAATATACGTACTAAAGAAGTGGTGAGCGCAGAAGTGTTACTGCGTATGCAGCAACCTGATGGCAGTTGGGCATTACCTGAAGGTCTGATTGAGCGCATTGAAGACTGCGGACTGATGTTCACGATTGGCAACTGGGTACTTGAAGAAGCGTGCCGTGTACTGGCGGGCTGGCAAAGCCAGGGCATCACGATGCCGTTGTCAGTGAATATCTCGGCACATCAACTTCTGCATGAGGCAATGGGCTCATCGTTGCTGGAGTTACTGGCGCGTTATCGTATTCAACCCGGTTTACTGATTCTGGAGGTCACGGAAAGCCATCGTATTGATGATCCGAAACAGGCGATCAGCGTGTTGCGCCCGTTGCGGAAAGCCGGCGTCAGGATCGCGTTAGATGACTTTGGTATGGAATACGCCAGCCTGCGCCATTTGCAACATTTGAAGGCGCTGCCGATTGATGCTCTGAAACTCGATAAAAGTTTTGTTGATTGCTTACCGCAAGATCACGCGATAGCGGGTGTGATTATCGGTATGGCTAAGACACTTGGGCTGAAAGTAGTGGCAGAAGGGGTCGAGAATCAGGAGCAGTGCAACTGGTTATTGAACGAAGGGGTGATCATCGCTCAGGGCTATCTGTTCTCCAGAGCTTTGACTCTAAAAGAGTTTGATACGCAGTACTTGTCTACCACTCAACAGTAAATTATTTGTTGCAAATGTTATTTGGCTGGCGCGAGTCAGTTCAATTATTTAACAATTTTGCTTACAAATACGCGTGATGTCACTTTTGGGTGTTTTTGAGGGTGTTATTTTTGGTGCCGCAGGCCGATGGCTCTTCAGGCGGCACTGTGGAATTTCTACCTTTCAAGGACACCCTATGAAACTCTCTCTTTTCAAAAGCCTCTACTTCCAGGTCCTCACGGCAATTGCTGTCGGCATATTGTTGGGACATTTTTACCCGGAAATTGGCGCGCAGATGAAACCGCTCGGCGATGCGTTCGTTAAA
>DASXXQ010000050.1:0-22165 GCA_036502985.1 Buttiauxella sp.
CACGTCATTTGGGAAACGTTCTGACATGGGTGGTATTCCTTATCTGTGTCTAATACGTTGATTATCTGGAACCTGTCCCATTGTGCTTTCCTTGAAAAAACACAATAAGACAGGTTCTGCGTTTAGTTGCCGCGCTCTAAAAAATGGCGCTTATAGAGGTCTGAATTTCAGACTCTTATTCCTTACGTTGCTGTAAGCGCCGCAGAGAACGTTCTCGACGACTCTGTTCGCGGCTGCGATCCAGCAATATTTCTTCGATAAATGCCAGGTGACGGTGCGACGCTTCGCGCGCCTGCTCCGGTTGGCGAGCCATAATCGCCGCAAAAATGCTGGCGCGATGGCTGCTCACTTGCGCCAGCATTTCACGGCGCGCGTAGAGCAATTCAAAATTCTGGCGAACGTTTTGTTCAAGCATTGGAGACATACAGCGCAACAAGTGTAGTAGCACCACGTTGTGGGCGGCTTCTGTGACGGCAATTTGATACTGCATAACAGCATCGGATTCCGCGTCCAGGTCACCGGACTCTTGCGCTTGTTGAATTGCAACATGGCAGTCGCCGATACGTTTGAGATCTTCGTCCGTACCACGCAATGCAGCGTAATACGCCGCGATACCTTCAAGTGCGTGGCGGGTTTCAAGCAGATCAAACTGGGATTCAGGATGGTCAGACAGCAGTTCGACCAGCGGGTCGCTTAAACTTTGCCAAAGGCTGTTTTGGACAAAAGTACCGCCGCCCTGACGACGAAGCAGGAGTCCTTTCGCTTCGAGACGCTGAATGGCCTCGCGTAGTGAAGGACGAGAAACGTCGAATTGTTTCGCCAATTCGCGCTCTGGTGGGAGTTTTTCGCCGGGACGCAAGGTTCCCTCGAGGATGAGAAACTCCAACTGCTGCTCAATCACATCGGATAGTTTTGGTTGGCGGATTTTGCTGTAGGCCATTTATTCCCTGTCTCTGCCATTAGCCTGTAGTCAATTGGTATGACCAATTTCACATTCTTGACGCTAAAGTAACAAAGTATTCACCTTCTGTCCATATTGGTTTTGATTGAAATCATTAAACCTGGCACATTTTAACAACATTACAGAAATGACGTTTCAAAGCTGTAACTTTGCACAAATGTCACATTTACTCGCACCTGGACGCATTTAACTTTTACGAAACAGTAAAAACTGTCTTTTAAAGCAATCTGAACCGATTCATCAGTTTAAAATATGAATATTAATTCACCAAACACGCTTAATGTGGACGAATAATAATCGGTCGGAATAATTCGGGCAGGCTGACAACTGGTTTCTTTTTATTCAACTCGTCACGACAAGAATAGAAAGCAGGTGCAAACAATTGCGCTTACCACTATTCTTTGCGCTGCGGTAGTCCAATGCGCAAAATACTGGAATTTAAAACCGTAAAATAAATACTACACATTACGGAATTACAAACTTACAGAGGCGTAATCAACGCCCTGAAAATAACCACACACGAGGTTAAAAGATGGAACAAGGCGACACGCTTAAACGCGGCCTTAAAAACCGCCATATCCAGCTCATCGCGCTGGGTGGAGCTATTGGGACTGGCCTGTTTCTGGGCAGTGCGTCCGTCATCCAGTCTGCAGGGCCAGGGATTATTCTTGGTTACGCGATTGCAGGTTTTATTGCCTTTCTGATCATGCGCCAACTGGGTGAGATGGTTGTTGAAGAGCCTGTAGCAGGTTCATTTAGCCACTTTGCCTATAAATACTGGGGTGGATTTGCAGGTTTTGCTTCTGGCTGGAACTATTGGGTGCTGTATGTACTCGTTGCGATGGCAGAACTGACAGCAGTAGGTAAATATATTCAATTCTGGTATCCGGAGATCCCAACCTGGGCCTCTGCCGCGGTCTTCTTCGTTGTGATCAACGCCATTAACCTGACTAACGTAAAAGTCTTTGGTGAGATGGAATTTTGGTTCGCAATCATTAAAGTCATCGCCGTCGTTGCCATGATTGTATTTGGTGCCTGGTTGCTGTTTGGCGGTCACGCAGGTCCACAAGCGACCGTTCGCAACCTTTGGGAGCAAGGCGGATTCTTGCCACATGGCTGGACCGGGCTTGTCATGATGATGGCAATTATCATGTTCTCCTTCGGTGGCCTTGAGTTGGTCGGTATTACCGCTGCAGAAGCAGATAACCCGCAGGTCAGCATTCCTAAAGCGACTAACCAGGTTATCTACCGTATTCTGATTTTCTATGTGGGTTCACTGGCTGTTCTGCTTTCTCTGATGCCATGGACTCGTGTTACCGCTGATACCAGCCCGTTCGTTCTGATCTTCCATGAACTGGGTGATACCTTTGTAGCAAACGCACTCAACGTGGTTGTCCTGACCGCAGCACTGTCGGTTTATAACAGCTGTGTTTACTGCAACAGCCGTATGCTGTTTGGCCTGGCTCAGCAAGGCAATGCACCGAAAGCACTGCAAAAAGTGGATAAACGTGGCGTGCCAGTCAATACCATTATGGTATCTGCTCTGTTCACCGCGTTGTGTGTTTTGATCAACTACTTAGCACCTGCTGAAGCCTTTGGTCTGCTGATGGCTCTGGTCGTTTCTGCACTGGTTATCAACTGGGCGATGATTAGCCTTGCACACATCAAGTTCCGTCGTGCAAAACAGCAACAAGGCGTGAAAACCCGTTTCCCTGCCCTGTTCTATCCGTTGGGTAACTATGTCTGCCTGCTGTTTATGGCGGCCGTTCTGGTCATAATGGCAATCACCCCTGGCATGGCCATCTCCGTATGGTTGATTCCGGTATGGGTCGTGATTCTCGGCATCGGTTACTTCATCAAGCAACAGAACCTGAAAAGCGTTAAAGCGTAAACATAACGTTTGCTAAAAAGCGCCCCGGGGAGCCAATGCTCACTGGGGCGCTTTGTTATCTGCTTCACACTTCCTTAACAATGACAGTATTGTCCATCTCTGCAACGGTTTACCGGCACGCAAATTATTCCTAACGGCCCAATACTCTTGTCCATATTCTTGTCAGGAGCATTTCCTATGGAAAGCAGCAAATTATCGATTAAAGAAAAGATCGGCTACGGCATGGGTGACGCCGGGTGCAACATTATCTTTGGCGCCATAATGTTGTTTGTTAACTATTTTTACACAGATATTTTTGGTCTTGCCCCTGCGTTAGTAGGTGTTATGTTGCTTTCCATCAGGGTCATTGATGCAATAACCGACCCGATCATGGGTGCTATCGCCGATAGAACGCAGACACGCTGGGGGCGTTTTCGTCCATGGATCTTGTGGATGGCAGCCCCTTTTGCTTTCTTCAGTTACCTGATGTTCACCACCCCTGACTGGGCCTATAGCAGCAAAGTTATCTATGCCTTTGTCACCTATTTCCTGCTCTCTTTAACCTATACCGCCATCAACATTCCTTATTGCTCGTTAGGTAGCGTCATTACAAATGACCCGAAAGAGCGCGTGGCCTGCCAGTCATATCGCTTTGTCATGGTCGGTATTGCAACGTTAATCCTCTCACTTTCCCTGCTGCCGATGGTTGACTGGTTTGGCGGCGGTGACAAAGCGAAAGGTTACCAGATGGCGATGGGCGTCCTGGCCGTGCTGGGTATGTGCATGTTCTTATTCTGTTTCTCGACAGTCAGAGAACGCGTACGCCCGGCAGTACAGAGCAATGACGCACTAAAATCTGACCTGAAAGATGTCTGGAAAAATGATCAGTGGGTGCGCATTCTTCTGCTGACGCTGTGCAATGTCTGCCCTGGTTTTATCCGCATGGCAGCCACGATGTATTACGTCACTTGGGTGATGGGTCAAAACACCAGTTTCGCCACGTTATTCATTAGCCTTGGCGTGGTTGGCATGATGGGCGGCAGCATGCTGGCGAAAGTACTGACTGACCGCATCTGCAAACTAAAAGTATTCTTCTGGTGCAACATTGCACTGGCGCTTTTCTCCTGCGGTTTCTACTTCCTCGACCCGCACGCCACCACGTTGATTATGGTGATGTACTTCCTGCTAAATATCCTGCACCAAATCCCCTCTCCATTGCATTGGTCACTCATGGCTGATGTAGATGATTACGGTGAGTGGAAAACCGGTAAACGCATCACGGGTATTAGCTTCTCTGGCAACTTGTTCTTCCTGAAACTAGGCCTGGCCATTGCGGGTGCAATGGTAGGATTTTTGCTCTCCTGGTATGGATACGATGCAGGTGCAAAACAGCAAAGCCCGGACTCAATTAACGGTATTGTGATGTTGTTTACCATCATCCCAGGCGTTGGCTATCTGATTACCGCAGGCGTGGTGCGTATGCTGAAAGTTGACCGTGAATTGATGCAACGTATTCAGTTGGATCTGGAAAAGCGCCGTATCAACTATCGTGAATTAAACGAAGCTCACGACAGCAAACCTGTTGAAGCCAAACTATAAGGAAAGCGTTATGAACCAGGAGCAATGGCCAAATCCCTTTATTGAGCAGCGCGCCGACCCGTTTATTTTGCTGCATGAAGATTGCTACTACTTTATTGCGTCAGTGCCGGAATACGACAGGCTAGAGATCCGCCGCGCGGCGACAATAAGCGAACTGCCAGATGCGCAACCCGCAGTCGTCTGGCGTAAGGCGAACCACGGCCCAATGAGCGAACTCATCTGGGCGCCGGAACTGCATAACATTGATGGTAAATGGTACATATACTTTGCGGCTACTCACACGCAGGAACTGGATCAGCTCAATATGTTCCAGCACCGAATGTTTGCTCTGGAATGTGCGGATGCCGATCCGTTAACCGGCAAGTGGATAGAAAAAGGCCAGGTGAAAACGCAGTTTGATAGCTTCTGTCTGGATGCGACAACCTTTAAGCATCAGGGTAAGCAGTGGTATTTATGGGCGCAGAAAGATCCGAACATTCCAGGTAACTCCAATCTCTATCTCGCAGAACTAGAAACGCCGTGGGCAATAAAAGGCCATCCGGTGATGTTAAGCAAGCCCGAACTGGACTGGGAGTGTCGCGGTTTTCTGGTCAACGAAGGGCCAGCGGTTATTGTTCACGGCGATAAGCTGTTTGTCAGTTATTCCGCCAGTGCCACCGACGAAAATTACTGCATCGGTCTGCTGTGGATAGACTTAAACGCCGACCCGACGAAAACAGAGAACTGGCATAAATCTACACAGCCTGTTTTTACCACAAGCGTTGAGAATAAGCAGTTCGGGCCAGGCCATAACAGCTTTACTCAAACGAAAGAGGGGAAAGATGTACTGGTTTATCACGCACGCAACTATACGGAAATTGAAGGCGATCCACTTTACGACCCAAATCGCCATACGCGCCTGAAAACTCTCGAATGGGATGAAAACGGTATGCCAGTGTTTGGCATACCGCCTGCGGATAATCGTTAAGCGAATACGGTGCTCTGGCTGCTTATCAAGGGTTAAACCAGAGTACCGTAAATTGTCAGTAACGCGACCACCACCAAAATCACCAACGAGGTTTTCTTCGCCATGGAAACCGCAACTTTCGGGGTGTTAATTTTATCGAGATGCGGTTCTCGCATCAGAGAATACTGTGCCAGTTGGGTCAGTACCTGATACTGAGAAGAATGGCGATCGGCCAACGAAGCAAACCACGCAGGAAGTGCCCTTTCACCATGGCCCAGCAGCGCATACGCTACCCCCACCAGACGCACTGGCACCCAGTCCAGCACATGTAAAATGGCATCAATACCTGAATGCAGACGCTGTTGAGGCGTGTGATGGCGAGCAAGCCATGTCTGCCATGCGCGTAAGAAAGCATATCCTGCCAACGTCACCGGCCCCCAAACGCCCCCGACGATAAACCAAAAAAGCGGTGCGAGGTAGAAACGAAAGTTAATCCACAACAGCGCATTTTGCAGCTCTTTCAGATATTCACGCTCGTCACAATCCGGCGGTACGCCATGGATAAGCGTCAGTTCATTTGCCATTGCATCTCGCGCGTGGATATCGTCGTGACTTGCGGCTTTTAAATAGGCGTGGTAGTGCAAGCGAACCTGGCCTGCGCCAATACACAACACGCCAAGTGCAATCCAGAAAATCAACAATGGCACATTAAAGAACAAACCTTGTAACGCACGAATACAGAGGAACACCAATAACATGCACAGCGCCGTCATCAGAATAGTACGTAACAATGAAAAACTTTTTATGCGCCGAAAGATGACTTCCAGACGGTGATCTAATTGCCAGTGCTCGCCCAGCTTGAACAACCGCTCCCAAACCATCACCAGCAGCAATGTAAACAGCGTCATTTCATCTCCTTGTTTGACGTTACCTCAACCGAGTGGCGAAAACGCGACCAGTCAAATGCAGGACCTGGGTCAGTTTTACGCTCCGGTGCAATATCGCAATGTCCCGTCATATGGTCAGCGATTGCCGGATAAACCTCAATCAGTACATCAGCAATCGCGGCAAGCTTTTGATATTGCGCATCAGTATAGGGCAGCGTATCAGTGCCCTCCAGCTCAATACCGATGGAAAAATCATTACAACGTTCGCGTCCCTGATACATAGAAACACCGGCATGCCAGGCGCGTTTATCAAAGGGAACATACTGAACAATCTCACCATCACGGCGAATCAGGCAATGCGCTGAGACGCGCAAATGGGCGATTCCCGCGAAGTACGGATGAGCCTCTGAGTCCAAAGTGCCAGTAAATAGCGCATCAATCCATGGGCCACCAAACTCACCGGGCGGCAAGCTGATGTTATGCACCACCAGCAGCGAAGGGATTTCATCCTCCGGTCGGCAATCAAAATGGGGGGAAGGGACATGTTTTACACCCACCAGCCAGCCGTTTTTTAGCTGCATCCGCAGTCTCCTTAGAGTGGTACTTGACGTCGCATCAATGTAGCATGTTTCCACATTAACTAAGCCAATTCGGAGTTTTATCATGCCGCCTCGCCGTTATAACCCAGACCGCCGCCGTGACGAGCTTCTTGAACGTATTAACCTGGATATTCCCGAGACAGTTGCTCAGGCTTTGCGTGAAGATCTCGGTGGGGATGTCGATCCTAATAACGATATAACCGCACAATTACTGGATCCAGACCACCGCTCACATGCCGTAGTAATCACCCGTGAAGATGGCGTATTCTGCGGAAAACGTTGGGTTGAAGAGGTATTTACCCAGCTTGGCGGCGATGTAAACGTGGTATGGCATGTAGAAGATGGCCAAAGTATTACTGCTGACCAGCCGCTTTTTGAACTAACCGGCCCTTCACGCGTACTGCTCACCGGCGAGCGTACAGCGCTTAACTTTGTACAAACACTCTCGGGCGTTGCCAGTGAAGTCCGCACCTATGTTGACCTGCTTGTGGGTACAAAAACGCAACTGCTGGATACCCGTAAGACTCTGCCAGGGCTGCGCACTGCACTGAAATATGCTGTGTTGTGTGGCGGCGGTAGCAACCACCGTTTAGGGTTGTCCGATGCTTTCCTGATTAAAGAGAACCACATTATCTCTTCAGGCTCCGTTCGTCAGGCGGTGGAAAAAGCCTTCTGGTTGCATCCGGATGTGCCTGTAGAAGTAGAAGTAGAATCGCTTGAGGAGCTGGAACAGGCGTTGCACGCCGGTGCTGACATTATCATGCTCGATAACTTCAACGTTGAAGACATGTGCAAAGCTGTCGCCATCACCAAAGACAAAGCTCGTCTGGAAGTTTCCGGTAACGTGACTAAAGAAACCATCCGCGAATTTGCCCAGACCGGTGTCGACTTTATTTCTGTAGGTGCGCTGACAAAACATGTTCGCGCACTCGATCTTTCCATGCGTTTCCGCTAATTCCTGCAAGGCAGATGAGCTAAAACTCCTCTGCCTTTTTAGTTCTGTTTCGCCCCATCTCGCATTTCATTGTTGCCCACTGCAAACCATAAAAAAATCCTGGAAGGTCGCTTCCTGATGTTCTCATTCGCCCTCGCCTGGTTCATTTAAACGGAGCAAAGTGCCGTCATCTCAATCAGGAGCGGCATATGAACAAACAACAAGGATTTACACTTATTGAGCTGATGGTTGTCATCGGCATTATTGCGATTCTTAGCGCCATTGGTATTCCCTCATACCAAAACTATCTGCGCAAAGCGGCGCTCACCGATATGCTACAAACCTTTCTGCCTTACCGAACCGCCGTCGAGCTATGTGCTATTGAGCGTGGCGGTCTCAGCGGTTGTGATGCAGGCAGCAACAGTATCCCATCGCCTAAAACGACACGTTATGTTAGCGGGATGAGTGTTGAGCAAGGTGTTGTCTCACTGACAGGGCAAGAAAGCCTTAATGGGCTTACCGTCTCTTTATCTCCTCGCTGGACTGACAGCGAAGGTGTTGAGGGTTGGTCTCGAACGTGTGTAACAACCGATAATGGTTCTCTGCAGAAGTCCTGTGAAGAAGTGTTCCGCTTTGGTAATAATCAGGCGGGAAATTAAGCCATGGGTGACCAGCAGATTCTCGCACTTTGTAACCAATATCAGGCACTCATACTTTCTGAAGACTCCGCGCTACACATTGCTATTGCGCCAAATCCACCAACACAGTTTTTCGAAGCCTTGTGTTTCATCTGTGATAAACCCGTAAATATTGAATACTGGCCTGTCGAACAACTGGAAAAAGCCCGACATTCACGTGCCCCGGCGGGTACTGAAGAACAGCCTGAGCCCAGCGCATCTGTGGTTCAACTTCTCCATGACACGCTCTACAAAGCCATTGAGCTACGTGCATCAGATATCCATTTTGAGCCCGCAGAGCACGGCTATCAGATTCGTTTTCGCATCGATGGCGTGCTGCAATTACAACCATTACTGCCGGTCCATTTAGCCGCACCGTTTACCGCACGGCTGAAAGTTTTGGGAAATCTGGATATTGCGGAACGCAGACTTCCTCAAGATGGGCAAATGGAGATCTCCGTCGAACAACATGTGTGCTCATTTCGGATAGCGACGTTGCCGGTTTATCACGGTGAAAAAGTTGTCTTGCGTCTGATGACTCAAACAGCCCAAACATTTGAGTTATCAGAATTAGGAATGTCACCTGATAACTGTACGAAGTTTCAACACGCATTAGCCAACCCGCAAGGCATGATTCTGGTCACGGGCCCTACCGGGAGCGGAAAAACTATCACGCTTTATAGCGCATTAAAGAAACTCAATCAGGTATCGACCAACCTCTGTAGTGTCGAAGACCCGATAGAAATTCCTATGCGTGGGCTTAATCAGACGCAAATTAACACCAAAGCAGGGCTGAATTTTCAGAATGTATTGCGCGCCTTACTGCGTCAGGACCCGGACATCATCATGGTGGGTGAAATCCGCGATGGTGATACGGCAGAAATTGCCATCAAAGCTGCGCAAACAGGGCACCTCGTACTTTCAACATTGCACACCAACTCAACGACTGAAACTGTTGTGCGTCTTGAGCAAATGGGGGTCGAGCGCTGGATGCTGGCTTCGGCACTGAATATGATCGTCGCACAACGATTAGTGCGTAAACTCTGCCCTCACTGCAAACAAAGACATCCCGAAGATATCATCTTACCGACAACGCTTTGGGCCAGTGCATTGCCTCACTGGCAGGCCGTCGGGTGCGAACGTTGTTATGGTGGTTTCTACGGGCGAAGTGCACTGTTTGAAATCCTGCTGGTCGACCGTTCCCTGCAATCGGCAATTATCAAGGGTATGGTGGCTCAGGATCTCGAACGCCTTGCACAACAGCATGGCATGATGACGCTATTCGAAAGTGGCTGTTTGGCCGTTGAACAGGGCCTTACCACTCTTGAAGAGCTCTATCGTGTGCTGGGTGTTCCTCATGGCTAAGTTTTTGCTCTGGCGCTGGAAAGCGATTGATCGGCATGGCCAGGTACAACAGGGTGAGTTACTGGCTGACGATGCAGTATCTGTAAATGACCAACTGTTCAATGCGGACCTCCAACCTTTGCAGTTACGGAAAACCTCACTGACACGGCGAGGTTGCTGGCATATCCAGCAAAAAATACACATCTTCCGCCAGCTAGCAACACTACTTCAGGCAGGAATTTCTTTATCCGATGGGTTGTCACTGCTTGCACAACAGCACCCTTTTTGTGAATGGCGCGTATTACTTAAAGACATTGAGCAACGCGTTTCAAACGGCACATCCTTCTCAACTGCATTGCAGCATTGGCCTGGAATTTTCCCTGCCATATTCATTGCCCTGATTCATATTGGTGAGTTAACCGGGAAGCTCGATGAGTGCTGTAAAAGGCTGGCTGACCAACAAGAAAAGCTGCACCAGTTGCGTAAAAAAGTCATGAAAGCGCTGCGTTACCCATTATTTATCATCGTGGTAGCCTTATTGGTCACTATCGGAATGATGGGTTTTGTCTTGCCGGAATTTGCCAATATCTACCGCTCTTTTAACGCCCCCCTACCTGCCGTTACGGTTGCGGTAATGGCAATATCAAACTGGGTAACATCACAGGGATTAGGTTGGTTATTGTCTGCCATTGTTCTGATGGGTTGCGGGTATTTTCTTCGCCAACGAAAACCTCACTGGCAAGAGTACGAACAAAATCTATTGCTACGCATTCCGCTGGTTGCGCCACTATGGCGCGGGCAAATCTTAAGCCAAATCTACACCACATTATCACTTTCCCAACAGGCAGGTATTCCTTTGCTACAAGGACTTGGAGCTGTCGAAACCACGCTGACACAACTATTGTGGAAGAAGGTAGTTGTACAAATCAGCGCTCAGGTTACGCAGGGAATACCACTTTGGCAGGCCCTTAACGATAGCGGGCAATTTACGCCATTATGCTGCCAGTTGGTGCGTATTGGTGAAGAGTCTGGTGCCCTGGATTTGATGCTGGAGAAACTGGCGAGTTGGCATCATAACAATACTCAGGAGCAGGCAGATAACCTTGCAGCCGCGCTGGAACCGATAATGATGTTAGTAGTAGGAATAATTATTGGAACGCTGGTTATCGCAATGTATTTGCCCATTTTCCAGCTAGGAGAGGCTATGAGTTCTGGATAGTGAAGCAGATAACGGCGCGGCCAAAGCCACGCCGTATAGATAGCTTAGAGGCTATTGAAAACGCGGTTTTCCTGCTCCGCAACACGAATGAACGTGGTGCGTTTGGTCAACTCTTTCAGGCGAGAAGCACCAACATAGGTACATGCAGAACGCAATCCACCCAGAATATCACGGACCGTGTTTTCTACAGGGCCGCGCAATGGCAGTTTCACCGTTTTGCCTTCTGCTGCACGATATTGTGCAACACCACCAACGTGTCGGGTCATTGCAGACTCAGAGCTCATGCCGTAGAACAGCATGAATTTCTCGCCATTTTCTTCAACAACAGTACCGCCACTCTCTTCATGACCTGCCAGCATACCGCCCAACATCACGAAATCAGCGCCGCCGCCAAATGCTTTTGCAACATCGCCAGGCATCGTACAGCCGCCGTCGCTAACAATCTGGCCGCCGAGGCCATGAGCAGCATCCGCACATTCAATAACAGCAGAAAGCTGCGGGTAACCCACGCCAGTTTTCACACGAGTGGTACAGACAGAACCCGGACCGATACCGACTTTAACAATGTCAGCACCTGAAAGGATAAGTTCTTCGCACATTTCGCCAGTGACGACATTGCCTGCACAGATAACTTTATCCGGCCACGCTTCACGCGCTTTAGACAAGAACTGAGTGAAGTGCTCAGAGTAGCCATTAGCCACGTCGATACAGATAAATTGCAGGGCAGGATGAAGTGAAAGAATCTGCTTGGTTTTCAGGAAATCAGCATCGGATGTGCCCGTTGAAACCATAACGAACTTCAGGATGTCATCTGAAACAGACTTAACGAAGTTGCCCCACTCTTCAACAGAATAGTGTTTATGAACGGCAGTGAGGATATCAAACGAGGCCAAAGCCTGGGCCATACCAAAGGTGCCAACGGTGTCCATGTTAGCAGCAATGATCGGAACACCTGACCATGCAATACCGGAGTGTTTGAAAGTGAACTGGCGGTCAAGCTCTACATCAGAGCGGCTTTTCAGTGTGGAACGTTTTGGACGAATAAGAACGTCTTTAAAACCTAACTTCAAATCTTCTTCAATACGCATGTTGCAGATTCCTGGGTCGAATGGCGAAGGACGCGTGAACGCAATTGGCGAAGTAACCACCAATTCCAGTGGTGTTATCATACGCACTATTAATGCCGCTGCAAGACTGCGAAAACAGTCTTTTTTGCGCTACAATCGATGAAATTTACCTGAGCAACAGGAAATCGTTACATAGGTGTCACTTTTCCCCATGTAGCCGTACTCTCTTGAAATACGCCAGGTGCAAGTAAGCTTTCTATCTCTTTGATGAAACGCAGATTTAAGGTCTAGTTTTTATGGTTTATACGGTGGCATTAACAGGCGGGATAGGTAGCGGCAAAAGTACTGTCGCTGATAACTTTTCCCGCTTAGGCATTACCGTTGTAGACGCAGACGTGATAGCGCGTCAGATTGTTGAGCCAGGCCAGCCTGCACTTAGCATTATTTCTGATCATTTTGGCGCGGAGATCCTCCATCCGGATGGCACTCTACATCGCCAGGTTCTTCGTGAAAAAATCTTTTCTTCACCGGAACAGAAACAGTGGCTCAATGAACTGCTACACCCACTTATTCATCAGCAAACTCAAACTGAAATCAGCCAGGCACTATCTCCTTACGTTTTGTGGGTTGTTCCTTTGTTAATTGAGAATAACCTACAACAAAAGGCCGATCGCGTTCTGGTTGTTGATGTCTCGCCAGAAGTGCAAATCGCACGTACTATTGCGCGCGATAAAGTCAGTCGGCAGCATGTGCAACAAATCCTTGCAGCACAGGCAACACGTGAGGCACGTTTAGCCGCTGCCGATGACGTAATTAATAATGATGGTGGCACTGCACAGATGGTCGCACATGTTAACCGTCTGCATCGCCAGTATCTGGAACTGGCATCCCAGGCCGCACAGCAGGAAAACGAATAATGAGCACCCAGATTCTTTTTGAGCACCCACTGAATGAAAAAATGCGTACCTGGCTGCGTATAGAGTTCCTTATCCAACAACTCGAAAGTTCATTACCGGTGAATGAAACCTCCAAAGCCCTTCATTTTTTTCGCAACGTCGGTGACCTGCTCGATGTTTTTGAGCGGGGAGAAATTCGTACAGATATTCTCAAAGAACTGGAACGCCAACAGCGTAAATTATTGAACTGGTCTGAAGTTCCAGGTGTGGATATGCAGCGAATTGACTCACTGCGCAGCCAACTCAAAGAACGAGGCAGTGTTTTAATGGCGGCACCGCGCCTGGGGCAAATCCTACGTGAAGATCGCTTAATCGCGCTGGTTCGTCAGCGTCTTAGCATTCCTGGTGGGTGCTGTAGCTTTGATTTGCCAACATTACATATCTGGTTGTATTCACCGCAGGCACAGCGTGATGCGCAAATTAATCATTGGCTGGCAAGTTTGCAGCCGTTAAAACACGCCCTGGAACTGGTGCTGGATATTATTCGTAATTCTGCGCCATTACGTAAGCACACCAGTCTGAACGGTTTTTATCAGGACAACGGGGAAGATGCCGATCTGCTGCGTTTACAGTTAGATCTCTCCGCGCAGCTTTACCCTCAGGTTTCGGGCCATAAAAGCCGTTTTGCGATCCGTTTCTTACCACTCGACAGCGAAAATGGAGTCATCCCTGAGCGTCTCGATTTTGAGCTAGCATGCTGTTAAGGAGCAAATATGTCTGAACCTACAAAAGTAAACTGCCCTGGCTGCGGTAAAATCGTAATCTGGAATGAAACCAGCCCGTATCGCCCATTTTGCTGCAAGCGCTGCCAACTGATTGATTTAGGTGAATGGGCCGCCGAGGAAAAGCGAATTCCAAGCAGCAGCGATCTGTCTGAAAGCGACGACTGGAGCGAAGAAGACCTGCGTTAGCGTTGCTGTAATTTGCTAATAATAGGTTCATTAGCTGGTGGAAAATCTGTTGCCACCAGCGCATTTTGCGCAATCCACTTCCCCGGTTGCCCTTCTTTACCCCAAGGCTCCCCTTCCCAGCTTTCTACTATAAAAAACCACAGCGTCACGTGTCTGTCTGGAAACTCATAAGACAATTTATCGAATAGAGTAAACTCAGTCGCCGTAATGCCCGTTTCTTCCTGGAGCTCGCGAACCAGCGCCTGTTCCGGCGTTTCATCAACCTCAATTTTCCCACCAGGGAATTCAAGCTTATTTGCCATATGCGCATCCGCCGCTCGTTGAGTAATAAAAATCTCACCCCGCGGGTTGCGAATGATGCCAACGGCAATTTCTAATTGTTTCATTTTTGTTCAGGTGCTCCATAGAAAAAAGGCGCAGCAAGCTGCGCCTTCATCGACAATTAACGTTCTTAGCTCAAACGGCCATGACACTGTTTGAATTTCTTACCAGAACCACATGGGCACGGATCGTTACGACCCACTTTGCGCTCACCCGTTTCCGCTGCCAGTGCTTCGGCAGCAAGCGTGTCGTCATCCTGATGGCTCAGCTGTTGCATCTGTGCCAGACGATCAGCTTCTTCACGACGCTGTTGCTCCATTGCCTCTACTTCTTCAGGCATGCGAACTTGCACTTTGCTGAGCGTACTGATCACTTCATATTTCAGCGCTTCAAGCATGGATGCAAACATCGCAAAAGATTCACGCTTGTATTCTTGCTTAGGATCTTTCTGCGCATATCCACGTAAGTGGATGCCCTGACGCAGATAGTCCATCGCTGCAAGGTGCTCTTTCCACAATGAGTCCAGCGTCTGCAACATGACGCCTTTTTCGAAATGACGCATCATTTCAATGCCAACCACTTCTTCTTTACGCTTATAGACTTCGATAGCGTTTTGCAGAATACGCTCGCGCAGAGTTTCTTCGTGCAGTTCAGGCTCTTTATCCAGCCACTCTTTAATTGGGAGCTCGAGGTCAAAGTCGTTTTTCAGGCGTTCTTCCAGCCCCTCAACATCCCACATTTCTTCCAGAGACTGTGGTGGAATGTGCGCGTCGATAGTCACTTTAAAGACATCTTCGCGGATGCTGTTGATGGTTTCGCTAACATCGCTCACATCCAGCAATTCGTTACGCTGGCTGTAGATTGCGCGACGCTGATCGTTCGCTACATCATCGTATTCAAGAAGCTGTTTACGGATATCAAAGTTACGGCTTTCAACTTTACGCTGTGCGTTAGCAATCGCTTTGGTCACCCACGGGTGCTCAATGGCCTCGCCTGGTTTCATACCCAGTTTACGCATCATGCCTGAAACGCGATCCGATGCGAAAATACGCATCAGGGAATCTTCCATAGACAGGTAGAAACGAGATGAACCCGCATCACCCTGGCGGCCAGAACGACCACGGAGCTGGTTATCAATACGACGAGATTCGTGACGCTCAGTACCGATGATATGCAAACCACCAGACGCCAAAACCGCGTCATGACGAACCTGCCAGTCAGCTTTAATCTGTGCAATTTGTTCAGGAGTTGGATTTTCAAGCTCAGCAACTTCTGCCTGCCAGCTACCACCCAATACGATATCCGTACCACGGCCCGCCATGTTCGTCGCAATGGTCACCGCAGCAGGGTAGCCCGCCTGAGCAACAATACCTGCTTCGTTCGCATGGAATTTGGCATTCAGAACGTTGTGTTTGATACCGGCTTTGGTCAACTCAGCAGAGACAACCTCTGATTTCTCGATAGAAATCGTACCCACCAAAACTGGCTGACCGTTGGCAGTACGCTCTTTAATGTCTTCGATAATCGCAGCAATCTTATCTAATTCAGTCATATAGACCAAATCAGGCATATCTTTACGAATCATTGGGCGGTTAGTCGGCACAACGATGGTATCGAGCTTATAGATAGAGCTGAACTCGAACGCTTCGGTATCCGCAGTACCCGTCATACCTGCCAGTTTTTCATACAGGCGGAAGTAGTTCTGGAAGGTGATAGATGCCAGAGTCTGGTTTTCGTTCTGAATATCGACGCCTTCTTTGGCTTCGACTGCCTGATGCAGACCATCAGACCAACGGCGACCTTGCATGGTACGGCCAGTATGTTCATCAACGATGATAACTTCGCCATCTTTCACGATGTAGTCAACGTCACGGGTGAACAGAACATGTGCGCGCAGTGCAGCAGTCACATGGTGCATCAGCATAATGTTAGTTGGTGAATAAAGTGATTCACCTTCCTCCATAATGCCTTCACGAACCAGCAGCTCTTCAACCAGTACCAGACCGCGTTCGGTAATGTTTACCTGACGAGATTTTTCGTCCACCGAGAAGTGGCCTTCGCCCTGGAAAGTATCAGAATCTTCTTTTTCCTGACGAATCAGGCTTGGGATGATTTTGTTAACTTTCTTATACATCTCGGAGCTGTCTTCAGCAGGGCCGGAGATGATAAGTGGGGTACGCGCTTCATCGATAAGAATTGAGTCAACCTCATCGACCAATGCGTAGTGAAGTTTGCGCTGTACACGTTCTTCTGGGCTGAACGCCATGTTGTCACGCAGGTAGTCAAAACCGTATTCGTTGTTCGTACCGTAAGTAATGTCAGCGGCATAAGCTTCGCGCTTTGCAGGTGCTGGCATATTCGGCAAGTTGATACCCACGCTCAAACCCAGGTATTCAAACAGTGGGCGGTTGTTTTCAGCATCACGCTGGGCCAGATAGTCGTTCACGGTAACAACGTGAACACCACGGCCACTCAATGCATTCAGATAGGCAGGCAGTGTTGCAGTCAGTGTTTTACCTTCACCGGTACGCATTTCTGCGATACAACGATCGTTCAGTACCATACCACCAAGCAGCTGTACGTCGAAGTGACGCATACCGAAAACACGCTTACTTGCTTCACGAACAACAGCAAACGCTTCTGGAATCAGATTTTCCAACACTTCGCCTTTCGCAAGACGCGCGCGGAACTCGCCAGTTTTTGCTTTTAATTCATCATCGGAAAGTTTTTCGATTTCCGGTTCCATGCTGTTAATCAGAGTGACAACTTTACGCATACGACGCAGGGTGCGATCGTTACGACTACCGAAAACTTTAGTTAATAATTTGATTAGCATAATAAATTCTCAAACGCCTACCATCTTGGGCAGAGCTAAAATAACGTTATAATTGAAAGAAATGGGTTTAGCTGAGGCGTTGAGGACCTGCACGGATACCATGGACCTGGCTAATCCAAATGGCAGGACTGAAGGTCTCGACAGCAGGTGGCTGCCAAAGCGTAGTATGGCGTACGATCACAGGCGGTTTGCTTTCTTGGGTCAGAAGCGCGCTGAGCGTATCGAGTAATGCGAGTTTATGTGCCTGAAGAGGCAAACTCTCTTGAGCCACTGGCAGCGTTTGAGGCGCCATAGCGAAAGAAAGGTGACGAATTACTGTGCGAATAGCATGCTGATGCCAGTAATCGACACTAAATGATGGTCGGCGAGTACTTTCCTGCAATAATGCCAGACTATTAAAGCTGACCTTATTGAGGTAATCGTGGCTACTAGTAGACGTTTCCGCAGGGGCAGTTGGCTCAGTATTTTGGCTTAGCGCAGGCATGCCAAAACTCGCCGCGACCATCCCTAATATGAGATGCGGCCAGAAATAACGTCTGCCAAACTGTCGCCAACGATTTAGAATACCAATCACTTTATCCGCCGGAGCATTATGTATGCGTGATAGTCGCCCACAATCTTTAGATCACTTGTTCGATGATGCTGGTGCCGAAAGCGTGTTGCAAAACGTGCAGCAACGCGCTACTGCGCTACTTAAGCTTAACAGGGCAGTGAAAGGGATTTTACCCGCTCAACTGCATCCCTGGTGCCGGGTAGCAAATTTCCGACAAGGCATTCTCGTACTTGAAACTGCAAATGCTAGCTGGCTGATGCGTTTACGCTATGAACAAGCCACGCTACTGAGTGCATTACGAGCACAAATATTACCATCATTGACATCAATCGACATCAGGATTAATCCATCACTGGCTGCAATTGGGCAAGAATCCGTACAAGAAAACAGCATTCAGACAAAGAAAGGTAAAACTGAAGGGGTTAACAGAGTGTTGAGTCAACAAAGCGCAGAAGCATTAAGAATGGTGGCTGAACATAGCCCAGAGAAATTAAAGGCAATAATAGAACGACTGGCTTCATTCGCCGGAGAGAGTACCAATAAAACCAGTCGTAATGAATAATTCTGGTGTTATGCCAGAACCATTTTTGGTGCTTTGAACGCTAACGGAAGTTCGGCATCATCTTCGAAGGTTGCCCATTCCCAGGCTTCCTGTTTCGCCAGAACTGCCTGTAGCAATTTGTTATTCAGTGCATGACCAGATTTATAGGCTGTAAACGCGCCGATAATGTTGTGGCCGCACATGAACAAGTCACCAATTGCATCGAGCATTTTGTGACGAACGAATTCATCTTCAAAACGCAGGCCGTCTTCGTTCAGTACGCGATAATCGTCAACAACGATGGCACAATCGAAGCTGCCGCCCAGGCACAAACCACGGGACTGCAGATATTCGATATCACGCATGAAACCGAAAGTACGAGCACGACTTATCTGGCGCATAAATGCTTCTGCAGAGAAGTTCATGCTGTAGCGTTGGGTACTTGCATCAATCGCCGGGTGGTTAAAGTCGATGGTGAAATCCAACGAGAAACCATTGAACGGCTTGAACTCAGCCCATTTGTCGCCATCTTCAACACGAACGGTTTCTTTGACGCGAACAAATTTCTTGGCACAGTTTAATTCGTCAATCCCGGCATCAAGCAGCAGGTAAACGAATGGCGCTGCACTGCCGTCCATGATTGGGATTTCTGAGGCATTGACTTCAACAATGATGTTATCAATACCTAATCCCGCAAGGGCGGCGTTCAAATGTTCAACGGTAGAAATCCGCACATCCTGCTCGTTCACCAGACAAGTACAGAGCATGGTATCACGCACAGATTTGGCATCTGCCGGAAAATCTACCGGAGGATTCAAGTCGGTGCGACGATAGATGACCCCGGTATTTGCCGGCGCAGGGCGCAACGTCAGTGTGACTTTCTTGCCGGTATGTAAACCGACACCAGTCGCCTGAACGATACGTTTAAGTGTCCTTTGTTTGATCATCGTATAATCTCGCCAAATTACCTATCCAACCGAAGTGTATATCACAATCGGTGGACCAGTTTAGCACAAAGAGCGAAAATCCCCAACTTCCGGTTTATTCTTAATCAGCTTGCTTGCGCAGGAACGCTGGAATATCCAGATAATCAGGCTCTTTCGTCGTTTGTGGCGTATTGTCGTTCACTACTTTAGCGGCAGGTTTTTGCTCTTGTTGAAGCGGAGCCATACCGTGCTGCTGGTAGCGATCCATGACAGGCTGCTGAGTCTGCTTGTTAGTCACCAGGGTAATTTCTGGACGCTTGTCCATACCAATACCGGTTGCAACCACGGTCACACGCAGTTCATCGTTCATCTCTGGGTCCAGAGAAGTACCGATAACCACTGTCGCGTTATCTGATGCGAACGCACGGATGGTGTTACCCACAGTTTCGAACTCATCCAGACGAAGATCGAAGCCTGCGGTGATGTTAACCAGAACACCACGAGCGCCTGACAGATCGATGTCTTCCAGCAGCGGGCTGGAAATCGCCATTTCTGCTGCTTCTTCTGCGCGGTCTTCGCCACTAGCAACACCTGAGCCCATCATGGCATAACCCATTTCGGACATTACGGTGCGCACGTCTGCAAAGTCGACGTTCATCAGACCCGGACGAGTAATCAGTTCAGCGATACCTTGTACTGCGCCTTTCAATACATCGTTTGCTGCGCCAAAAGCGTCAAGCAAAGAAATACCACGACCCAGCACTTTCAACAATTTGTCGTTAGGGATGGTGATCAGTGAGTCAACATGCTTAGAAAGCTCGGCAATACCTTGCTCCGCAAAAGCCATGCGCTTCTTGCCTTCAAAGTTGAAAGGCTTGGTCACAACAGCCACGGTCAGGATGCCCAGATCTTTGGCAACTTCTGCAACTACAGGTGCTGCACCTGTACCTGTACCGCCACCCATACCTGCGGCGATAAATACCATGTCTGCCCCTTCAAGTGCGGCACGTAACGCGTCACGGTCTTCTTCCGCAGCAGTACGACCTACTTCAGGGTTCGCTCCAGCTCCCAGACCTTTGGTAATGCCATTACCAATCTGGATAGTCTGGCCTACCGCAGTTTTACGTAACGCCTGAGCGTCAGTATTCACTGCAAAGAATTCAACACCTTCGATGCGCTCACGCACCATGTGTTCAACGGCATTACCGCCGCCACCACCGACGCCGATGACTTTAATCACCGCGTCGTTGGTCAGTTCCATAGGTTCAAACATAGTTTCTCTCCGTTTTGTGCCTGTCGCCTGAGACCACTAATTTTGTCTGGTCTCTTACAAAAATTAAAACTCTTTTCTCAGCCAGCTGTTGATTCGTTTGATCCATGAGCCGACGGAGGTTCGTTTTTCCACTTCTGCTTCACCACTGAGATGTGTTTCTTTCCCGTAGTGCAGCAGGCCGACTGCGGTGGAGTAATACGACTCCTGGGCATAATCAGTCAGGCCGGTAATATTTAACGGTTGCCCAATACGCACTTGCGTATGGAACACACGTTGCGCACAGGCTGCCAGGCCTTCAATTTGCGCCGCGCCACCCGTTAGCACAATCCCCGCCGCCAGGTGGTGCTTCACACCCTGCTGGCGAAGTTGCTCTTGTAACTGCAAAATTTCTTCGTTTACCAGGTTCAACAATTCGGTATAACGAGGCTCAATGACTTCAGCGAGCGTCTGGCGTTGCAGGCTGCGCGGTGGACGCCCCCCCACACTTGGCACTTCAACGTTTTCGTCTTTACCTACAATCGAACCCAACGCACAACCATGACGCACCTTAATGGCTTCCGCATCACTCGGTGGTGTGCCGAAGGCATAGGCGATATCGCTGGTCACCACGTTCCCTGCATACGGGATAACTTTGGTGTGGCGTAATGCTCCGCCAGTGTAAACTGCGATGTCCATAGTACCACCACCGACATCAACTACGCAGACTCCTAATTCACGCTCATCTTCGGTCAATACTGCGTAGCTTGCTGCAAGTCCTGCAAAGATCAGTTGGTCAACTTTAAGGCCGCAACGTTCAACTGCTTTGACGATGTTTTTCGCCATGTCGTTGTGACACGTAATCAGGTGCACTTTAGCCTGCATACGCACTCCTGATAAACCTACAGGATTTTTGATGCCTTCCTGGTAGTCAATTGCGTATTCTTGAGGGATAACGTGCAAAACACGATGTTCGTCACGCACACGGACTGACTTCGCGGTGTGAACAACGTTCTCAACGTCTTCCTGTGTCACTTCTTCTTCAGAAATTGGCACCATGCCAATCTCGTTCTGGCAACTAATATGCTTACCTGACAGCGCAAGGTAGACCGAAGATATCTGGCAATCAGCCATTAATTCCGCCTGGTCAATCGCACGCTGAACGCATTTTACGACTGACTCGAGATCATTTACGCCACCCTTGTCCATACCACGCGACGGGCAACTGCCCACGCCAATAATATTGACCATACCGTCAGGCAGAACTTCCCCTACTAAAGCGGCAACCTTTGCGGTACCGATCTCCAGTCCTACTACCAGTTTTCTGTCAGTCGCCTTGATCATTGTTATTCTGCCTGTGCCTGATTCTGTTGCTGATTAGGATTAGGTTCCTCTACGGGAGCAGGCTGCCAACCCACTGCCGCACCTGAGTCGTAACGCAAGTCGACATAGCTAATCCTTTTATTGTCGGCTTGCTCTTGTTGCTGCAGAACGGGGTAAAGTTCTACAAAGCGACTCAAGCGTTTCATCGTATCGCCCCGGCCTAAGTTGAGCTTAATGCCGTTATTCAACGTCAATTGCCAGGAGCGACGAGCGGTCATTGCCGCTTCTTTCAACGTAAATTTATCCTTTGCCAGCACTTCGCCCATTGCGCGATAGCCTTGCAATACTTCACCTTCACTGCCTTCCGGCCCGGATAACATAGGTAAAATCTGCTTTGCTGCCCGCTCTGCCGGAACACTGAACGAATTACCTTGCGCATCAATCAT
>DASXXQ010000051.1:0-16206 GCA_036502985.1 Buttiauxella sp.
AAGGCGAAGCCATTGATCCTGACAGTTCTGTCGAATTGCAGCACTGGGAAAAAGATGATGGCACATCCGTCATTCCGTTCTTTACTTCCCTTGAAGCGCTACAGCAAGCGATTGATCACGAGCAGGCATTTGTTGTGATGCCGGTGCGCACGTTATTTGAAATGACGCAGGGTGCATCACTCTTTTTGAATGCGAAATTGCCGACAGGTAAAGAATTTACGCCGCGCGAAATCACCCATTTAATCAGTGATGAAAGTGACCCATTAACCCAGCAGGAAGTGCTGGATGGCGGAACGTCATTGCTGCTTTCAGAAGTGGCTGAACCTCCGGCACAAATGGTTGATTCGTTGACGACGCTGTTTAAAAACCTGAAAACCGTAAAGCGTGCTTTTATCTGCTCAATCAAAGAGCATGCAGACGAGCAGCCGAATCTGCTCATTGGTATCGAAGCCGAAGGGGATATCGAAGCGATTATTCGCCAGGCAGGAAGTGTTGCTACCGATACTTTGCCGGGCGATGAGCCGGTCGATATTTGCCAGGTTGTGGAAGGTGAGAAGGGGATTAGCCACTTCATGATCGCGCACATTACGCCATTCTATGAACGCCGTTGGGGAAGCTTCCTGCGCGATTTTAAAACCAATCGTATTATCTGATGAAAAGTTGAGTTGTAGAGCGGATTAGCGTAGCGACATCCGCGCTGCTAGCTTGTTGCTTGCAACAGCAATAAATCAATCAGCATTACCAGATTGGACTCAAACGACGTAATCCCTGCGGCTTCGGCCGCAAAATGAATAGCCTCGTCATAAAGTGGAAAATGCACATCTGCGAGCTCAGACAAACTGTTCGGGGAAGCTCGGGTAAACGCCACAATCGACATTCCCACATTTTGCGCAATCCGCGCTTTATCCAGTACCTGCTCCGTTTCTCCACTGCGTGAAATTGCGATAAAAACCTGATACTTCGACGCATTACTCAGGAATATGCCGCGGCTATCGCCCGGCCCTGAAATAAACGCGGTCTTGCCCAACACCTGAAGTTTCTTTGTCAGGTACTCGGCGAATAAATAGGAAAACCCTGCACCGTATAAAAAGAAGCTTTCTTTTTCGCGCAGCAGGGTTGCGAACTCTGCCATCAATTCGGGGGTGACCCAGCGGAACGTTTGCCGGTAATTATCAACAAACTGGTCGAATAAAATGGGTAATGTGGCGACGGGAAAAGCGGGCTGATTGGCAATGTGCGGCGTGCTGGAAAGCAGTTGTTTGCAGTGCCAGATAAATTCACTGTAGCCGCTAAATCCGAGCTTATGGCAAAGCCGCATAATGGTCGCGCTGGAGACAAACGTCACCTGAGCAAGTTGGCGAACTGTGATATTGCCAACCAACAACGGGTGGTTTGTCAGGTGAGAAAGAACGCGGTACTCGGCGCGGGTTAATGATTCCCCGCGCTCAAGCAGCCCTACCAAACGGTTGTCCATTACTGAGATTGAGCCGGTTCGATAGGTAAATCAGGGCGTGCGCCCCATTCACTCCAGGAACCGTCGTACAGCGAAACACCATTGACGCCAAGCGTGGTTAGTGCAAGGACTACGACCGCGGCCGTGACACCAGAACCGCAGCTCGCGATGATAGGCTTATCAAAACTGACGCCCTGGCGAGTGAAGATTTCATTCAGTTCATCGGTTGTTTTCAACTGGCCATTTTCGACCAAATCGTTCCACGGCACGTTCATGGCACCGGGAATATGGCCGCGTCGTAAACCTGGGCGCGGCTCATCAACCTGCGCGTTAAAGCGTGGGGCGGGACGAGCATCAACAATCTGTGCCGTACCTTCGTGGCTAACCAGCAGAACATCGGTCAGGCGTTTGATAACCATCGGGTCGAAATTCACCTCGAACTCACCTTCCGGTAACGCAACGTCACCTTTCTGGAGGGGGTACTCTTCGCGTTGCCAGTCAGCCAGGCCACCTGCCAGAATCGACACGTTTTCAACGCCAAAGGTGCGCAGCATCCACCATGCTCTGGGGGCCGAGAACAGATTACCTTCATCATAAACTACCAGGTGTTTATCCTGGCTGATGCCCAATTCGCGCATGGCAACGGCAAAAGCTTCTGCTCGCGGCATCATATGTGGCAAAGGGCTGGTGTGATCGGAAAGGGCTTCTATATCGAAAAATACAGCGCCAGGTAGATGGCCTGCGCGATATTCGCCAGGCACGTCACGATGCTCCTGGCCTGGAGGGGCCATACGAGCATCAATAATCTGGATGTTCGCATCATTAATATGTTCTGCGAGCCAGTCGCCCGCGACGAAGAAAGAGGTGGACATGGTTGCCTCCGAATGATTATTCACTATCGGATTGTCGGTGTTTTTCACCAAACCGACAAGCAAGCATATCCACCGCTGCGAGGTGTGCCGTAAATAATTTGCCCATTATTACGTTGAGCAGCGGATGCGTTAATTGCACCCGCAACTGCCAGTAGCGGGTTAGCTTACGGCTTCACCGTTTTTCCATGCCTGCTGAAGTTGCGGCCAGTAGTCACGGTTGGCTTCAATCATATCGTCCAGAATCGCTTTCGCATGTTGCATAGTTGGCACCGTGCGATTAAGCGTAAAGGCCTGCAATGCCTTCTCGTAGCTGCCCTCAATGGTTGCTTCAACCAGCAATTGTTCAGAGGCTAATTGTTGCATCAACAACGTCTGGTGGAAGAGGGGAACCGCACCCATGCGCACCGGCTCTGGCCCTTCGGAAGTGATATAGGCTGGGACCTCAACCATGGCGTCATAGGGCAGGTTCGCAATTGCGCCCTTGTTTTCCACAATCACCAGATGGCGTTGGCGCAAATCAAAGGCCAGAGAACAGGCGACGTCAACAATAAATGCCCCGTGTACACCGACATGGAATGCGTCTGGCAAAATTCCGGTCTTTTTGTATTCATCCGCGGCGGCGAACAGCTTCTTCTCGCGACCGTCCATCACTTCATTGGCGCGGGTGTAGTCAGGGTTTTGATGCTCCACGATCTCATTTGGCATCAGGTAATACTGTAAATACGGATTCGGCAGGTATTCCGGGAAATTATCCATAATCGGCTTGATGTTACGCCAGGTTTTCACCCACGAGGGATCGGAATGCTGCGGATCGGTTTGTGCGGCGTCTTCGGTCAGTAGGCCAAATTTCGCGATATGACGGCGCAGTTCTGGCAGGCGGTCTTCCCCATCAACCAACACACGGGTAAACCAGCCAAAATGGTTGAGGCCAAAGTAATCGACTTCCAACTTATGGCGATCAACACCAAGAATGGCACCCATATTACGCATTGCCGCCACCGGCATATCGCAAATATTCAATACGCGAGCGTTCGGGCGTAAACGACGCACACCTTCAGCGACAATTGCTGCTGGGTTGGAATAGTTAACAATCCACGCTTTTTGATGTGCATAGCGCTCGACAAAATCGCACAGTTCAACCATCGGTAAAATGGTGCGTAGACCATACGCTAACCCGCCAGGCCCGCAGGTTTCTTGCCCAACAACACCATGGCGTAATGGGATTTTTTCATCCTGTTCGCGCATTTTATACTGGCCTACGCGCATCTGAGCAAAGACGAAGTGAGCGCCGCTAAAGGCAACTTCTGGATCCGTAGTGACAGTAAATTTGATGCTTTGGCTATGGTCACGAATCACTTTCTCAACCACCGGCGCAATCACTGACTGGCGTGCGCCATCAATATCGTAGAGGCGAATTTCAGCTAATGGAAAATCGGCCAGGCGTACCATCAGACTTTTAACAATGCCCGGCGTGTATGTACTACCGCCACCGGCAATGGACAAAATAAATGGGGGTTTAAACATTGTTGACTCCTTTAGAGAAACGTCTCTACTGCTTCACGCATTTTTTTGACATGCAGCCCGTAGACCACCTGAACGTTATTACCTTGTTTAATCACCCCTTTTGCGCCAGTCGATTTCAGGCGGGGTTCGTCGATAACTGAAACATCGCGCACGGTGACACGCAGGCGGGTGTAACAGTTGTCGACAACTTCAATATTGGCTCTGCCACCGAGGCCTTCAATAATGGCTTCACCTAAACCGTCGTTGCTGCCTTTGGCCTGATATTCTTGCTTGCTATACAGTTTTGTTTCCTGGTCGTCCGTTTCACGCCCCGGTGTTTTCATATCAAAGCGGCGAATGAGGAAACGGAATACGACGAAATAGATAACCGACATGGTCAACCCGACCGCGATGTACATCGGCCAGTTGGATTTCTCCGTTCCCAGCGGCAGGTTATAAAGAATGAAATCGATAATCCCGTTGGCTCCGATGGCGTGAACGCCCAGCAGATAGAACAACATCATGCCAATGCCAGTCAGTACCGCATGCACTCCAAACAGCAGTGGGGCGACAAACAGGAAGGAAAACTCCAGCGGTTCCGTCACGCCAACTAACATGGACGTCAGAGCGGCAGGAATAAGAATGGCTTTGGCAGCGGCTTTGCGCTCAGGTTTTGCGGTCATATACATGGCGAGTGCAGCCGCAGGAAGGCCGAACATTTTACTGATGCCACGGGCATCCCACACCACGGTGCTGCTGAGTTGATGAACACTCGGACAGGCCATTTCAGCGAAATAGATATTGCGAGCACCCTGGTAAATATTGCCGCAAACATCTGCAGTACCACCTAATTCGGTATACAGGAATGGGGTATACACCAGGTGATGCAGCCCTGTTGGCACCAGAATTCGCTCCAGGAAACCGTAAATTGCCACACCAAACGCCCCGGCATCTTTAATCGCCAGCGCCAAAGCACTAATACCATGCTGCGCGAAGGGCCACAGTTCACTCATTACCACGCCGAGCAACATAGAAACCGGTAGCATAATAATGGCGACAAAACAGTGGCCGGAGTAAATCGCCATGGCACCGGAAAACTGTACGCTGGAATAACGGTTGTACAGATATCCTGAAAGTGCACCGGTAAGTATCCCTGCAAATACGCCCATCTCCAGAACTTGCACACCTAACACCATGCTCTGCCCTGCGGCGCGCATTTGGTCGGCTGGTGCCAACTCGCCCTGTAGTTGTAACGTCACATTCATCGCGTTAATGAAGACGATAAAGGTGACCAGACCAATCAGTGCGGCGTAACCTTTGTCTTTTGCTGCCAGCCCGATAGGGATCCCAACACCGAATACCAACGCCAGGTTTGCTAGTACCGAAACGGCGGATTTAGAGATCAGTACCCCTGTATGTTGAATAGACGGGTGACCGAGGAAAGGTAAATATTCAGCGAGGTTGCCATTGCCCAATACATTACCGAACGCGATAAATAAACCGACGATCGGTAAAATAAGCACTGGGCCATACAGTGATTTTCCGAAATTTTGTAGGGCATTAACGGCACTTTTCATTTAGCAGTCTCTTATTATTACTTTGGCTAAACACCGCGTTCAGGCAGCGACTCAGCTCGAAATGTAGCAAGAATTAAGACTGCTTATCCATCTATCTAATTGTTTTAAAAACAAATGACTTACAAGGTAACATGTAACCTTTCAGGCTGTGATCTTGCTTCCAGTTTGCGACAGAATGTCAGATGAAACCGATGCAAAATTAATCATTCCCTTTGCGAGCAAACGCGTAATGCGGAATTTTCATCCTTTCGTTTTTTTAATGTACCCGCATAATACAAATACTACAGGGTGGGTTAATTGGGCCTTATTGGCCAGGGATAAACTATGAGAGCAATACATCTGGGTGCGCTGGCGGCAACGCTGGTGGCTGCATTGGTATTATCAGGTTGCGATAATAACGACAAACCTCAGGCGCTGGCGAAGAACGAAACGCCGGTACAGCAAAATGCTGCTCCCGCCACGAAGCCTGATGCCTCACAACTTGAAAAACTGGCGAAGGATTCTGCAGGCAAGCCGTTGAAATTGCTTGATGCATCGGAAGTCCAGCTCGATGGCGCTGCGACGCTGGTTCTCACCTTTTCTATCCCGCTCGACCCCAATCAAGATTTCTCTCGCGTGGCGCATTTAGTCGATAAAACCAGTGGCAAAGTCGATGGTGCGTGGGAACTTTCAGCCGATCTCAAAGAATTACGCCTACGCCACCTTGAGCCTAAACGTGAACTCGTACTGACGGTAGACAGCGGGTTGATTGCTATTAATAAAGCGACTTTCGACAGTAACTTCGAGAAGCAAATCTCGACGCGTGATATTCAACCGAGCGTGGGTTTTGCAAGCCGTGGTTCATTGCTGCCAACTAAAGTGATTGCGGGTTTACCTGTGATGGCTCTGAATGTAGACAAAATCGACGTTAATTTTTATCGAATTAAAAATGAATCCTTAAGCTCCTTTATCAGCCAGTGGCAATACCGAAATTCTGTGTCTAACTGGGAATCTGACAATTTGCTGAAGCTTGCAGATTTAGTTTACAGCGGCAGGTTCGATCTTAACCCTGCGCGTAATACCCGTGAGAAGCTGCTACTCCCGTTAGGCGAAATTAAGCCGCTACAACAGCCTGGCGTCTATATCGCCATTATGAATCAGGCAGGGCATTACAGTTACAGCAACGCAGCAACCCTGTTCACCTTGAGTGATATCGGTGTGTCGGCACACCGCTACCATGACCGGTTAGATATCTTCACTCAAAGCCTTGAAAATGGTGCGGCGCAATCTGGCGTGGAAATCATGTTGCTCAATGAGAAAGGGCAAACGCTGGCACAATCTAAAAGCGATGGTGACGGCCATGCCACGCTGGAAAAAATAGAAAAAGGAACGTTATTACTGGCACGAACGCCAGAACAAACCACCTTGCTGGACTTAAACCGTCCGGCGCTGGATTTGGCTGAGTTCGACATTGCCGGCGAAACCGGATACAGCAAGCAATTCTTTATGTTTGGTCCGCGAGATCTTTATCGTCCAGGTGAAACGGTACTTCTGAACGCATTGCTACGTGATAGCGACGGTAAAGCATTACCGGCGCAGCCGGTGAAGCTGGAAGTTGTGAAGCCGGATGGGCAGGTCGCCAGAACGCAAGTCTGGCAGCCCGAAAATAGCTTGTATCAGTTTAGCTTCCCTTTGAACCCGGATGTGCAAACCGGCAACTGGCAGGTTCGTGTGAATACGGGTGATAACCAACCACGTATCTGGTCATTTAAAGTCGAAGACTTCATGCCGGAGCGCATGGCGCTTAACATCACTAGTCAGTCACAACCTGCAAGCCCTGATGAGTCAGTGAGTTTCCAGATTGCCGGGCGCTATCTGTACGGCGCGCCCGCTGCGGGTAATAGTCTGCAAGGGCAACTGTTCCTTCGCCCACTCCGTGAAGCGGTATCAGCTTTACCTGGGTTCCAGTTTGGCGACATCAACGAAGAAAATCTCACTCGCAATCTGGATGAAGTCCAGCTTCAGCTCGATGAGCAAGGGAAAACAACGGTAAGCACAGATAGCCAATGGTCTGATGTACATTCCCCGTTAAAACTGGTGCTGCAAGCCAGCCTGTTGGAGTCTGGTGGCCGTCCGGTCACGCGTCGTGCCGAACAGGCCATCTGGCCTGAAGCAGCACTTCCCGGTATTCGCCCACAGTTTGCCAGCAAAGAAATATACGATTACCGCACTGATAGCACCCGCACCCAACCGATCGTCGATGAAGATACCAGTGCTGGCTTTGACATTGTTTATGCCAATGCGAAAGGTGAAAAGCTGGCGGTTTCAGGGCTTGATGTCAGGCTGATTCGCGAACGCCGGGATTACTTCTGGAGTTGGGAAGAAGGCCAGGGCTGGCAGTCACAGTATGATCAAAAAGATCTTGTGGAAGCAGAGCAAAAGCTGGATCTGGCGGCCGGTGAAACGGGAAAAGTTGCTTTCCCGGTAGAGTGGGGTTCCTACCGTCTTGAGGTGCGTGATCCTGATACCAACATCGTAAGCAGCATTCGTTTTTGGGCCGGTTATAGCTGGCAGGACAACAGCGATGGCGAAGGTGCTGTGCGCCCGGACCGGGTGACGCTGAAAATTGATAAGCCCAGTTATAAAGCCGGCGACACCATCAACCTGCATATATCAGCGCCTTCAGCAGGTAAAGGCTATGCGATGGTGGAATCCAGCGATGGCCCGCTGTGGTGGAAAGAAATAGATGTCCCCGAGAAAGGCCTGGATATCGCGATCCCAGTTGATAAAAGCTGGCAGCGTCATGATCTTTATCTGAGTGCGTTAGTCATCCGGCCCGGTGATAAGAGCCGCGCGGCAACACCAAAACGTGCTGTTGGCATTTTGCACCTACCATTGGGCGATGAAAACCGCAGGTTGGCACTCGCATTAGAAGCTCCAGCCAAAATGCGACCAAACCAAAATCTCACCGTGAAGGTAAAAACCAAGCCAATAAACGGTGAAATGCCGAAACAAATTAATGTACTGGTTTCTGCCGTAGACAGCGGTGTGCTGAATATTACTGACTACAAAACTCCGGATCCATGGGAAGCCTTCTTTGGTCGTAAACGTTACGGAGCCGATTTATACGATATTTATGGTCAGGTTATCGAAGGGGAAGGGCGCTTAGCCGCTTTACGCTTTGGTGGTGACGGCGACGAAGGTGATGAGTTAAGCCGTGGCGGTAAAAAGCCGGTAAACCATGTCACGATCATTGCTCAGCAGGCCCAGCCAGTACAGCTGGACGAAAATGGCGAAGGCACCGTCACACTCCCGATCGGTGACTTTAACGGTGAATTACGCGTGATGGCGCAAGCGTGGACGGATGACCGTTTCGGTAATAGTGAACAAAAAGTCGTAGTCGCAGCACCCTTAGTCACTGAGCTTGCTGCTCCGCGCTTTATGGCAAGTGGTGATACCAGTCGCCTGGCATTGGATCTCACGAATCTGACCGAACAGCCTCAGCAACTGAATATAAACCTGAAAACCAGCGGTTTGATTTCATTGGATTCGCCAGCGTCACAAACGGTGAAACTGATGCCTGGCGCGCGTAAAACGCTATTTATTTCAGTAAATGCGCTGGAAGGGTTTGGTGACGGGGCATTAAGTGCCGACATTAGTGGTGTGAACATACCGGGCGAAACCATCGCTGCGCTGCATAAACAATGGAAATTAGGTGTCCGCCCTCCATTCCCGGCACAAAGCATCAACAGTGGTGCGGTACTTGCTCCTGGTGAAGTTTGGGATATTCCACCGCAGCATATTTCCGGTTTGGCACCTGCAACGCTCGAAGGGCAGGTACTGCTAAGTGGGCGTCCACCATTAAACCTGGCGCGTTATATCCGCGAACTTATAGCATATCCGTATGGTTGCCTTGAACAAACCACGAGCGGGCTGTTTCCCTCCCTTTATACCAATCAAGCTCAGTTAGAGTCGTTAGGCATTAAAGGCATCAGTGATGAGCAGCGTCGTGCTGCGATAGATCTCGGAATTACACGTCTGTTAGATATGCAGCGCGACAACGGTAGTTTTGGCCTATGGGACAAAGAAGGGCCAGAGGAATATTGGCTTACTGCCTACGTGACTGATTTCCTGGTTCGTGCGAGCGAGCAAGGCTACAGCGTGAACGTTGACTCGCTTAACAAAGCGAATCAGCGCCTGCTGCGTTATCTCCAGGATTCAGGCCTTATCGCGCTGCGCTATAGCGATGATGCCGCGGCCAGTAAATTTGCTATTCAGGCGTATGCAGGGCAGGTGTTAGCTCGCCAGCAAAAAGCGCCTCTTGGCGCTTTGCGCGAGCTTTGGCAACGCCATAACAATGCACGTGCGGGCTTGCCCTTGGTGCAATTAGGCGTGGCATTGAAATTGATGGGCGATGCACCACGGGGTGAGCAAGCTCTCAACCTGGGCTTACAAACGAACCGCAGCGATGAGCGTATCTGGATGGCTGACTATGGCAGCGAGTTACGCGATAAAGCGATGATGTTGAGTTTGCTGGAAGAGAACAAATTGCTGCCAGAGCAACAGAATCAATTGTTGATGGAGCTTTCTAATCTTGCTTACAGTCAACGCTGGCTTTCGACTCAAGAAAGTAATGCACTCTTCCTCGCTGGCCGTAGCTGGCAAACCGCGAAAGGCGACTGGCAATCGCAGGTGTCTTTTGCTGCCGAACCGTTAACTGGCACGCAATCAATGACCCGCAATGTGACAGCTGAACAACTCGCGGGTCTGCAGGTGACGAATATCGGAGCCAGTAATCTTTATCTTCGTTTAGACAGCGTTGGTTATCCGCAACAGGCGCCAGCCCCTTATAGCAATGTGTTGCACATTGAGCGTCATTTCCTGGATGCGAAGGGCAACAGCAAATCACTGTCAGAGCTGAAAAGCGGTGAGCTGGTTATGGTCTGGTTGGATGTATGGGCTGATAAAAATGTTCCAGATGCGCTGGTCGTCGATCTACTGCCCGCCGGACTTGAACTAGAAAACCAAAACCTTTCGCAAAGCAGTGCCAGCCTGAGCGAAAGTGATAATCAGGTTCAGGGTTTACTGAGCCAAATGCAACAAGCTGATATCCAGCATCTGGAATTCCGCGATGATCGCTTTGTTGCCGCATTGCCTCTTAGCGAAAGCCAGCATGCGACACTGGTTTACCTGGCGCGAGCAGTGACACCAGGTACTTACCATGTGCCGGTTTCACAAGTTGAGTCGATGTATGTTCCGCAATGGCGGGCAACAGGAGTCAGTCCAGGCATCCTGACTGTACATCCGTAACAGGGCAACAACGTGTTGAAGCCTATACGCTGGCAGTATCGCTATCTTCTGGTGATACTGCCTCTTATTTTATGTCTGGGAGTTTGGTTGGGAGACCGGCTTTGGCCATTGCCGCTATCTCAGGCGAATCCTGCACGTGTTGTAGTCGCCGCAGACGGGACGCCGCTGTGGCGTTTTGCTGATGAGAATGGGATCTGGCGCTACCCAGTCACGCTTAACGATGTTTCACCTCGTTATCTCGAAGCGTTGATCAACTACGAAGATCGCTGGTTTTGGGATCATCCTGGAATTAACCCGCTATCGATTCTCCGTGCGGCCTGGCAGGATTTGCTTAATGGCAAAGTTATATCGGGCGGCAGTACGTTGACGATGCAAGTCGCGCGCTTACTCGATCCTCATCCCCGCACATTCGGAGGGAAAATCCGTCAGGTGTGGCGAGCATTGCAACTTGAATGGCACCTTTCAAAAGAACAAATTCTCACGCTTTATCTTAATCGGGCACCTTTTGGCGGCACACTGCAAGGCGTTGGGGCAGCCAGTTGGGTTTATCTTGGAAAATCACCTCAGCAATTAAGTTATGCAGAGGCGGCTTTGTTGGCGGTATTACCGCAGGCGCCGAGCCGACTGCGGCCGGACCGCTGGCCAGAACGGGCACAAGCCGCGCGGAACAAAGTACTGCTTCGTATGGCTGAGCAAGCCGTCTGGGAACCGCAGCAAGTCAAAGAATCGCTTGAAGAACCGGTGTGGCTGGCTCCACGGCAGATGCCCCAGCTGGCACCTTTGCTTTCTCGGTTCCTGGTGAATCGCAGCGCTGCGCAAAAAATTACAACCACGCTTGATGCGCTAATGCAGCGTCAACTTGAAGAGCTGGCGCTGAACTGGAAAGCCCAATTACCACCGCGTTCTTCACTGGCAATTCTGGTGGTTGATCACACCACTATGGAAGTGCGCGGTTGGGTAGGCTCTGTCGATATCAATGATCAAAACCGTTTTGGCCATGTTGATATGGTCACCGCTATTCGCTCGCCCGGTTCGGTATTGAAACCATTTGTGTATGGTCTGGCGCTGGATGAGGGGTTGATCCATCCGACTTCATTGTTACAGGATGTTCCGCGCCGTTTCGGCGATTACCGTCCTGGAAATTTTGATACTGGTTTTCATGGCCCGGTAAGTATGAGTGAAGCGTTGGTGAGATCACTTAACCTCCCTGCGGTACAAGTGCTGGAAGCCTATGGTCCAAAACGTTTTGCTGCTCAACTTCGAAATGTGGGTCTGGATTTGCGCTTCCCTGCGGGCAGTGAACCAAACCTTTCGCTCATTCTTGGTGGTGGCGGGGCGCGTCTGGATCAGATAGTCGCCGCTTATAGTGCCTTTGCCCGCCATGGGCGAGCCGCACAATTGCGTCTGCAACCAGAACAACCATTAATTGAGCGCCCATTGATGTCCGCTGGTGCCGCCTGGATTATTCGTCGAATTCTGGCGGGTGAAGCTCAACCACAGTCGGATGCTACTTTGCCGTCAGTTGTCCCGTTGGCCTGGAAAACCGGTACCAGCTATGGTTACCGTGATGCATGGGCTGTGGGTATAAACCCACGGTATTTGATTGGGATCTGGACAGGGCGACCTGATAGCACACCGGTTGCCGGGCAGTTTGGATTGGGCAGTGCTGTTCCTCTATTGAATCAAGTGAACAACTTGCTGCAAGCCAGTTCCGCAGTACAGCAAGCGCAATTGCCGGTTGATCCTCGACCCGAGTCAGTCTCCGCGGGTGAGATTTGCTGGCCTGGTGGGCAAAATCTTGCGGTTGGGGACAGTAATTGCCGGCGTAGATTGACGGGCTGGTTACTGGATAACAGCCAGCCGCCAACCCTTGATGCTCCAGGACAGGAGGGTATTCAGGGTTCAAGAAAAGTCGTATGGCTGGATGAAGAAGGTAAACGTGTCGCTGCTGATTGTCCTGGCGCTACTCAACATATTATGTCTCTGTGGCCGCTTCCGCTTGAGCCCTGGTTACCCGGTAGTGAAAGAAGAGCCGCTCGCTTACCTGAGGTCTCGGCGCAATGTCCTCCATCGCAGAAAGATGAAGTTACGCCTTTATTGTTGTTAGGGGTGCGTGAGGGCGCTATTTTGAAGCGTCTGCCGGGCGAATTACGCTTAGTGCTTCGCCTAAATGCACAGGGCGGGCAAGGCGATCTCTGGTGGTTTTTAAACGGCGAGCCAGTGAGTGGAAATGGTAACGGAATCGCGTTAAATCTGGATAAAGCGGGGACGTATCAGGTTTTAGTCCTTGATGAAGCAGGGCAGATTGCTGCGACTCACTTTACTTTGCAGTAAGGCAATAGTGTGATTTTTAAGCTCTTAAGTTAAAAATGTTGCCATCATTCATCTTATTTTAAAAAAATGTTACCTGCATCCATAGGCAACGCAAGACTTGCTCATTATAATCGGCGCCAAATCATAACCGGCTAGCCGGTGCAAACAGAACAGACACAGAGGTAATCATGGCTATTGAACGTACTTTTTCCATCATCAAACCAAACGCGGTGGCAAAAAACGTTATTGGTAATATTTATGCTCGTTTTGAATCCGCAGGGTTTAAGATTGTTGGCGCAAAAATGCTGCACCTGACTTCAGAGCAGGCTCAGGGTTTCTATGCTGAGCACGAAGGCAAACCTTTCTTTGATGGCCTGGTCGCATTCATGACTTCTGGTCCAATTATGGTTAGCGTACTGGAAGGCGAAAACGCAGTTCAACGTCACCGTGACATTCTGGGTGCAACCAATCCGGCTAACGCGTTGGCAGGTACCCTGCGCGCAGATTACGCGGACAGCTTCACCGAGAACGGCACTCACGGTTCTGATTCTGTAGAATCAGCAGCGCGTGAAATCGCCTATTTCTTCGCAGAAGGCGAAGTGTGCCCACGCACTCGCTAATATCCTTCATCTTTTGAGTTACAGGGGTAAATTTCTTTGCCACCTACCTGCAACTCAAATGTTTTTGGATATAAGCACTAACTGTTAAGCAACGTTTACATTTATTTATCTGTACATCGCTTTCAGTCATGGCATCTGTGCCATAGAATTTGTACAATGCGACGCCCCGGATGAGCTTGCTCTCCGGGGCGTATCTTTTTTTATAACCCTCCTGGGGCCGTAACGTGTAACAACGAGGCCGGAAGAAATTATGTCAGAGCAAATTGTCACTCCTGAAACGCCAGTTTCAGTCGTTCCCAACAAGTCAGAAAAAATTAACCTGTTGGATCTTAACCGCCAGCAACTGCGTGAGTTCTTCGCTGATATGGGCGAAAAACCTTTCCGCGCCGATCAGGTCATGAAATGGATGTATCACTATTGCAGTGATGACTTCGATGACATGACTGACATCAACAAAGTGCTGCGTAACAAACTTAAAGAAGTTGCTGAAATCCGTGCTCCTGAAGTTGCCGAAGAACAACGTTCTGCCGATGGCACCATCAAATGGGCAATCAGGATTGCTGACCAGCTAGTTGAAACGGTGTATATCCCGGAAGAAGACCGCGCCACACTGTGCGTTTCCTCCCAGGTGGGTTGTGCTCTGGAATGTAAGTTCTGCTCAACTGCTCAGCAAGGTTTTAACCGTAACCTGCGTGTTTCTGAAATTATTGGCCAGGTATGGCGTGCGGCGAAAATTATCGGCGCGCAAAAGAAAACCGGTGTTCGTCCTATTACCAACGTGGTGATGATGGGTATGGGTGAGCCACTGCTAAACCTGAACAACGTGGTTCCGGCAATGGAAATCATGCTTGATGATTTCGGTTTTGGGCTTTCTAAACGCCGCGTGACGCTTTCCACTTCCGGAGTTGTGCCAGCGCTGGATAAATTGGGCGACATGATTGACGTGGCATTGGCCATTTCTCTTCATGCTCCGACCGATGAAATTCGCGACCAGATCATGCCGATTAACAAAAAGTACAACATCGAGACTTTCCTGGCTGCGGTGCGCCGTTATCTGGAAAAATCCAACGCCAACCAGGGTCGTGTCACAGTCGAATACGTTCTTCTCGACCACGTGAATGATGGTACTGAGCATGCGCATCAGTTGGCTGAATGTCTCAAAGACACGCCATGCAAAATCAACCTGATCCCCTGGAACCCGTTCCCGGGTGCACCATATGGTCGTAGCTCGAATAGTCGCATTGACCGTTTCTCAAAAGTATTAATGAGCTATGGCTTTACAACTATCGTGCGTAAGACTCGTGGTGATGATATTGATGCGGCTTGCGGGCAGTTGGCCGGCGAAGTGATTGACCGTACAAAACGTACGCTGCGTAAACGCATGCAGGGTGAACCTATTGATGTTAAAGCAGTCTGATAAGCGTTCTAATTAATCAGATGAGTGCCATGCAGTTGTATTACTGCATGGCATAAAAAACACTTAGTGATTTCTTACAGTTATGCAAGTTTAGCAAGTGTCTTTAAGATTAATAATTACGGTGCGTTTCATTTTGCTTTAAGGCAGTATGTAGCGTCACAACAATAGTTTAAGTGCAGCTATTTAAGTCATCGTAGGTTGCAATCCGCTGACAACATTCAAAATGGTGTCTATGGTTAACTCATCGATGATAAATCGTTCATGTAAAGCAACGTATTTATGTGGGCAAGTCGTTTGAACTAAATGTTATGTTGTCTGGAGGTTTCCCCTTCAGAACACAAATTTGTTTCGCGGAGCGGGAGTGTGTGGCGTAGCGGAAATGCTGTGCGACAAGGCTTCTGTCCAATTCCTTAATCGAACAGTTCCAGCAGTTGTAGCTAATGAATACTGAAGCCACTCAAGAATCAAATGCAGCAAAAACTACGGGCGAACGTCTACGCACTGCTCGTGAAGAACTCGGTCTTAGCCAACAAGCCGTGGCAGAACGCCTGTGCCTGAAGGTTTCTACCGTCCGGGATATTGAAGATGACAAGGCACCTGCTGAGTTAGCGTCTACTTTCCTGCGTGGTTACATCCGATCTTATGCACGACTGGTGCGTATTCCGGAAGAAGAACTGTTGCCTATGATGGAAAAACAGGCACCGGTCAGAGCGGCGAAAGTTGCTCCGATGCAAAGTTTTTCTCTGGGGAAACGCCGTAAGAAACGTGACGGTTGGTTGATGAGCTTTACCTGGCTCATTCTGTTCGTTGTTGTCGGACTGACGGGCGCATGGTGGTGGCAAAACCACAAAGCGCAGCAGGAAGAAATCTCAACAATGGCAGATCAATCTTCAGCTGAGCTTTCAGCCAGCAATGGCAATTCTCAATCAGTTCCATTGAATACAGGCGACTCGTCTGCTGCTGCTGCTGATAACTCAGCACAGCAGGCAGTGCAGACTCCGGATACACAATCTGCCCCAGCAACTGATTCAGCACCAGGCCAGGCTCCGGCAGCAACAGCTCAGCAAACCTCACCAGCGGATGCTTCCGCTGTAGTGGCTCCAAGCCAGGCTGCTGTAGACAATGCACAGGTTGCCACGCCACCGGCATCAGCACCTAATGC
>DASXXQ010000052.1:0-14526 GCA_036502985.1 Buttiauxella sp.
TCATTTGCTTCGATGAGATCCAATTCATCAAGCGTCCACCCCGCACGCTCAAGGCAGCGTTGCGTTGCTGTTACTGGCGCAATCCCCATATAAGCGGGATCGACACCTACGCTTGCAAAAGCCCGGATCCGCGCCAGAACCGGCAAATTCAACTCCTCGGCTTTACTGGCACTCATCATTAATACGGCGGCAGCACCATCATTAATGGAGGATGCATTTCCTGCGGTCACACTCCCCAGGCTATCAAACGTTGGCTGCAACAGGGCCAAAGCTTCCGCGCTGGTATCGGTATGTGGCTGTTCGTCGGTATCGACAATCACCGACTTCCCGGCAGTTGACTCAACCGTCACCGGTACGATTTCATCTTTAAAACGCCCGGAATCAATCGCCACACGCGCTTTGTGCTGAGAAGCCAGTGCGTACGCGTCCTGGCTTTCACGGCTAATACCATATTCACGCGCCAGGTTTTCCGCCGTCACGCCCATATGGTAGTCATTGAATGCATCCCACAAACCATCGTGAACCAGGCTGTCGATTAATTGAGTATTTCCAAGCCCCGTACCGTTACGGCTATCAGCCAGTACGTGCGGTGCCCGGCTCATATTCTCCTGGCCTCCCGCAATCACCACGTCGGCTTCACCACACTGAATCGCCTGGGTAGCAAGATGCAGTGCTTTTAAACCGGAACCACAAACATCGTTAATGGTGATGGCTGAAACTGACCACGGTAATCCGCTGTTTAGCGCCGTTTGTCGCGCCGGATTTTGCCCTGCTCCCGCCGTCAAAACCTGGCCGAGTATCACTTCGTCAACTTCTTGCTCACTTACGCCACAGCGTTCGAGCAGCGCTTTCACCACCGCACTCCCCAACTCTGAGGCGCTGCGCGGGGAAAGTGCCCCCTGAAAACAGCCAATGGGGGTACGAGCAGCCCCAACGATCACGACATCTTTCATTGTTTTCTCCGCAATGTTTTGACTGCTTTAAGGAAAGTTAAACGCCACGACAAACAGCACTAAGGTTGAGTGCTGTCGCCTGGAACGGTATTTCTACGACGTTCCTTCTCGATATACATCGCCATATCTGCCTCGCGCAACGCGGTATCATGGTCGGTAAAGGCTGGATTGACGGCAACGGCACCCACGCTAGGCCCGGCATAATTAATCACACTGGAATGAAGCTGATATTCACCGGTAAGCAAATTCGTAAGCCTGGTTTTGAAAGCCTGCGCAGCACTCAGCGCTTCGTTAACTTCCCCAGGCCCAATGCCTGCCACAATAAATTCATCGCCACCGACTCGGCCTATCACCTCTGGTGAACGCACACCGCTTTTCAGGCGCTGTCCAACAAGACGCAGGAAATCATCGCCTGCTTCATGACCATGAATATCATTAATCTCTTTGAAATCATCCAGATCGGCAAAAGCGATCAGCACATAACTGGTGTTATTGCGCGCCTGGGCAAAAAGTTTGGGTAGCAATTCAAACACCGCCCGGCGATTTGGCAATCCGGTCAGCTCATCAGTATAGCTGGCAGCCGTAAGAGCGATATTAGCCTGCTGTAATTGCTTCAAAAGCTGTTCATTCTGAATTTGTTGAGCAATCAACTGCGCGAAGAGTTGCAGTACTTGTTCGCTACGTTCGGTCAATTCCCGATGAGCTGAACTGGCGGCGCACAGCGTGCCATACAAAGAACCATCTGCGAGAGTGACTGGCGTGCTGACATAGGTCGTAATGCCAAGTGCTTTTGCGGCTTGCGAATCACCCCAGACATTTGCCACATCGCAGGTGTAACGCTTGCCTTCATCTAGCGCACGCTTGCAAAGCGTATCGCCCCACGGCACTGAAAGCCCTTCAGGGATCTGCATACGTTGGGTATTTCGAGCAAACTGGATATGCTGCAAGCTGCGATCAGGTTCAATGCGCGTGAGGTAGGTAGACTCCATATTCGTTACCAGTTCAAGCATTGCCAGTAACTGTCGGACAAGTCCTTCAAGGGTGTTTTCAGATTCTAACGCCGTTGAAATGCGCTCGATAAGATTGTCAGACATAAAATCAGGTAGACCTTTTAAAAAAACACGCGAACGGAAGTTGCAAAAGATGAGCGTGTTTTTAACATATTTTGAACATAAGTTCCCCTCTCAAATATCACAATTGAGAGGCGAGCGGCCGCGGATTTTTACGCCCAGCTTAATAATGGACTCATGACTTCATCCCTAACCAGAGCACGCAACGCGGGTAACTGGCAACAATGCCGCATAAGCGGTGGTAATGGGAATATGTCGCCCTGCCGCAGTACGACGTTCTCCAGCTCGCCCCAGAAATACCAGCCTTGCGTCACCTGGCTTCCCGGAACGAACAAATGCAGATGCATCCCGCGCTGTGGTTCATCGGGCAGACCCAGCCATTGGCTTAATCGTAGGCTTGTGGGCGGGGCATATTCTGCCAACACACATTGCTGCACCTGTGTCGCCGGAATATATAAGTGCAGTTCCCCAAGCGTGATTCTTACCGCCGCAAGGCTAAGTGAGTGAGTCATAGCCGCTGGTTTCCAGGTAACGCTCAAAGACTAAGTTCAAATCCAATAACGCATAGTATTCCTGCCCAACAGGAACAATGCCGACCACAATTTTTTGCATAGCGGTTGATAAATTATCCGCTGCCGGATGAATCTGGCTTTCTGCTACATCCAGCACATCAATGAGTTTATCGACCAGGATCCCACTTTGCATTTTCGTGCCGCGGCCAATAAGAAGGGTGCGTTTTCCTGGCGCATCCTGCAAAGGCGCATCAATCAGCCGATTTATGTTAATAACCGACTCAACGCGCCCACGGTGATTAATCACCCCTTCAAGGGATGGCGGGCAACCAGGCACCCAAGAAACAGGACGCTCGGCCATAATTTCTTTTATTTGTGAGCCGTAAAAAGCAAAGTTGTTGCCTGCCTGTCTGAATAAAACCAGGCTACATTGCGGCTCGTCAACGTTGGCGATTTCGCGATTTTCGTCCTGATAGTGGCTTAATATTTGCTCTAATTGCGCGTTCATGCGACTTCCTTACCTTCGGCGAGGCAATACCGATTACGTCCCTGCTGCTTTGCCGAATATAATGCCTGGTCAGCACGCTCGCGAATCGTTTCTATTTTGTCGCCTTGTTGCCAGGAGGCAATGCCCGCACTGAAGGTATTGCTAAAGCGGGTCTGATTCACCGAAAAATGAATTTTTTCAAAGCCCTGACGCAACCGTTCAACGACGAGTGCCGCCTGCTCTTTGGATGTGCCAGGCATAATTATCGCGAACTCTTCTCCGCCGTAACGTCCGACAATATCGGTGCTGCGCATGCGGTGTGAAAACAGCTGCGAGATACCCAAAATAACCTGGTCACCTGCAACGTGGCCGTAGGTATCATTGATGCTTTTAAAGTGATCCAAATCGACCATCACCAGACTGAAAGGAAGGCCGCTGTAGTTAGATTCAGTAATGGCACTTTCCAGATAATGCGTCGTCGTCGAGTGGTTATACAGGCCCGTTAAACTGTCCTGTGACATGCGAGCACGCAGCGTGCGCATTCTTTCAGCACGAATCGAAACCGCATTAATTAACTCCTGCGGGTCCGCCTGCTTAATAATAAAATCTTCAGCGCCAGTGCTCATCGCCCCGAACTGGGTTTTTTTATTGGTTTCACTCGACAGATAAGCGATAGGTAAACCGATATGCTGTGGGATCTGGCGGATCAGTTTTGTCAGTTCTTCGCCGCTGTAATCCGGCATGTGGAAATCCATCAACACAATGTCGATGGGATGGGTATTCAGTACGTTCAATAAATGTGGGATCTGCGAAAGCACATGCACTTCCATGCCCGCCGCACGCAGCATCTCGGCGTTGTATTGAGCGACTTCCGGCTCATCATCAATCAGCAAAACCTGATACGGCTTTTTCAGTGAAGGCTGCGTTAACCGATGCAGTTCCTGAACTAAATCCGTAGTGGATGCGGGCTTCACATAGTAACCATCACAGCCCGCTTTAATCGCGTTGATGCGCGCGTGGAAATGGCTGTGGCAAGAAAGGTAAAGCACCGGGAAAGGGGTGCCGACTTTCTTTTTCAGATCCGACATCGCCAGCGGCCCACCGTAGGCATGTTCTGGAAAACTCACATCCATAATCACAACTGACGGAGGCTGGGATATGACCGCTTTGGTGAAATCTGCTGTGTTGGTAAACACATAACAAATGAAGCCAAAACAACGAAGCTGCGTTGCCAGCAATTCGGCCTGGTCGCTTTCATCATCACACAAATAAACAGGCTTGATGGTTCGGTTAATCGCGACTTCTTCCTGGCTTGAAGCCGCTATCGGGAATTTAACTAATGCATCCCCTCCGCGACGCGCGCTTTCTGTCTGCTCTTCTGTCAGTGCATAAAGTTGCTTTACGACGAGCTCAAGCTTTTGGTAAAGCGTGTCCGTGAGCGTTTCGCTCACAATCAGATGCTCACCTTCAGCGGCCTGGCTGGCGATTTTAGTAAAACCAAACGAGGCGCTGGTTCCGTGAATACTGTGCAACAGAAGATGCAGTTGCTTGTTGTCTGCGTCATTTGGTTCAGCCGTTAATTTGACCAGCAGACCTTCAGCCTGATTCAGCATAGTGGGAATGCGTTGTAAAAAGCGCTGACGTAGGCGAGCGATTTTATCCTGAGCAGTGCTCATCGTAGTTTGCGTCACTTCTTGATTCATCGTGATTGTGTCCCCCCCTAAATAAATCAAGTTGCAGCTTGATGTGTTTAGGGTGTTATTTATTCAGTCGCTTCGCCGGGCTTAAGTAATTCATTCACCACAGCCACCAGTCTTTCTGCCATATTCTCGTCTTTCTTCACCCAACAATCGGGGATAACGGTAATGTCTGTCATCTCGCTGGCGCTGAGTAAAATAAAAGGTTTGTTCCAGCCGTTGGCTCGCAACACTTCGAATAGATCAAGCCCGGTGATTTCCGGCATATGGAAATCACTGATCACCAGACTGATCTCAGGGTCTGAATCAAGATGGGCTAAAGCCGTCATCGCACTTTCGGCAATAATCACTTCATAACCACTCATTTCCAGAAATACCGAAGCCAGTTCAGCCGCAAACAAATCATCATCTACTAATAAAACACGCATCTTCTTCTCACTTAATTAGCCATCAGCACAAAAGCATTTTTAATGTTTCTATGAGGCTATCCTGTTCAAAATCACCCTTCGCGATATAAGCATCTGCACCAACCTGAATACCCCGGCGACGGTCTTCTTCTTTAGCTCGCGAAGTGACGATAATAATTGGAATATGTTGGTAATTTTCTTCCGCACGCAGCGCTTTAGTCAGTGAGAATCCATCCATCACCGGCATTTCAACATCCGTCAACACGGCGTCAAATTGCGTTAAACGCGCTTTCTGTAATCCCGAGAATCCATCTTCGGCAAGCGTGACCTGATAACCGTGGGCTTCGAGAACGTTCTTCTCAATTTCACGCGTATTTAAAGAGTCATCGACGATCAAGACATGCCATGAATTCTGCTGCGTTTGTGGTTTAGGGGCTGTTGTCCTGGGCTGCCCCTGCTTTTGCGCCATCGCCATGAGCACAGGCACCTGCAAAATACTCACCAGTTGGTTATCGGTACTCAGCACCATGCCGGAGACCAAAGCCTGCTGTTGCATATGTTTCGGCAGCGGCTTAATCATCATGTTGCGCTCATCGAGTAAGCTATCCACCAGCATCGCCATCTTGCCAAACTGGTTCTGAATAATAATCAGCAGCAAGCTGGTCGCCACTGGCGTGGGGGAGCTTTGATTCCCCTGCGGGTCGTCAATACGCAGCAACTCAGCGGCTGAAATAACGGGGATAAATTCATTGTGCAGAATGATTGCCGGCCGCCCGGCAATATCGCGTATTTCATCGCGGGAATATTTAACCACTTCAACAACATACTGCGCAGAAAGACCGAAAAGATGGTTCTGCTGCTTAAACTGCAAGATACGCATCATGGCCAAAGAAATAGGCAATCGGATAATAAATGTCGTGCCCTGACCTGGACGGCTGTGTACCTGCAACGTGCCTTGCAGGTCCGCAACAATAGTTTTACGAACGATATCCAGGCCGACACCGCGACCGGATAATTCAGTCACAATTTTGCTGGTCGAAAACCCTGGATGGAAAATCAACTCGTTACATTCCAGCTCTGAAAGCTTTTCAACCGCGTCGGCGTCGACTAATCCTCGCGCCACGGCTTTGGCACGAATAGCCTGATAATCTAAACCCCGACCATCATCTTCGACGCGCAGCAAAATGCCGCGCCCATCTTGTTGAGTGGTCAATGTGATAGTGCCACGGGCAGATTTACCGGTGGCCAACCGTTCAGCGGGTTCGCACAAACCGTGGTCGACGGCGTTACGCAACAGGTGGGTTAAAGGCTCAGACAGACGATCAATTAATTGCCGGTCGATCTCGACCTCACCGCCCAGAATCCGGCAATCCACTTGCTTATTAAGCGATGCGGCCAACTCCCTCACCTGCATAGAGACAGGTTCAAACAGCGTCGACATCGGAAGCATACGAATGGTGGTGGCAACGTCATACAACTCATACATCTGGAGATGCTGAACCTGAAAATCTTCTTTCAGCTTGCGGCTGAATTGCTGAATTTGCTGGCGGAGATGTTCTGCATCCATTTGTGCCAGGCGTGGTGCAAGGTTAGACAATGCCTGCACTTGCTGTTCAAGGCGGTCATGGCTGGCGACAACTTCACCCAAAATGTTAATCAGGTCATCAAGTTTTTCGAGTTTAACCCGCACTGAACCCGCTTGTTTAACACCACTTTCCACCGCATCCAGCGTCGCTGGTTTTTCTACCGGTGCCGTAGCGACTTTCGTTGTCTCTATTTCCGTTTCACCGCGGCTGGCGCGGGCAAGCCGTTCGCACAAGGCTGCATCGGCAGGAGGCAACTGATTGTCACCTTCGCTTGCCGACAGTTGCGCCAGTTGGTTGGACAGGTAATCGGTGGCCTGCAAAATCAAGGTGCCAAGGGTTTGGTCAGGCGCGAGCTTTTTATCACGCAGTTCGCTGAGAATATCCTCAAGCTGATGGGTAACATCCGCAATGCTTTGCAGCTTCAACATGCGCGCGCCCCCTTTCAGGGTGTGTGCAGCACGAAACATCTCGCCAATTTGCGCGTCAGTATTTTGACCCGAGGAAAGCAGAAATGCCCCTTCCTTCACGGTCTGCAAATGGCCGTTTGCTTCATCAATAAAGCGCAGCACAAATTTTTTAAGATCGATTGCCATACGGTTCTCTATTGCCCATCCTGACTGGTGAACTGCGCCAACTGATGTTCACAAAGAAAACGAAACGAGTTAGTCGGAAATGACAGCGGCAGCCGCAGTGCGCAGGTGCTGTCCGTCGTATTGTTCACTTCCGCGTTAAGAAGTTGCAGCGTGATGCGGTAAGTACGCTGCGCCGGGCGATGCAGCTCACTTTGCCGATACATTTCCGCCAGATAATAATGTGCAGGCCAGTAGCCAGGCTGCTGATAAACCACCTGTCTAAACCAGGCAATCGCCTGTTGCGTATGCTGCTGCCACATCGTGGCAAGCCCGAGCAACATTTTGGCTTCGGCTGACCATTCATCCAGCTCCAGCACGTGTTTCGCGCTCACAGCCGTTTGTTCGAACTCACATTTTTCCAACGCAATGGCACCTTCGATGACCAGCGCTTCCTGATGGTGAGTATCAATAGCCAGCACCTGGTTTATCCAGTCTTCCGCCTCGGAAAAGCGTTTATCTGCCACGCAGGCCAGCGCGCTTTTAATCCAGCTATCACATTGCTGCGGGGCTGGAACTTTTGGAGATGTTTTAGCCGGGATAACCGGTGAAATCATTCGCGGAGTTACGTTTGCAGCCGGTACTGAAACGCGTGAATTTTTGGGCTGGCAGAAATAAAAATGCCCCTGCTCTTGCTTCAGTTTCAGGATACCAAAGTTATTGGCCAGCGTTTCGGCGTTACCGAAGAACAACGCCCCGTCAGGTTCGAGCATGGTTAACAAATTAAAATGCAGCAGACGCCGCGTATCGACATCAAAATAAATTGAGACGTTGCGCAGCAAAATAATGTCAAACTTTGGTTGGAGTTGTTCTTTGACAATATTTGAACGGTGGAACGTCACCTTATGACGAATCACGTCGTGCAGTTGGAACTGGTTGCCGTTGCGGGTGAAATAGGTTTGCTGCAATAGCGGGTCTACACCCCGAAACGAATAACTGGAATAATTTGCCGCCCGGGCTTTCTCCAGAATTTTGGTATCGATGTCGCAACCATGAATTTCCACACGCTGCGCAAACGCCTCGTGGTATTTCTGGTGGAGTTTGATTGCTAGTGAATACGCTTCCTCACCCGATGAACAACCCGCACTTAAAATACGCACCGGCCCGCTGCGTTGCTCAAGAATACGTGGCACCAGCAAATCGCAGACGATATCCAACACGTCCGGCTCCCGGAAAAAGTAGGTCTCATTGATCGTCAGTAAGCTTAAGAGCTTGTCGAACTCGGTCGTCGAGACGCATAGCTTTTCATAGTATTCTTCGCAGCTCTCTTTTCCCCTCTCGGACATACGCTTGAGCAAAGCCGCATTGAGTAACCCTTCCATGCCGTTAAAAAAATGCAGGCCGACTCTGTCTTTAATCAGTGCTTTAAAGCTCGCTATATTGGGGATCATGGCAGTTTTTCCTCAGTTTGACCGAGAGGCGTCATTGCCAGCAAAGCCCCTGCCAGCTTTTCCAGCGGCAGGATTTTATGGATAACCTTTTTATCAATGGCGAATTTATTCATGCCGAATACCACCGAGCTGGCTTCATCCTGAGCCAGCGTTTTGCCACCTTTTTGAAAGATGGCTTCTATTCCACGGCAGCCATCACTCCCCATACCCGTCATGATCAGTCCTACCGCTTTTTCACGGTAAACATCGGCGACTGACTCCAACAGCAAATTACAACTCGGGTGGTAAACGTCATTAGCCTGACGAGGAATGGCCTCTAATCGGTGATTTTTTTTGACCATCAGATGGTGTTCAGGCGGCAAGATATACACGCGGCCCGCTTTTAAAACGTCATTAGCCTGCGCGAGTTGCACCTGAAGTTCACTGATACCATCCAGCCACTGCACCATGCTTTTCGCGAAGCCATCGGCAATATGCTGTGCGATAAGAATCGGGCAGGGGAAAACCGCAGGCAGCGCCTGCAACAATTTACTCAGTGCCTGCGGCCCACCGGTTGAGCAGGCAATGGCCAGAACATAAGGCCATTCGCGATGAACAGCCTCAAAATCCTTCGGGGCTGGAATGCACCCTGGGGCGGTTTCGATATGGTGACGCAACCCCTGGATGTGGCGAATAACTTTAACCCCCACCAGCATTTCGACCTGACGGTGCAAGACCTGGGTCGCCTGTGCAGATTCCCCCTGATTATTGACCACCGCCAGCGCGCCATGGGTGATGTATTCTGCATCCCACTGGGCATCGGGGTAGTAACGCATCACCATGATGGGGATAGCACAGGTCGCCATAATTGTTTCAACGGTTTCCACGTTTTCACGATCCGGCGCACCTAATGTCAGAACCAGAATATCGGGAGACATTTTTTGCACCAGGCTCGCCGCTTGTTCGCGATGCACAGCCTGGCCAACCACAGCAATATTCTTATTAATCTCAAGCTGTCGTATCAAATCATTACGCGGTTTGCTGCCATGATCGACGATCAGCACGCGGATCTTAGGCCTTGTCATCAGGTTTATCCGTCAATTTGAAAGACCCGGCGGCCTGGTTCAACTCTTCGGACAACTGCGTCATATCCTGGCTAATGGACAGAATGTCTTTAATTGACTGAGAGGTATAATTGCTGGCCACCACGATTTCACGAAGCGCCATAACAACTTGATTACTCGCTGTTTTCTGCTGCTGAGTTGACAAAGAAATTTGCATTGCGGCCGTAGAAGTTTGTTCCGCCGTAGCCACAATGTCATGCAGGCGTTCTGAGCTGACTTTACAGGCTTTAGTCCCTGCTTTAATGCTGTTACTGCCTTTTTCGGCGTTGAGAACCAGTCGATTAATCGAGTTCTGGATCTCACTGATTTTATTCTCAATCTCAAAGGTCGATTCCGTGACAGAATCCGCCAGGCGACGGATTTCCGCAGCCACCACTGAGAAACGTTTGCCGGACTCGCCTGCACTTGCCGCTTCCAGTGCAGCATTAAAGGCGATGAGCTTCGTTTGATCCGCAACGTTATTGATAATCACCATCACGCGGCTAATTTCTTTCGATTTGTTCCCCAGCATCATGATTTCACGCATGCTTTGCTGGTTGTCACTGTCGATATCCGCCATGCGAGTAAGCAACTCGCCCATCGAATCAGACCCTTTATTGCAGTCGTCGAGGGTGACATTGGCAATATCCACCACCGCGCGAGAATGCTCGGCAATCTGCGTTGAGGAAGCCGAGAGCTCTTCCATGGTTGAGGTAATTTCTGCCACCGAAGAAGAAGTTTCCACGCTGGTTGAAGCTTGCCCATCCACCGCTTCAGTGATGTTTAACGCCGCCTCATGCACGTGTTGAGCATGGGAAACCACCCCGCCCACCAGTGCGTGCAAAGCCGCCCTCATCTTTTCATTGGCGCTGAGTAAATCACCAATTTCATCATTGTGATCGACATGTACATCAACGGTGAGGTCACCCTGTGCAATAGATTGCGAAATTTTCAGCACATTATTTAAACGACGAGAAATCAGGATGCGGCTGGTAATGGTAATCAGCAGCAAAATCACCGGCATCAGCAGCACGCTGAAAAGCAGCAGGCTATTGCGCACCAGATTGCTGCTACGGGCAACGTCATCGACATAACTGGTGGTGGCCACTATCCAGTTGATGCCATCGATATGTTCAAAGACGGCCACTCTCTGGCGCGGCGCCGCACCGTAACCACTGACGGTTTCGTAGTAAATCGTGCCGTCTTTCTTCGCCAGTATGTCAGAGAAGCGTTTGTAGCCATGGGCATCGGTGAGATTTTCAACATGCTGATTGGCAAGCGTTGGGTGTGAAATCATGGTGCCAGGGCTAAATCCGGCATCCATCACGTAGGCATAACCGCCTTCGCCAATATGAACCGCTAACAGCTCTTTAATCACCGGTTGCAGAGCAAGTTTCACATCAAAACCTATCGCAACAGCCCCCACTACCTGACCATATTTATCGGCAATCGGCTCATAGTGGCTAATGAACTGTTTTCCGTACAACACCACCACACCCGAATAAGGTTTGTTTTTGATTAATTCTGCCAGCGCAGGGTTGTCATTGCTGAGCACGGTCGCGGTAGCCACTCTGCCTTCTTTCCCCTGAAGTGAAGTGGAAATGCGTACAAACTGCTCACCTTCCCGCACAAACGTTGAAGCGAAAACGCTGGTTAATTCGGTGAAGTGAGCATTAATTTTGGTATCACTTAATAAGGCTTTTAATGCCGCACCATCCATGGAATGCAACGGTGCCGGGGACATATTCTGGTAGTTGTTAATATAAACGTCGCTATAACGCTCAGCGTCCCTCGTAACCCTTTTGTATTCCGTGAAAATATTGTTATGGAAGATTCGTGTATTGGAGCGCAGAACTTCCAACGCATTATTTTGCAGCTGCGTCGCTAAATAAGACGAGAGCAAAAATGAAGCGCCAACGAGTAATACGGCAATACACGAGACCAGCATCAGCCCCAACTTCATGGCAACGCCCACGTGTAACTTATGCAGCCAAAATGTGAAAAAATTATCTTTGCCTGTTGCGTTCCCCGCCTGTGAGCGGCGCTGCATTGTTAGAAATCTGTGCATGGGTTTCCAGTTATCTAAAGAGTTTTAAAATATGTTTTTCCCGCACAGAATGGATGTCACTTTCGCGAATCCCCCTGCTACGGCTAAATATTGCTGTTCATTCCAGCGAAAGTAATGGCACGGGCTTACCGATGTGATAGCCCTGAAGCCAGTCCACATTCATTCTTTCCAGGCAGAGTTGTATTTTTTCGTTTTCAACATACTCAGCGACTACCTGCATATTTTTCATTTTTGCCACATGGCAAAATGACTCAACAATGTAATGGCTGACTTCATTCTCAGTAATTTCACGAATAAACGATCCGTCTATTTTGAGAATATCCGCGCTAACATCCCTTAACCGGGCATGGCTTGAAAAGCCGGTCCCAAAATCATCAATGGCGACCCGACACCCAAGGTTTTTGAGCGCACGAACGGTGTTCTGCGACTGTTCGGTATCGGAAAGCGCATCGGCTTCCGTAATTTCAAAAATGATTCGCTGCGGGTCGACGCCAAATTGCGTGAGCAGTAGCTGAACGTGATGAACAAAACTGCTGCGACAGACAGTGATCGGCGCGAGGTTGATTGAAAAACAGCGATTCGGGTGCAACTGCATCGTTTTTAACGTATTTCTAATCACCCATAAATCGATATCCGGAGCAAGACCGGCTTCGGTTGCCACCGGCAGGAATCTGTCTGGCGGAATAAACTGCCCTTCCTCGTCCTGCATACGTAGCAAGATCTCGTGATACCGTTCTTCGCCACGGGTACTGACAATAGGCTGTGCCATTAAAACGAACGCGTCGTTATCCAGTGTTTTCTGCAATACGGTGCGAATGTCAGTGCGCCCAACGATATAACTCTCAATGATACGGCTGGACTGCGCCTCAAGATTTTCAGGCTTACCGTTGAGCAGCGATAACCCAGAAACGATACCCAGCTTTCCGGTCAGGCTATAAATGTCATTGCAGAACAGGGTTGCCCGGCAGTATCCGAGGCCGCTGCGAAAACCAAGTTGCTGATTGTTATGCAAGTAGCGAAATAAGTTGGCTTCGCTATAGAGGATGCTCAGCCGCCCCCAACTCGGTTGCTCCAGTTTCATCAACAGGCCATATCCCGCGTGGTAGTAAACCCTCTCGCCAGTATTCAGCGTGCCCCTCAGATGCTCTGCCAGTTTTTTCTGGTATCTGGCGCGAAAGTGCAAACCATAACGACGGGAGAATATTTCCATTTCAGGAACCTGAATCAGGCAAACCGTGGAGTCTGGAGAGGCTTTAATATCCGCCTTTAATGCCCGCAGGTTCGGCATTTGCGTCATCGGATCGGTCAGGCCCATATGCAGCAACTGTTCGAAACGAAGCGTATTGAATCTGGCCAGAACGCCCATGATCACAATGGTCAAAGTGAAGATAAAAATGACCGTTGAAACCAGCACCTGATGCAGCATGAAGTCGTCGTTTAGCGCGATATAATTTTCATTATTCTTCGCCAGCACAATCATCATCACGGTCCAGACCGGGCAGGTAAAAACATAACCAATACGCACCGCGCTCCATAACATGAGCGGGAATATCAGTATCAGGCTATAAAAAGTGAACAGAATATTGTTCTTGTACGGGACGTTCAGGCAGACCATCAGGCCGATGACCAACGCCGACCACACAGCAAACTGTAAAAGACTCACATTGGCTGAAAACTGGGCTTTCATCGCCCTTAGGCAAGTAAACCAATACCTTGGGCGGCCGATTATGCGCAGTACCGTATAAAACAAAGGAATTCCGGTGACACACCCGTTCATAATCCCTTGTAATCTAACTAGATTCTCATAGCTGAGAAGATCGAAATATCCCATTAATGAATGGCTGCTGCGATACATAACCCAGCAAATCACTTCGCAAAAAATAATGCTCAGCACCGCATTGACACTGCACAGCCAGACGATTCTTTTTGTTGTTAACTGAATACGGCCAAAACTTGCCGCACTACGCCAGCCGGTACTGATTCGGTAGAGATATGTACTGATCAGTGATGCCGCCAAATAGCACAATAATTCATACACTTCGGCTTCAGGACGAAAGAACAGCGTGTAAACCGCGAGAAGAATAAATCCGGGCAGGACTCTATAGCCAAACAGCACCAACAGCGCGGTTAATGCGGCTAACTTCAGGTCGTAGACGACTAAAACATGGCCTTCAAAAACCCGATGGCTGCTGAGTAGCTGTGCAAGTAAGTAAAGCAGGCACGGGAGGATCAGCGGTAAACCCCACCTTTTATTGGTACGCGCTGCGCTGTTGCTCGTTGTAGAGTCCAAGTTTTTAACCCGTTATGTATACCCATCGTCTTTCAAGCAGCAGATGCGTTGGGTATAGGCTTTAGTTACTATTTATGCCGTTTGGTACGTGTATTGTTAAATAGTTAAAATTTACGACAGCCAGATTTAAATAAAGAATGTCGCAATTAATTAACAACTACACATGAGGGAAAAAGAACATGTCTGTTTTCTGGCTGGCATAAATGCAAACAAGAAATTAACAACTGCCCATGATCATTTTTAATATTTTTGGTGACAAATGAAGGGAAAATCCGTAACCACTCTCAAGTCATTTTTAATTGTATTCATTTTACGAACAAAAAAGAACTGCCATATATAGGTAAAAATGGACAT
>DASXXQ010000053.1:0-17913 GCA_036502985.1 Buttiauxella sp.
AAAGCCTTTCGTTTCATTTCACTTCGCCTATTAACACCTTTCTTTTCGCGAAAAGCAAGCCTTTGCATCGTGTACTGCATTTGCTGCAATCGTGTCAAATAGCCTTTCATTATGTTTCTTTTGCGAAACAGATCTCAATTCTATTATCTTTCGTTTTGTTTTTATCGCACGATACACCACTATTAAATGAAACAAATCGAAAGACAGATTCACAACAAACTCATACGGAGAGGAAAGTGAAACATTTAACCGCGTTTGTGGCCGACCATAAACAGGATTCACGATGTGGCATTTTTGCCGTTTGTTCCGCTCACCCATTGGTTCTCGAAGCGGCAATGCGCCATGCCCGGGATGCTAAATCGCTCTTATTAATAGAAGCGACATCCAATCAGGTTGACCAACACGGCGGCTACACCGGAATGACACCGCAAGATTTCCGCGGTTTTGCCGAGCAGATGGCAGACTTACACCACTTTCCGCGTAACCAATTAATTCTGGGTGGCGACCATCTGGGCCCAAACCGCTGGCAGTCGCTGCGCGCAGAGGACGCGATGCGCAATGCAGAGGAACTGATTCGTTGCTATGTCGCCGCGGGTTTTAAAAAAATCCACCTTGATTGCAGCATGTCTTGCGCCGATGACCCTGTTCCATTAACCGATGCCATTGTCGCCATGCGTGCGGCGAGGCTTGCAAAAATTGCCGAGCAAACAGCGATTGAAACGTTCGGCGAATCTGATTTGGTTTACGTTATTGGCACTGAAGTGCCCGTTCCTGGTGGTGCGCATGAAACGCTGGCAGAACTCGCCGTCACCACGCCACAGGCAGCAAAAGCAACGCTTGAGGCCCATCGCCACGCCTTTGAATTGCAAGGTTTAAGCGCGTTGTGGCCACGCATTATCGGCCTGGTTGTCCAGCCTGGCGTTGAGTTCGACCACACCCAGGTGATTGATTACCAACCTGAGAAAGCGCTTTTCCTCAGCCAGATGATTGAAGCCTTCGACACGATGGTGTTTGAAGCGCACTCCACCGACTACCAGACGCCGCAGGCATTACAGCAGCTGGTTGAAAACCACTTCGCCATTCTAAAAGTTGGGCCGGCACTGACCTTTGCATTGCGTGAAACGCTGTTTTCGCTGGCGGCTATCGAACGCGAATTACGCCCGGCGCATAAATGCTCAGGGCTGCGAGAAGTACTTGAGAGTGTGATGCTCGAGCATCCTGACTACTGGAAACATCACTACCACGGCAGTGACAGCGACCGTCGCCTGGCTCGCGGTTACAGCTATTCCGACCGCGTGCGTTACTACTGGCCGGATCATGATATTGACGAGGCGTATTCAAAACTTGTAAGCAATCTGGCTGATGAATCTATTCCTTTGCCGTTGATCAGCCAATATCTGCCACTTCAATACGCTAAGGTCCGTGAAGGAAAAATCGCGGCAACACCGCATGAACTGATCATCGACCATATCCAGGATGTGTTGCGCCAGTACCACGCAGCCTGCCAGAGCAATGACTCCAATAAATAACATAATGATAATCGAGGAAAAAATGCCAAATATCGTATTAAGCCGCATTGATGAGCGATTGATCCACGGCCAGGTTGGCGTTCAATGGGTCGGTTTTGCCGGAGCAAACCTCGTGCTGGTTGCCAACGATGAAGTTGCAGAAGATCCGGTACAGCAAAATCTGATGGAAATGGTTCTGGCTGAAGGGATCGCCGTCCGTTTCTGGTCACTGCAAAAAGTTATCGACAATATTCACCGCGCAGCTGACCGCCAGAAAATCCTGCTGGTTTGCAAAAATCCGGATGATTTTCTGACGTTGGTGAAAGGGGAAGTGCCTGTGACGAGAATTAACGTCGGCAACATGCACTACGCAGAAGGCAAACAACAAATAGCGAAAACCGTCTCTGTAGATGACCAGGATATTGCCGCTTTTAATGGCCTCCAAAAGGCCGGAGTGGAATGTTTTGTTCAGGGTGTGCCGACGGAATCCGCTCAGGATCTCTATAAACTCCTCTGAGGAATTTTCTATGGAAATTAGCTTATTACAGGCATTAGCGTTGGGCATTCTGGCCTTTATTGCAGGCCTGGATATGTTCAACGGCCTGACGCATATGCACCGTCCGGTCGTGCTTGGGCCACTGGTTGGTTTGATTCTTGGCGATCTCCACACCGGAATTCTGACCGGCGGTACGCTGGAATTAGTCTGGATGGGGCTTGCACCGCTTGCAGGCGCACAGCCACCTAACGTCATTATCGGCACCATTGTAGGTACCACTTTCGCCATCACTACCGGGGTAAAACCTGAAGTGGCAGTCGGCGTTGCTGTACCGTTCGCAGTAGCTGTACAAATGGGGATTACTTTCCTGTTCTCCATCATGTCGGGTGTGATGGCACGCTGCGACCGAATGGCCGCCAATGCTGATACCGATGGCATTGAGCGTGTGAACTATCTGGCATTACTGGCACTCGGCATCTTCTATTTCCTGTGCGCTTTCCTGCCCATTTATTTTGGTGCGGAACATGCGAAAACCGCTATCGATATGCTGCCTGCTCGTCTGATTGACGGCCTGGGTGTCGCAGGCGGAATCATGCCAGCAATCGGTTTTGCCGTGCTGCTGAAAATCATGATGAAGAATGTCTACATCCCTTATTTCATTCTCGGCTTTGTGGCTGCCGCCTGGCTGAAACTGCCGGTGCTGGCGATTGCCGCTGCCGCGTTAGCAATGGCGCTGATTGATTTCTTACGCAAAGACCCGGCACCGCAGCAACCTACACACGTGAAGCAAGAGGAATTTGAAGATGGTATCTAACGAACAGACTCTGCAATCCGTCAATGTCACGGACACTGATACGGTCGATAAAAATGACAATATTTATGAAGATCAAAGTATTGGCGCGGAACTGACGAAACAGGATATTAACCGGGTAGCGTGGCGTTCCATGTTACTCCAGGCGTCATTCAACTATGAACGTATGCAGGCATCTGGTTGGCTCTATGGTTTGCTGCCCGCACTGAAAAAGATTCACACCAACAAAAACGATTTGGCCCGCGCCATGAAAGGCCACATGGGGTTCTTCAACACCCACCCTTTCCTCGTGACCTTTGTCATCGGCATTATTCTGGCGATGGAGCGCTCAAAGCAGGATGTGAACAGCATCCAGAGCACTAAAATTGCTGTGGGTGCACCGCTGGGCGGGATTGGCGATGCCATGTTCTGGCTGACTTTACTGCCGATTTGCGGCGGTATCGGGGCAAGCCTGGCACTTCAGGGGTCAATTCTCGGGGCGGTTATATTTATCGTACTGTTTAACGTGGTGCATCTCGGCCTGCGCTTCGGCCTTGCTCATTACGCTTACCGTATGGGTGTGGCGGCCATCCCGCTGATTAAAGCCAACACGCGCAAAGTGGGTCATGCCGCGTCTATTGTGGGGATGACAGTCATCGGTGCGCTGGTTGCCACTTACGTTCGCCTTTCTACCACGCTTGAAATCACGGCGGGTGATGCGGTAGTGAAACTGCAAACCGACGTTATCGACAAGCTGATGCCAGCATTTTTACCCCTGGTTTATACCCTGTGCATGTACGCACTGGTGCGCCGCGGCTGGAGCCCTCTGCGTCTTATCGGTATCACGGTCGTGCTGGGTGTTGTCGGGAAGTTTGCCCACTTCCTGTAAGCGAGAGAAAACAATATGTTAAGTATTATTCTTAGCGGCCACGGTGGCTTTGCCACCGGGCTGGAAAAAGCGATGAAGCAGATTCTTGGCGAGCAAGAGCAACTTATCGCCATTGATTTCCCCGAGACATCTTCAACAGCGCTTCTCACTCAGCAGTTTGAAGAAGCCATCGGTGCATTAGATGAGAGTGAAGGGCTGGTGTTTTTAACCGATTTACTCGGTGGCACACCGTTCCGGGTGGCATCAACCATGGCGTTGCAGCAGCCAGGTCGCGAAGTGATCACCGGTATTAACTTGCAGCTGTTGCTGGAAATGGTGCTCGAACGTGATGGATTAAGCAGTCAAGAGTTTCGCCTCCAGGCGCTGGAATGCGGTCATCGTGGATTAACCAGCCTGGTCGATGAAATGGGGCGTTACCGTGAAGCTGAGGCGGTCGAGGAAGGAATATGACCACACTGTTGCGAGCCAGGCGAGTGCTCACCGAACACGGCTGGCTGGACGACCATCAGGTACGGATTGATAACGAAACCATCGTCGCCATCGAACCTATTCCTGTAGGGATAATGGCACGAGAAACCGAGCTTTTAAGCCCGGCTTACATTGATATTCATGTTCATGGTGGCGACGGGGTTGACGTGATGGATAACGATCCAGGCGTCCTTGACAGACTCGCTCTTCACAAAGCGCGTGAAGGTGTAGGCGGCTGGTTGCCTACAACCGTCACCGCCCCCCTTGCCAATATTGAGCAGGCATTGCGGCGTATCGCCCGGCGTTGCTATCACGGCGGGCCGGGTGCCAGCGTGCTGGGAAGCTATCTTGAAGGGCCGTATTTTACGCCACAAAACAAAGGTGCTCATCCGCCGGAGTTGTTCCGCGAGCTGGATATTGCCGAGCTGGACAGGCTGATAGAGATATCGCAAAACACGTTGCGTATTTTGGCACTGGCACCTGAAAAACCTGCGGCACTGGATGCAATTAAGCATCTGAAAAGCCGCGATGTACGCGTGATGCTCGGCCATAGTGCGGCAAGCTATGAACAAACCATGCAAGCTTTTGATGCCGGGGCTGATGGTCTGGTGCATTGCTTTAATGGGATGACGGGCCTGCACCACCGCAATCCGGGTATGGTCGGAGCGGGTTTAACCGATAAACGCGCCTGGCTTGAGCTGATCGCCGATGGACACCACGTTCATCCTGCCGTCATGAATATTTGTTGTCGCTGTGCTAACGCCCGAACACTGCTAATTACTGATGCCATGAGTGCCTCAGGGATGCCTGACGGTAACTATTCGATTTGTGGGTATCCGGTAACGATGCATAACGGGATCGTACGAACCGAAAGCGGTGGGCTTGCCGGAAGTACCCTAACGCTTGATGCCGCAGTGCGAAATATGGTGGCCCACGCTGGCGTCTGTGCGGAAGATGCCATCCATATGGCGTCACTGCATCCGGCAAAAATGCTGGGATTAGACAAAGAGTTAGGTTCGATAGCCGTTGGTAAACGAGCTAATTTGATTGAACTCAATTCGCAGCTATTGCTGCAAAACATTTGGATTAGTGGCCAGAACTCCCCTTTGTAGTTCTTTCGTTACATCTCACTTTTGTCTGTCGCCTGCCCGCGACAGACCTTTCTTTTCCTTTCGATAAATCTCACGTCAATTATCTATTTATTATTAATAATAAATTAAAACAATAAGTTGAATGAACACCATCTTTTCGTGGATCACATTTTTCGTTTTATTGTTTTTCTTACATTGACCTTTCGTTTTCTTTTCTATAGATTTTATTTAAGCATGAAGTTGAGTAAATGAAACAAAACGAAAGATTGTCCTGTACTGCTTTGTGCTACTTCCGATGATCTTGCACTGCTAAGGACTGAGTAATGAGCGAAACCCAATCAGCCTGTCTTTCCGGCACATCCACCTGGACCGAACAAGAGATCCGCCAGCAGCCAGAAAGCTGGAACCGATCGTTAAAAAATATCGGCAATCAACGTAGCAGCATCGATGCATTCCTCGAGCCATTGCTACAAAACACCTCGCTAAAAATTATCCTGACGGGTGCAGGAACCTCCGCTTTTATTGGCGATATTATTACGCCGTGGCTGTCACGCCACACCGGGAAAAACTTTGTTGCAGTACCCACCACCGACCTGGTTACCAATCCACTGGATTACTTATCTCCACAGGAACCCACACTGTTGGTTTCTTTTGCACGCTCCGGCAATAGCCCGGAAAGCGTTGCCGCAGTCGATTTAGCCAATCAGGTTATGGAGCACTGCTACCATCTGATCATTACCTGTAACGAAGCCGGTTGCCTGTATCAGAACGCGGCAGCAAGCAGCAATTCACTGGCGCTACTTATGCCACCGGAAACGCACGATCGCGGCTTTGCCATGACCAGCAGCATCACCACCATGATGGCCAGCTGCCTTGCCGTATTTGCTCCTGATGTAATCAACAGCACCACTTTCAAAGACGTAGCTAACCGTTGCGAGCAGATCATTGCTTCACAGGGAGCATTCAACGAAAGCGTGTTTGGCGACCTGCCATTCAAGCGTGTCGTTTATCTTGGCAGCGGCGGGTTGCAGGGTGTTGCTCGTGAGTCTGCGCTAAAAGTATTGGAGCTAACAGCCGGGAAACTGGCGGCGTTTTATGACTCACCAACCGGGTTCCGCCACGGCCCGAAATCGCTGGTCAACAACGAAACGCTAATCGTGGTGATGGTTTCCAGCCACCCCTATACTCGCCAGTATGACCTTGATTTACTGGCTGAATTACGCCGTGACCAACAAGCTCTTCGCGTCGTGGCTATTTGCGCGTCACCTTGCCCGGAAGTGGAGGCAGGGCCACATATCTGGCTGCCACCTTCCCGCGATTTTATCGACGTTGAGCAGGCTTTCTGCTTCCTGATGTATGCACAGATTTTCGCGCTAACCGAATCAATCAAAGCAGGTATTACGCCTGATACGCCTTCTGCCAGCGGCACGGTAAACCGTGTTGTGAAAGGTGTGATTATTCATCCGTGGAAAGGCTGAGAGGACCACAACATGAGTATTATTTCTACCAAGTACCTTCTTCAGGATGCACGAGCCCGCGGCTATGCCGTCCCTGCGTTTAACATTCATAACGCAGAAACTATCCAGGCGATTCTGGAAGTGTGCAAAGAAATGCAGTCGCCAGTTATCCTTGCAGGCACGCCAGGCACGTTTAAACACATCGCATTTGAAGAGATTTACGCCCTGTGCGAAGCCTATTCTGAAAGCTACGACATGCCACTTGCACTGCACCTTGATCACCATGAATCACTGGCAGATATCAGCCGTAAAGTGAATGCTGGCGTGCGCAGCGCAATGATCGACGGCAGCCACTTCCCGCTTGCTGAAAACGTACGTTTGGTGAAGTCCGTTGTCGATTTTTGCCACCGTAATGACTGCAGTGTGGAAGCCGAATTAGGTCGTCTTGGTGGTGTGGAAGACGATATGGATGTGGACGAAGAAAGTGCTTTCCTTACTGACCCGCAAGAAGCACGCCGTTTCGTAGAACTCACCGGCATCGACAGCCTTGCCGTGGCTATTGGCACCGCTCATGGGCTTTACACTAAACGTCCGAAAATTGATTTCCAACGCCTGGGTGAAATCCGCGAAGTGGTGGACATTCCGCTGGTGCTACACGGCGCAAGCGATGTACCGGATGATTACGTCAGACGCGCCATTGAGCTGGGTGTGTGCAAGGTGAATGTCGCGACAGAATTAAAAATCGCATTCGCCGCAGCAGTTAAAAAATGGTTTGCCGATAATCCGGAAGGCAACGACCCACGCTATTACATGCGTGTCGGAATGGATGCGATGAAAGAAGTGGTACGCAGTAAAGTCACCGTTTGCGGTTCTGCCAATAAATTAATTCCTGAAACTGAAACCTCGCTATAAATCTCGTGCTTTAGAGCGTTACCTGGAAAACCAGGTAACGCTATCAGTTTGAATCTTGCCCCGAAAACCTCGAATCACAAGGACAAACGATGAAGAAAGTCATAAAGAGTTCGTTATTATTACTTCTGGTTAGCAATGGCGCTTTCGCTTCCGAATACCTGCTCAATAACAACAATATCTCCATTTCATTTAACGATACTAATTCTGCAGTTGTGGTGAAGGATAAGCTTTCACAGAGCAAACTCGCCCCCAAAGAATTGTTCTTTCTAACGCTGCCGAATGAAGATGTTATTCACGCTGCTGACTTTAAAATTAAGAACGTCAGCCAAAAAGATGACGCTATACATATCGATTACGACCATAAAGATTTCGCTGTCACCGTGGTGTTAAATGTCCTCAAAGACAAGTACGCCAGCATCGACTACACCATTAAAGCGAAAGATAAAGCGCGCGAGGTTGCGAAAATAACCTTCTTCCCAACCAAGGGGCAATCGCAAGCGCCTTACGTTGACGGCGCGATTAATAGCTCGCCGATTATTGCCGACAGCTTCTTTATTCTGCCGCAAAAACCTATCGTTAATACTTACGCATATGAAACGACAACCAATCTGAATGTCGAACTCAAAACCCCGATCAAAACAGATTCACCAGTGACCTTTACGACCTATTTCGGCACCTTTGAAGCGACGAATCAGCTGCGTCGTAACTTCAACCAATTCATTAATGCAATGCGCCCACGCCCTTATCAGCCCTATCTGCATTACAACAGTTGGATGGATATTGGCTTCTTCACCACCTATACCGAAAAAGACGTGCTGAACCGGATGGACAGCTACGCTGATGAGCTCATTAAAAAGCGCGGCGTCAAACTCGATGGCTTCCTGTTGGATGATGGCTGGGATGACCGCACAGGAAAATGGCTATTTGGCCCGGCATTCAGTAATGGTTTTGGTGTTGTAAAAGAAAAAGCTGACAGCCTGCATACTTCCGTTGGTTTATGGCTATCACCATGGGGTGGCTATAACAAACCGCGCGATATTCGCGTTTCTCATGCTAAAGAAAATGGCTTTGAAACCGTTGATGGAAAACTTGCTCTTTCTGGCCCAAATTACTTCCGCAACTTTAACGAGCAGATAATCAAGTTAATCAAGAATGAACATATTACCTCGTTCAAACTTGATGGCATGGGGAATGCCAATAGCTGGATTAAAGGAAGCCAGTTTGCATCCGACTTTGATGCGTCTATTGAGCTTATCAAGAACATGCGTGAGGCAAATAAAGACCTGTTCATTAACCTCACTACCGGTACTGACGCAAGCCCTTCCTGGCTATTTTACGCCGATTCTATCTGGCGCCAGGGCGATGATATTAATGTGTATGGCAAAGGCTCACCTGTTCAGCAATGGATGACCTACCGCGATGCCGAAACCTATCGTTCTATTGTACGCAAGGGCCCGTTATTCCCAATAAATTCGCTGATGTATCACGGAATTGTTAGCGCGGAGCATGCTTATTTCGGGCTTGAGAAAGTACAAACCGACAGTGATTTTGCCGACCAGGTCTGGAGCTATTTTGCGACCGGAACTCAGCTACAAGAGTTGTACATAACGCCATCCATGTTGAATAGCGCCAAATGGGACACGCTAGCTGATGCTGCCAAATGGTCACGCGCAAATAGCGCGGTGCTGGTCGATACCCACTGGATTGGCGGTGATCCGACCGCACTGGAAGCGTATGGCTGGGCCTCGTGGAGCAAAGATAAAGCCATCTTTGGTTTGCGTAACCCATCAGACAAAGAGCAAAGCTACTATCTGGATCTAACGAAGAGCTTTGAAATACCGGATGGTGAAGCAACAAGTTTCACGCTGAAATCTATCTATGGCGCGAATACGACACTGCCGAATGACTACAGCAAGCCCGTGATTGTGACCCTGAAGCCGCTGGAAACGCTGGTGATAGAAGCAACACCGACTAGCAGCAAGAAATAAAGCCAGCTTTATTTATATAAAAAAACCCGCGAAAGCGGGTTTTTAATTTGAGTCCTGTCCGTTGCCCTACTTCTGCGCGTTTTCTAACGCATATTTATACAAAGCGTTCTTCTTCACACCGTGGATTTCAGCAGCCAGTGCAGCCGCTTTTTTCAGTGGCAGTTCGGTTTGCAGCAGCGCCAGCGTGCGCAACGCATCGGCTGGCAGTGCATCGTCGGCAGGCGCTTTAAAGCCTTCGACAATCAGCACCATTTCGCCTTTGCGGCGGTTTTCGTCTTCTTTCACCCACGCCGCTAACTCGCCAATAGGAGCACCGTGAATCGATTCCCAGGTTTTCGTCAGCTCACGCGCCAGTACCACATAGCGTGATTCACCCAGCACTGCGCATATATCGTCTAAACTATCGAGCAAGCGATGCGTAGACTCGTAAAAGATGAGCGTACGCGGTTCTTGCTCGATGGCCTTAAGCGCATCGCGACGGCCCTTAGATTTTGCAGGCAAAAAACCTTCGTAGCAGAAGCGATCGGAAGGTAAACCGGCAGCGCTTAATGCAGCAATAGCAGCACAAGGGCCCGGCAGTGGCACAACGCGAATACCCGCTTCGCGACACGTGCGCACCAAATGGTAGCCAGGATCGTTAATTAACGGCGTTCCTGCATCAGAAACTAACGCGATGCTTTGCCCTTCCTGAAGCTTAGCCAGCAAAGTTTCTGATTTTTGTTGTTCGTTATGATCGTGCAATGCGAACATTCGCGCATTAATGGCAAAATGTTGCAGCAGCAAACCGGTATGGCGAGTATCTTCGGCGGCAATCAGGTCAACGCTTTGCAACACGGATAACGCCCGCTGTGTGATATCGCCGAGGTTACCGATGGGTGTCGGAACGATGTAGAGCGTGCTGGCAGAAATAGCCGCCGTTTCGAGTTGTTTCATTGTTTCATCCGTATTGCCGATTTAATATTGAACACTGAGATAAAAATTACACTGGATACAGAATGGTACCGTCTAAATTTATTCGTTCTAAAGCCGGGCGCTGTCTGCCTGTTGTGCTGGCCGCGCTTTTCTTCGCAGGCTGTACCACTAAAGCACCAGATCAGTCGGCTGCGCACATGCAGGGTGAGGCCAATGCCGATTCCGCGTATTACCTGCAACAGATGCAGCAAAGCGGTGATGATAGCAAGACCACCTGGCAATTACTCGCCATTCATGCGCTGTTGAAAGAAGGCAAAACTCAGCAGGCTGTTGAGCTCTACAATCAGTTACCAAAAGAGATGGACGAGACGCAACGTCGCGAACAATCGCTGCTGGCAGCCGAAGTGAAAGTCGCTCAGAAAGATTATGCCGATGCCAGCGCGCGTTTGAGCAAAATCGATCCTGCTGCGCTTAACAAAAACCAGCAGAGTCGCTATTACCAGGCGGTTATCGACACCAACCAGAATCGCCCGTCGCTTGAATTGCTGCGTGCCTATATTGCACAAGAGCCAATGCTGACGGGTCCTGCGCATCAGAAGAATATCGACGGTACATGGCAGGCTTTATCTCAGATGACCGCTGAGCAAATGAATGCACTAGTCATTAATGCCGATGAGAATACGCTGCAAGGCTGGCTGGATCTGCAACGCGTCTGGAACGATAACCGTAACGATCCTGAAATGCTGAAAGCGGGGATCAAAGACTGGCAAACGCGTTATCCGCAAAACCCAGGTGCTAAAACGCTGCCGACTCAGTTAAGCAATATGCAGAATTATAAACCTGCCTCGACTGAGAAAATCGCGCTGCTGCTGCCATTAAGCGGGCAGGCTGCGGTATTTGGTCGCACTATCCAACAAGGTTTTGAAGCCGCGAAAAATATGGGCTCCGCGCCAGTAGCGCAAACGACTGCACCAGCGCAATCACCTGATGCAACGGCACAAGCTGGTGATACCACGCAAGCCGCACTGCCACAGCCAGTAGATCCTAATGCCGTGGCAAGTCCTGCGGCAGCATCGGTTGAAGATTTAACTCAGCAGCCTGCAGCTGCACCTGCGGCGGCATCTCCAGCTCCAGCTCCGCAAGCAGCACCACCAGCAGCAACGGCTGCGGCCGCGAACCCATCAGCAGAAATTAAAGTCTACGACACAACAACGCAGCCGCTCGCGCAACTGCTGGCACAAGCACAGCAAGATGGTGCAACGCTGGTTGTTGGGCCACTGCTTAAAAACAATGTCGATGAGTTGGCAAACAGCACTTCTCCGCTGAATATCCTGGCGCTCAACCAGCCGGAAAACGTGCAGAATCGTGCCAATATCTGTTATTTTGCGCTCTCTCCTGAAGACGAAGCCCGTGATGCGGCAGGCCATATCTGGCAGCAAGGGCATCGCGCACCGCTGTTACTGGTGCCACGCAGCGCACTGGGCGACCGCGTCACTAAAGCCTTTGCCGATGAGTGGGTGAAATTAGGCGGCGGTACCGTGCTGCAACAGAAATTTGGATCGACGGCCGAACTCAAACAAGGGATTAACAGCGGTTCAGGTATCGCGTTAAGCGGCACGCCTGTTAACACCGCATCAGCTCAACCTGCGGGCGTAACCATTGGCGGGCTAACCATTCCGCCACCGCCAACCGATGCACAAATTACCGCTGGGGCTTCCGGTGGTGTTGACTCCGCCTACATTGTGGCTACGCCAGACGAAGTCGCGTTGATCAAACCGATGATCGCGATGCGTACCGGTAGCCGCAGCCCGGCACAACTGTACGCCAGCTCACGCAGCTCCCAGGGTGTAAATGGCCCGGATTTCCGTCTGGAAATGGAAGGCTTGCAGTTCAGTGAAATTCCAATGCTTGCCGGTAACAACCCGTCGCTGATGCAGCAAGCACTCAGCAATGTACATAACGACTACTCGTTGGCACGTTTGTACGCGATGGGTGTGGACGCCTGGTCACTGGCAAATCACTTCACCCAAATCCGCCAGGTGCCTGGTTATCAGGTTAATGGCAACACCGGCACGCTTTCTGCCACTCAAGATTGCGTCATTAACAGGAAGTTAAATTGGCTGCAATTCAGTCAGGGTCAAATCGTTCCAGTGTCCTGACCCGCCAACAAGCCGGCGCGCATTATGAATTGAGAGCGCGCCGCTTTCTTGAGCGCAAAGGACTGCGCTTTATTGCGGCCAACGTCCATTCCCGCGGTGGCGAAATCGACCTCATCATGAAACACGCGAAGGTTATCGTCTTTGTTGAAGTTCGATATCGACGCACCAATCACTTCGGTGATGCTGCCGCCAGCGTCACACGCCGCAAGCAACAAAAATTGTTACATGCTGCTCAGTATTGGTTAGCCCGCACATCAGGAAGTTTTGATACTGTGGATTGCCGTTTCGATGTGTTAGCCTTCACCGGCAATGAAATAGAGTGGTTAACCAACGCGTTCACCGCAGATGTTTAAAGTAACCAGGTAAATAAACGTGCTCGAAAGAATCAAAGTCTGCTTCACGGAAAGTATTCAAACTCAGATTGCTGCAGCTGAAGCCCTGCCAGATGCTATCTCCCGTGCAGCAATGACACTGGTTCAGTCGCTGCTTAACGGCAATAAAATACTTTGCTGTGGCAACGGTACTTCTGCCGCTAACGCCCAGCATTTTGCTGCCAGTATGATCAACCGCTTTGAAACTGAGCGCCCGAGTTTACCTGCAATTGCACTTAATGCTGATAACGTGGTCTTAACCGCGATCGCAAACGACCGTTTACACGAAGAAGTGTATGCCAAACAAGTACGTGCGTTAGGGCATGCCGGCGATGTGTTGCTCGCCATTTCGACCCGCGGCAACAGTCGTGATATTGTCAAAGCGGTAGAAGCCGCCGTGACACGTGACATGACTATCGTTGCGTTGACTGGCTATGACGGCGGGGAATTGGCCGGATTATTAGGGCCGCAGGATGTTGAAATCCGCATCCCTTCTCACCGCAGCGCGCGCATTCAGGAAATGCATATGCTGACGGTAAACTGCTTATGCGATCTGATTGATAACACGTTATTCCCACACCAGGACGATTAAGGAGTACAGATGAAGGCATACAAGCCACTTGCAGTCCTTATTACTGCGTTACTGCTACAAGGTTGTGTTGCTGCAGCAGTAGTGGGCACCGCCGCTGTCGCCACCAAAACGGCCACAGACCCGCGCACCGTCGGAACTCAGGTTGATGATGGTACTCTGGAGTTACGCGTAAACAGTGCGTTGAGTAAAGACGAACAAATCAAGAAAGAAGCGCGGATTAACGTCAGCGCCTATCAAGGCAAAGTGCTGCTGGTAGGCCAGGCCCCTAACCCTGAGCTTGCCGCTCGCGCCAAACAAATTGCGTTGGGCGTTGATGGCACCACCGAGGTGTACAACGAAATCCGTAACACAGCCCCTATTGGCTTGGGTACGGCGTCATCAGACACCTGGATAACCACCAAAGTGCGTTCACAGTTACTGGCTAGTGACCAGGTGAAATCGACCAATGTGAAAGTCACGACTGAGAACGGCGAAGTGTTCTTGTTAGGTTTACTGACAGAAAGAGAAGCTAAAGCCGCGGCAGATATTACCAGCCGGGTCAGCGGCGTGAAGCATGTCACCACCGCGTTTACGATTCTGAAGTAACTGCGCGGATTGCGCGTCGCTTGTCCGCCCTACGTTAATATGTAGGGTGGATTAGCGCAGCAACACCCACCAAACGTTCCCCTCAAAACCGACTCAAACAGTCCATTGCCACCCCTTTAAATTCCTCAAAACTCTGGCTGTCTCGTAAACGCGGCATCGCTCTTTCGCGCAGGAACGTGACAAACAAATCGTAAATTGCCATCGCTTCTTCGTACTCGCTTTTGCTGATTGCCAGCAAGAAGATAACCTGTGCCGTTTCATCACCCCAACTGATCCCCTGCGGCGCAAGAACGGTGTATACCACGGTTTTATTCGCCATCAGCCCCAGTGAGTGAGGCAGCGCAATGCCCTCGCCAAGCACAGTGCTGACAATCGCTTCGCGCTCAACAACGGAGGGATAAAAATCCACACCGACATACCCTTCTTGCTCCAGCTGTTGGCAGAGCGAGCTGAACAATTCCTGCTGCGTCATCGGTTCATTAATCACCCGGAAATGGCTGGCATCAAAGAACTTTTCCAACATATACGGACGAGTTCTGTCCACCAGCACCAGCTTCCCAAGCTGTTCGAGTTGATACTCTGTGGGAAACGGTGCCACCACGACAGTCGGTTTTTGTTTATCGCTAACGCGTGCCGTAGAGATAACAAAATCTTCATCCACGCTGTCGAGCTGTTCGTAATCACGCAGCGAGATAATGCGCGTGACCTCCATTTGAGGGTACTTGCGCAGCAGCATGGCCTGAATCATACGCACTGTGGAATTACCGGTATCACACACCAGCAGCACGCGTGGATGGCGTTGGTAGCCAATGTTGTAATGCCGTTCCAGCCCGACACCAATATGCAGCACCAGAAAACCAATTTCGTTTTCACTGATGACATAAGGGGTATATTTCCCCCAGCTAGACACCGCCGCCAGCGTCATGTCATAAGCCATCGGATAGTGCTGTTTAATATTGTCGAGCAGAGGATTGGGGATATTTATCTGATAACGCACGCGGGTGATCATGGTTTTGATATGCGTAAGCAAATCCGCATGCAACTGCTTATCCGTCAGCAAGTTATAGTTATAGTTGCTGTTAATAAAACTCAGAATGTAGTTCACCAACGCTTCGTCATCGTCGGCGTTAATGGCGCTCGCGGCCACCTGTTGTACCTGGCGTGACGCGATATGCACTTGCAGCCACTGTTCTTCCGCTTCAGAAAGCGGCTTACCTGCCAGTATCTGCAATAATGCCGCGATTTGCCGCGCGGCTTCGCGAACCGCCTCGTCTACATTGTCGGCGCAAAACTCCGGCAGCGGATAACCTTCACTGATACGACGCACCGCAACGGCACAGTACAAACGAATAAACTGTTCACCCTCATCAGTCAGGCGGATTCGGCAACGCGTGAAGCAGTTATGCAGTTCAGCCGCCAGTTGTTCCGGCACGCCTGCGTTAAGCGCCTCTTCGGTCAATAGCGGGTTTTCGCTGTCTTCTTGAGTCAATTGCCAGAGCAAATCGGTCAGACAGGCACGCACCGACATTTCACTGCCAAAGAGCTTCATGCCGTGACGCGGGCGGGTTTCAATCGTCAGATTATAGCGAGCAAGCCAGTCGCGCACTTCTGCCATATCACTTTGCAATGTCGCGCGGCTAACAAACCACTCTTCCGCGAGATCTTCGAGTTTTAAAGAGAAGGCAGATGTCAGAAAGCGCACGACCAGATAATGCACACGTTCCGGTGAATTTCGTGGGATACGCAACTGACGTGAAGGTTGCTGCACCAGCGCCTGATAAAGCACGGGATCGGCAATATTGAGCTGATAACCTGCGCCGCGATTAAGAATAAATTGCGCACCATGCCCCGCCATCAGCGCATTTAAGGCAGTGATATCCGTGCGCACCGTGCGGGTAGAAACGGATAAACGCCGCGCCAGTTCATCCTGGGGCAGCGTCTCGTTTTGTAACATCTCAAACAACTGGGCCAGGCGAAGGTTGGGTAATCTCACTGCCGTTTCCTTTCGTTAAACGGGCGCTCAAAGCGCCCGGCACAACAACTACTTAGCAGGTGTGAGGATCATCTGTGACGGGCTTCCTGCCGCACTGTAATCCTCAACAAAAGTCAGTTTTCCGCTCTCTGGCGCCACACTAAAACGAGTAATGTTGTCGCTCCGCTGATTCATGACATACAGATACTTGCCATTATTTCCCAGAGTGACGCTGCGCGGGTAATCACCACGCGTCCAGACATCGTCCTGATGAGTCAGTTTGCCGTTTGCGGTAACGCTAAAATGCCCGATGCTGTTGTGCAGACGGTTAGCGACATACAGCTGTTTTCCGTCCGGACTCAATACCAGACCCGCCGCAAAGTTGGTTCCCTTGAAGCCTTTCGGCAGCGAAGAAATACTCTCGCCTTCGGTTAATGTTCCTTTGCTGGCATCAAGCTGATAATGAGTAAGCGTAGAAGCCTCCTCGTTGATTAACCATAAACCATCACCTTTTGGTGTGAACACAAAATGGCGTGGCCCGGCACCTTTCGATGAGGCATCAATGAAGGGAGGATCGTTCGGCGTGAGTTTGCCAGTGGCATCATCGAAGCGATATTGGTAGATCCTGTCCAGGCCAAGATCGGTGGTGAAAACAAATTTCCCCGTCGGATCGGCGGCGATCATGTGCGCATGCGGGCCATTATGATCGCTTGCGGCAAAGCTGCCTTCTACGGCGGCTTCAGGTTTTGCCGCACCCGCGGGTCCTGAATCTTGCTGGGTATCGGTGGCTTCGCCAAGACTACCGTCTTCTTTCACCGGTAGTACCGCAACGGAACCGCTGATGTAATTGGCCACCAGCAAATGGCGTTCATTTGGGGTGAGCGACAAGTAAACCGGTCCTGCACCACTCGATGAAACCTGGTTAAGTTCCTTCAGGCTCCCATCATCCCCAACACGTAAGGCAGCAACGACGCCTTTTTCCACCTCACTTGCCACATACAGCGTTTTGCCATCTTTCGATGCCGTCAACTGGGCCGCGTTTGGCAGTTCACTGACTAACGTTTTATTGCTCAGTGCACCCGTTTTTGTATCAACCTGAAAACGGTACACCCCTTCGCCGTTAGGATTATAGGTACCAACCCAGGCGAATTGCGTTTGTGCCGTCGCCGAACCAGCAAGCAGAGCAAGTGAAGCGATGAGTAGATTACGTGTTGCAGGCATCAGAGATCCTCGTCGTTTATAGGATTTGTCGCCCTCACCCAGGCCCTCTTATCAGGAGAAAGTCGAGGTGAGGGTCATTTCAACCAACCAACTTCTTCGTCATATCCAGCAAAACACGCACATCTTCCGGGCGCGTATTACCGCTTGCCGGATCAATAATTGAGCTGTAAATGTGCGGGATGATTTTGCTGACTCCAGCGTCCAGCGCGATCTTCAGAATGTCTTCGTAGTTTTCCAGATCAATGCCACCGGTTGGTTCCAGCCAGAAATCGTGTTTCGCACAAGCCAGGGCGACCGCACGGAATTCGTCCTGGCATTTCAATCCGCCCATCGGGAAGTATTTGATAGAGCTGCCGCCCATATCTTTCAGCAACTTGAGTGCAGTTTCGACCGGCACGATGCCATCTGGTGCGCCAGAACTCAATGGCCCGGTCGAGATTTTCACCATGCCCACCATCCCTGTAGGGGAAACCAGACCATTCACCACCGTCTCTTTTTGCCC
>DASXXQ010000054.1:0-1782 GCA_036502985.1 Buttiauxella sp.
AGGGTTCAGCGATGCACGGGCCTGCCCTGGTGGCTGGTGTGTGACGGTGAGGTGACCCTGTTTCGCTGCATTCCCCCGTTGCTCGGGCGCACCTTTGAGCACGGTATCACCGATTGTTACACCCTGTTCCGTGACGCCTACGCACTGGCTGGCATTGAGATGCCGGACTTTTCCCGCGAGGACGACTGGTGGGCGAGGGGCGAAAACCTTTACCTCGATAATCTGCCACCGACCGGGTTTTATCCGGTGACCGACCCGCAGCCAGGCGACATCATCCTGTGCTGTTACGGCGGCTCTGTCGCCAACCATGCCACCCTTTATTGTGGTGACCAGCGCATTCTTCATCACCTTCCTCATCAACTCAGCAAACGCGAGGTTTATACCGATCGATGGCAACGCATGACACATTCAGTATGGCGCCACAGACAGTGGCAACCGTCGTCTTTCACGGCGATTTACAACGATTTGGCCGACGCTTCACGCTGTATGTTACCACGGCGGGTGAGGCTATCCATGCCCTGGTGATGCAGTTGCCGGGGCTGCGGGCACATATCAGCCCGGGGCATTATCAGTTGCGTGTGGCAGGGTCCGATGTCAGCGAAAGTACGCTGGCCAAGAGGCTGAATGAGCCGTTGCCTGACGGGGCTGTTGTCCATCTGGTACCGCGGGTAAGGGGAGCCGCCAAAGGGGGGCTTATTCAGATGATTGCCGGTGCGGCGTTGATTGTTGCCGGCATCGCTGTCACTTACATGACTTTTGGGGCTGCGGGAGTTGTCGGGGCTGGCATGATTTCGGCAGGTATCGGCCTGATGGTCGGTGGGGTGATACAGATGCTGACACCGGTCCCGAAAACGCCGGGTAACACCCTGACCGATAACGGCAAACAACATACATATTATTCCTCTCTCGATAATGCCGTGGCGCAGGGTAATGCGATACCGGTGGTCTATGGCGAGATGGTGGTGGGCTCCAGGGTTATCTCTCAAGAGTTAACACTGTGGGATGAGTCAACTGCAAATCAAAAATACAAGCCAAGTTTGTCTGACCTGATGACCGGTGCGCATCGCGACCTCTGGGATTTTGGGCCTCAACAGGAGGATAAATAATGAGCAAGGATGGTGGAAAGCAACATACTCCATGGGAGCAGCGGGACAATCTCAAATCACAGCAAAAAATCCAGATAGTGGATGTGCTCAGCGAAGGCCCCATCGAGGGACCAGTGGGTGGCCTTAAGGGCATGTTACTCAATGACACCCCCTCACAAAATGCGGACGGTACCACTAACTTTGACGGCCTGACGGTGGAGTGGCGCAGCGGCACGCAGGACCAGACGGTACTCGAGGGCTTTGCCGAATCCGGTAGCGAAATCAGCGTCGGTACCGAGGTGAAAAAAGCCACGCCGGTGACGCGCACGATTACATCGGCCAACATCGATATGCTGCGGGTGGCGGTCGGGGTGCCGGCATTGCAGCTGAGCACCAAAGAAGGTGACCGGACGCGAACCAGCGTGACGCTGGATATTCAGGTTGAGCGTGGCGGTGCCTGGGTGAGTGAGATGCAGGTGGTGATTGACGGCAAAACCACCACCGCTTACGAGCGGGCCGTACTGGTGAAAAATTTGCCGCCCCGCCCGTTTAACATCCGGGTGGTGCGTGTAACCGACGACAGCGCCACCGACATGCTGCAGAACAAAACCAGCTGGGTGAGTTACACCGAAATTATAGCCGTGCGCCAGCGCTACCCGAATTCTGCTGTGGTGGGCGTGACCGCCCTGGCGGATTA
>DASXXQ010000055.1:0-2026 GCA_036502985.1 Buttiauxella sp.
AGTCGTTATGGATGCACTTAGCGGCCAATGCAAAAGTGCGGATTGCACTATCGTGCTCGATGCGCGCCTCCCCCGCACACTGGCGGGCATTCTTGCCGGAGGAGCACTTGGCCTTGCCGGTGCACTGATGCAAACCCTGACGCGCAACCCCCTCGCCGACCCTGGCCTGCTTGGCGTTAATGCCGGGGCCAGTTTCGCCATTGTGTTAGGTGCCGCAGTCTGGGGTCTTTCTTCGCCGCTTGCCCTGCTTGGCCTGGCGTTTTCCGGCGCGCTCTTCGCTGCATTAGTGGTAGCGTTTACTGGCAGCCAGGGCGGAGGGCAACTTAGCCCTGTGCGATTAACCCTGGCAGGTGTGGCGCTTGGTGCGGTGCTTGAAGGTTTAAGCAACGGCATCTCGCTCTTAAACCCGGTGGTATACGACCAGTTGCGCTTCTGGCAATCCGGCTCGCTTGATATTCGCACCCTTTCAACGTTGAAAGTTATTGTGCTACCGGTGCTTACTGGCTGCGTGATTGCGCTGTTTATCAGCCGCTCACTCAATAGCCTGAGCATGGGTACCGACACCGCAACAGCACTGGGTAGCAAAGTCGCCCGCACTCAATTACTGGGCTTGATAGCCATTACACTACTGTGTGGAAGCGCCACAGCAGCGGTTGGGCCAATCGCCTTTATTGGCCTGATGATGCCGCATCTTTCGCGCTGGTTGGTGGGGTCCGATCATCGCTGGTCACTTCCTGTCACGTTAATCGCCACGCCTGCCTTACTGCTGTTTGCCGATATCGTTGGCCGCATGCTGGTCCCTGGCGAATTACGCGTTTCGGTGGTTAGCGCATTTATTGGTGCGCCAATGCTGATTTATCTGGTGCGCCGTAGCCGCAAAGGCGCTGTGCTATGAGCCGCCTCTCCCCTCGCTTGTTATTCGTCAGCCTGCTCTTATTGCTGCTCAGTATCACTCTGGGTTTGTGGAGTTTGGGCAGTGGCGTGCTACCGCTTACGGTGAGCCAGGTGATTGACGCACTCTTGGGTTCCGCACCACGCAATATCTCACTCGTGGTCGTCGAATGGCGATTACCGCGCGTGGTGATGGCACTGCTAATCGGTGCGGCTCTGGGCGTCAGCGGCGCTATCTTCCAGTCGCTCATGCGCAACCCGCTCGGCAGCCCCGACGTCATGGGGTTTAACACAGGTGCGTGGAGCGGCGTGCTGATTGCAATGGTGCTGTTCGGCCAACACCAAACCGCAATCGCGACATCAGCCATGGCAGGCGGCATCATTACGGCGTTTATCGTCTGGCTGTTGGCCTGGCGTAACGGTATAGAAACCTTCCGCCTGATAATCATTGGCATCGGTGTACGCGCCATGCTGGTGGCCTTTAATACCTGGCTTTTGCTGCATGCATCCCTTGAAACCGCTATTTCCGCGGGCTTGTGGAATGCCGGTTCACTGAACGGTTTAACCTGGGGGAAACTCTTCCCTGCCGCGCCATTAATGCTGCTGGCATTGGTCGTTGGCGCGTTGCTGGTTCGACGTATGCGTCTGCTGGAGATGGGTGATGACAGCGCCTGCGCCCTCGGCGTTTCAGTTGAGCGCTCCCGCCTGATGTTGATGCTGACCGGCGTTATCCTCACTGCTGCTGCCACAGCATTAGCCGGGCCAATTTCATTTATTGCGTTAGTGGCACCGCACATTGCACGCCGCCTGAGTGGCACTTCGCGCTGGGGTTTACTGCAATCAGCATTTTGCGGCGCGGCCTTGTTGCTTGGGGCAGACTTGTGCGCCCAACAACTTTTCATGCCCTATCAGTTACCGGTGGGCGTGGTTACCGTAAGCCTCGGCGGCATCTATCTTATTGCGTTGTTGATTCAGGAGTCCCGTAAGAAATGAGCCAGCTTTCTTCTCCATCGCGCCTGCATGGCGAACAACTTAAGCTGGGATATGGTAATCATGTGGTGGCCGACGGCCTGACAGTTGCCATTCCTGACGGCAAATTTACCGCCATTATCGGCCCCAACGGCTGCGGAAAATC
>DASXXQ010000056.1:0-2948 GCA_036502985.1 Buttiauxella sp.
AGCGTGGGAAAATTAACCATTTTCAAAAACATGGCCGATCACTTCACCCATTTTACGCAGCGCGGCTTCGGTGCTGGCATCAAACGGCAACGCATAATTCAGGCGTAAGCAATTACGGTATTTCCCGGATGCTGACAGCAGCGATCCCACCGCAATATGGATTTTGTGCTGACGCAGGGTTTCGCTAATCGGGACAATATCAATATGTTCCGGTAGCTCAATCCACATCAGAAAACCGCCCTGCGGGCGAGAAACGCAGATCCCACATGGGAAATAATGACGCACCCAACAGGTGAACACATCGAGGTTACGCTGATAATGCTGACGCATACGCCGTAAATGGCGATGGTAGTGACCGTTACGCACAAATTCTGCCACTGCCTGCTGCATGAAAGTGGGGGTACTGCCCGTGACGATGTATTTCATGTGGATAGCGCGGTCGAAATACCGCCCCGGCACTATCCAGCCAAGGCGTAAACCCGGCGCTAATGTTTTGGAAAATGAGCTGCACAGCAGCACTCGCCCATCCACATCCAGCGATTTGATAGTCATCGGCCGTGGATATTCATAAGCCAACTCGCCGTAGACGTCGTCTTCAATAATGGCGATATCAAAACGTTGCGCGAGATTCAACACCGCTTTTTTACGCGCCTCCGGCATAATAAAGCCCAGCGGATTGTTACAGTTAGGCACCAGAATCACCGCTTTAATCGGCCACTGTTCCAGCGCCAACTCCAGGGCTTCCACGCTGATCCCCGTTTCAGAATCTGTTGGTATTTCAACGACCTTAACGCCAAATGCGCGCAGCATTTGCATCGTACCGTGGAAACAAGGCGACTCCACCGCCACAATATCGCCGGGTTCACACACTGCCCTAATGGCAATCGACAACGCTTCGTGGCAGCCGGTAGTGACCACGATGTCATCCGGCGTAATCACACAACCACTATCAAGCATCAACCGGGCGATTTGCTCGCGTAACTCACGCATTCCGTTAATACAGTCGTAACCCAGAAGTTCCGGCTCCTGATACTGCACAACGCGGCTCATTTCACGCCAGAATGGTTTGATGGTCGACTGCGTGACATCCGGTGCGCCGCTACCAAAGGCTATCGCATCGCCTTTTTGACGCGCGGTCAGTTGCTCAAGTACCGCATCCCACTGGGTAATTTCTACCGGGCGCTGTGCCGGACGCGTCAGTGGAGGAACTGGCGGCTGCGATTTGCGTGGCGTGACAAAATAGCCAGAGCGTGGCTGCGGGGAAATAAGCTGTCTGTCTTCGAGCAGATGATAAGCCTGCTGTACGGTGCTGATACTGACGCCGTGTTCGCTACTCAGATTACGCACCGAAGGCAGGCGTTCTCCACTGCGATACAAGCCTTGTTCAATGCGCTCCGCCAGCAAAGTGGCAAGATGTTGGTAACGCGTCATTCTGTATCCTCTTAATCAACCATACAGACAGGAAAAACAGTACAGAATGGTGGCTAAATCACCATTCAGATCTTGTTTTAGCGCGTCTGTATGTTAAATAAAAGTTATTTTTGAGTCTGCCTGCAATCTGTATGGTAGCGCATGATGGTTCCCGTCAACTTTATGAGGAATCACATCATGGGCTTTGAAGAAAACAGACCACATAAGCCTTTTTACGGCTTTGTAATGATTTACCGTTATTTCCGCCACAGATGGTTACTGCGCCAGGCTGCGCGTACCTTACAAGGGTTGAGCAAAGAACAATTACAGGATATTGGGCTGACGACTGATGATTTATCCCGCTGGAAATAACGCTTAATAACGGTGCTAAATATTGGCGCCGTTATTTTTTTGCTGATATCACTAAAGGAGCAAACATCACCTGCAAAAATAATAAGGAATAATAATGCGTATTACCGACTTACCGTTTAATACCACCGACTGGGCAACACTCACTGCAACGGAACATCCCGGTATCACCGGGGTAGCATTGTGGCGCACGCAGCAATTTGGGGAAATACGCGTACGGATGGTGGAATACACCGCCGGTTATCTCGCTGACCATTGGTGTCAAAAAGGCCATGTCCTGTTTTGCCTGGCAGGAGAATTGCAGACTGAACTGGAGGATGGCCGCCTGTTTACGTTAAAACCGGGTATGAGCTATCAGGTAGCAGATAACGCCGAACCGCATCGTTCTTCAACGGCCATTGGCGCAACGCTATTTATTGTGGACTAAAAACTATGTATCCACTTACCACTCTACGCCTGAACTTAACCCACATTACCGAGCAAGACTGGCCGTTCTTTTTACGCTTACAGCAAGATCCCGTGGTGATGCGCTACGTCTCCGATGGGCGCAAAGAAGCGGAGATCCGCCAGATCTTTAATTCACGGCTGGTTAAGTGGGAATTGCATAGCCGGCACTGGCTTTGCCTGGCAATGCGCGACAAGAACAACGGCACACCCATTGGCTTCACCGGTTTTGTACGCGGTGAGGAGGACATGGCAGAAGTCGGTTTTATTCTTGACCCTGCGTTTCACGGGCAAGGCTACGGCTTTGAATCGCTTCACAGCGTGTGCCAGTTTGCTTTTGAAACGTGTGCCATCCGCAAACTCACTGCAACCGTGACGGTCGGGAATATTGGCTCGAAGAAGGTGCTGGAAAAAGCAGGTTTTCAGTCGGAAGGCACACTGCGCGAAAACTATTTTCTCGCAGGAACCTGGCAGGACGATTGGATTTTTGGCTTGCTGAGAAGTGAATTCAAATAAAGTGGTGGATATCGCCTGCGCTAATCCACCCGACAACACCTGTTTGTAGGCCGGATTAGCGTCAGCGACATCCGGCATTATCCACATGCCCTTATAAAAACATCCCACCGGATACTTCAATGCGCTGCGCATTCATCCAGCCACTTTCATCACTGAGCAAAACGGCAATCGCGTTGCCAATATCATCAGGTTGCCCAACGCGGCCCAGC
>DASXXQ010000057.1:0-15005 GCA_036502985.1 Buttiauxella sp.
GTAACAAAGGTGCAGAAGCTGCACTGACCGCGCTTGAAATGATTAATGTATTGAAAGCCATCAAGGCCTGATTTTTTGTAAGGGGAAATCTGTGAAACCTGCTGCTCGTCGCCGTGCCCGTGAGTGTGCCGTTCAGGCGCTATACTCCTGGCAGTTATCTCGAAATGACATCGCTGATGTCGAATACCAGTTCCTGGCGGAACAGGACGTCAAAGACGTTGACGTTAACTACTTCCGCGAACTGTTGGTCGGGGTGGCTACTAACAGCGCGTATCTGGATGGGCTGATGAAGCCTTACCTGTCTCGCCAACTCGAAGAGTTGGGTCAGGTAGAAAAAGCGGTTCTGCGTATCGCACTGTTTGAACTGTCTAAACGTGATGACGTGCCATACAAAGTGGCGATTAACGAAGCCATCGATCTTGCGAAAACCTTCGGTGCCGAAGACAGCCACAAGTTCGTGAATGGTGTACTTGATAAAGCTGCTCCGCAAATTCGTCCCCGCAAAAAGTAATCTTCTGGCCGGTTAATCCCGGCCTATTCTTTATTTAATTCAGAGGCATAACGCATGGCATGCGGTGAGTTTTCCCTGATTGCCCGTTATTTTGATCGCGTAAGAAGTTCTCGTCGCGATGTGGAAACCGGAATCGGCGATGATTGTGCATTGCTGACGGTCGCCGAGAAGCAGCTATTAGCGATAAGTACCGATACGCTTGTTTCGGGCATCCACTTCCTGGCGGATATCGATCCTCGCGATCTGGGCTACAAAGCTCTGGCGGTGAATTTAAGTGATTTGGCTGCCATGGGCGCCGATCCGACCTGGCTGACGCTAGCCATTACCCTTCCTGAAGTCGATGAAAGCTGGCTTGAAGCTTTCAGCGATAGTTTGTTTGAACAACTCGATTACTACGATATGCAGCTGATTGGCGGCGACACTACGCGTGGCCCACTTTCCATGACGCTTGGCATTCATGGTCTGGTGCCTGTTGGTCGTGCGCTCAAGCGCAGTGGTGCGCGTCCTGGTGACTGGATCTATGTGACAGGTACGCCTGGCGATAGCGCCGCAGGCCTGGCTATCTTGCAAGATCGTTTAACGGTTGCAGATCCCGAACAAGCTGAATATCTGAAAAAGCGTCATTTGCGACCAACGCCGCGAATCTTGCATGGCCAGGCCCTGCGTGATTTGGCGAGCAGTGCAATTGATCTTTCTGATGGGCTAATTTCCGATTTAGGTCATATCCTTAAAGCCAGTGAGTGTGGGGCGCGTGTTGATCTCGATGCTCTGCCTTATTCCGAAGCCGTGAAAGCTAACGTCGATGCCGAGCGTGCGTTGCAATGGGCGCTTTCCGGTGGAGAAGATTACGAGCTGTGCTTTACCGTGCCTGAACTAAACCGTGGTGCGCTCGAAGTTGCCATCGGCAATCTTGGCATCCCGTTTACGTGCATCGGCCAGATAGGGCCTGAATCTGAAGGGCTACAGCTTATGCAGGATGGCAAGCCGGTAACCCTGAATTTAAAAGGATACGACCACTTTGCTCCGCTCTAAAGATGTGGCTAAAAGCCGTCTGAAGCTCAGCAATCCGTGGCATTTACTTGCTACGGGTTTTGGTAGCGGATTAAGCCCGATTATGCCGGGAACAGTGGGATCGCTTGCTGCAATCCCATTCTGGTATGGCATGACATTTTTGCCATGGCAGCTTTATTCGATGGTGATAATGGTCGGTATTTGTATTGGGGTATACCTCTGTCACCAGACCGCGCGCGACATGGGCGTTCATGACCACGGCAGTATCGTGTGGGATGAATTCATTGGCATGTGGATTACCCTGATGGCGCTGCCAACCAATGACTGGCGTTGGGTTGCGGCAGGTTTTGTTATTTTCCGTATTCTTGATATCTGGAAGCCGTGGCCGATTCGCTGGTTTGATCGCAACGTTCACGGTGGTATGGGAATTATGGTGGACGACATCATCGCCGGCGTTATCTCTGCGGGGATTATTTATCTGATTGGCCACCATTGGCCGATTGGCATTATTTGATCCTCATTCTGCCCTGCGGAGGAAAAAATTATTCCCTCCGCAAGGCAGAAGCTAATGGCATTACTTAAATCCGACCTTCTCATGCGGCTGGTAAACTGTTTCCAGCTCGGCAATCTCTTCCGGTTTTAGCGTTAAATCCACCGCACCCAGCAAATCATCCAGTTGATGTTCACGAGACACGCCAATGATCGGTGCGGCAATGCCCGGTTTACTCAACAGCCATGCAAGCGCAACTTGCGCGCGTGTCACACCTTTGTCATCTGCAACATTCGCCAGCCGCTCGGCAATTAGCGCATCATTGTCTTTGCTTGCGTCGTACAAATTTTTACCGACTTCATCGGAGACTGAACGTGCCGTGGTATCACCCCACGGGCGGGTCAGTTTGCCACGGGCCAGCGGGCTCCATGGGATCACCGCAACCCCTTGCTCATAGCACAGCGGTAGCATATCGAGCTCTTCTTCGCGATAAAGTAAGTTGTAGTGATCCTGCATGGTGACGAATCGCGCCCAACCGTGTTGATCCTGCAAAGCCAGTGCTTGCGCGAACTGTGCACTGTGCATGGACGATGCGCCGATATAGCGCGCTTTGCCCGCTTTCACCACATCATTGAGCGCTTCAAGCGTTTCTTCAATGGGCGTGTTGTAGTCCCAGCGGTGTATTTGCAGCAGATCGACATAGTCGGTTCCCAGGCGTCGCAGGCTGTCATCTATCGAACGCATAATCTGTGCTCGTGAAAGCCCCTCAGCTAAATCACCGACCTGAAAGTATACTTTGGTGGCAAGGACGGCATCTTCACGGCGCATGAAATCTTTGAGGGCGCGCCCGACAATCTCTTCGCTGCTACCGTCGGAATAGCTATTGGCGGTATCAAAGAAATTAATGCCGTTATCGATGGCGTGTTTGATGATAAGGCGGCTGCTTTCTTCGGGAAGTGTCCAGGCGTGGTTGCCACGGTCTGGTTCGCCAAAGGTCATGCAACCCAGGCAAAGACGGGAAACTTGGAGGTCTGTTTTTCCTAAGGTGTTGTATTGCATGGTTCCACTCCTGCTAGCTACGGTTCTTTAAGCATAGCAGGAGTAGAGGTGCGGATTACTTGAGCCAGTCGCGGATCTTCGTTTCCATACCTTGAGCATCAAGGCCGATAGCTGCGCGCGCTTCTTCCTGTGTGCCTTGCGGGATAAAGTAATCAGGCAAGCCGATATTCAGTACCGGAACCATTTTACGGTTTGCCATCAGCACTTCGTTAACGCCGCTACCCGCACCGCCGATTACGGCATTTTCCTCAATTGTAACCAGCGATTCGTGGCTGGCCGCCAGTTCCAGAATCAACGCTTCATCAAGCGGTTTCACAAAACGCATATCGACCAGTGTCGCATTAAGAGCTTGCGCAACGGCTTCGGCTTCCGGCAGCAAGGTCCCGAAGTTCAGCAGTGCAACTTTTTCACCGTCACGTTTCTTCACGCCTTTACCGATTGGCAGAGATTCCAGTGGCTGAAGTTCAGCACCTGTCCCATTGCCACGCGGATAACGCACAGCAGAAGGGCCAGCGTTGTAGTGATAACCCGTGTGCAGCATCTGGCGGCATTCGTTTTCATCACTGGGGGTCATGATGACCATTTCAGGGATGCAGCGCAGGAAGGAGATATCGAACGCACCCTGGTGGGTTTGCCCATCGGCACCCACAATGCCTGCGCGGTCAATGGCAAATAACACGGGCAGCTTTTGAATAGCCACATCGTGAATCACTTGATCGTAGGCTCGTTGTAGGAAGGTCGAGTAAATCGCGACAACAGGCTTGTAGCCACCAATCGCCAGACCTGCTGCAAATGTGACAGCATGCTGTTCGGCGATGGCAACATCAAAATATTGCGTTGGATACTGACGCGAAAACTCCACCATGCCCGAGCCTTCGCGCATCGCAGGTGTGACTGCCATTAATTTGTCGTCTTTTGCGGCGGTTTCGCATAACCAGTTACCGAAGATTTTCGAGTAGCTTGGCAGGCCACCCGCAGCTTTCGGCAGCGTGCCGCTTTGCGGGTCAAACTTAGGCACCGCATGGAAGCTGATAGGGTCTTTTTCGGCAGGCGCGTAACCACGGCCTTTCTTGGTCATGATATGCAAGAATTGCGGGCCGTTCAGGTCACGCATGTTCTTGAGCGTATTCACCAGACCGACAACATCATGCCCATCGACAGGGCCAATGTAGTTAAAGCCTAACTCTTCAAACAGCGTTCCTGGCACTACCATGCCTTTCAGGTGTTCTTCAGTACGCTTTAGCAGCTCTTTAATGGGCGGCACACCGGAGAAGACTTTCTTCCCGCCTTCACGCAGCGAAGAATAGAGTTTGCCGGAAAGCAGTTGTGCAAGGTGGTTGTTTAGCGCGCCCACGTTCTCGGAAATCGACATTTCGTTGTCGTTGAGAATCACGAGCATATTCGGGCGGATATCACCGGCGTGGTTCATGGCTTCAAACGCCATACCTGCCGTGATTGCACCATCGCCAATCACACAGACAGTGCGTCGGTCTTTGCCCTCTTTTCCGGCAGCGACCGCAATACCAATTCCTGCGCTAATCGAGGTGGACGAATGGCCTACGCTCAACACGTCATATTCGCTTTCTGCGCGCCATGGGAACGGGTGCAAACCGCCTTTCTGGCGGATAGTGCCAATTTTGTCACGACGGCCAGTAATGATTTTATGAGGATAAGCCTGATGACCGACATCCCAGATTAACTGGTCGAACGGGGTGTTATACACATAGTGAAGCGCCACGGTCAGTTCTACCGTGCCAAGGCCAGAGGCAAAGTGCCCGCTGGAACGGCTTACGCTATCAAGCAGGTAGCGACGTAACTCGTCACAAAGTTTCGGTAAGCTCTCTTTTGGCAACAGGCGTAGCTCAGGGGCTGATTCCACCAGTGCGAGGGTCGGGTATTTGGCAATATCAAAACTCATTAGAAACTCATCGTGGTGTTTACCCTTCATCCTTCAAGCTTCAGCCTGAATGCCAAAGAGTAAGTTAATAATTATTTATCACGTTGGATTATATAGCTCGCTAACGCTTCCAGTGCGGTTGTATCTAGCGACTGGCTAGCCAAGCCTTCCAGCGCCCGGAGAGAATCCTGATAGAGATCCCACGCTTTGGTTTTGGCATTTTCTAACCCCAACAGTGCAGGGTAGGTGCTTTTACCCAGTTGCTGATCGGCGCCCTGGCGTTTACCCAGTGTAGCGGTATCGCCAATAACGTCGAGAATATCGTCCTGAACCTGGAAGGCCAGCCCGATACTTTCCGCATAGCGGTCGAGCAATGGCAGGGCATTACGGCCTGCATCACCTGCGCTCAACGCGCCCAAGCGGACAGCACAACGAATTAACGCCCCTGTTTTATGGCGATGAATGCGCTCAAGGCTTTGCAGATCAACATGCTTGCCTTCCGCTTCCAGATCCAGCGCCTGGCCGCCACACATTCCTGCAACGCCACTGGCTGTCGCCAGCTCTTTCACCATTAATAGTCGGTCAGCAATGGCAACGTCAGCCATAGGAGCATCACTGAGTATAGAAAACGCCAACGTTTGTAGGGCGTCTCCGGCCAAAATGGCGCTGGCTTCACCGAATTTGATATGACATGTCGGCTGCCCGCGGCGAAGGTCGTCGTCGTCCATGGCCGGTAAATCATCATGGATCAAGGAATATGCATGGATGCATTCTACTGCCGCGGCAGGCGCATCCAGTGTTTCTTGCGCTATACCGAACATTTCACCGGTCGCGTAGACCAGGAATGGGCGGAGTCTCTTGCCACCAAATAGTGCGCCATAGTGCATGGCCTCAACCAGAGGAGTGTTCTGAAACGGCAGCGGCGCTAAAAAACGCAGCAGCGCATCGTTGGCCCGTTCGGCATGGGCCTGCAACTGATGGTTAAAATCCATTTACTCGTTATCCGGGGTAAAAGGCTTGAGGGGGGCATCTTCGCTTTCGTTTAGCAGGATTTGCACGCGTTGTTCCGCTTGTTGCAGTTTCACCTGGCCTTGACGCGCAAGCTGCACACCACGTTCAAATTCATTTAACGCCTCTTCGAGGGCTAAATCTCCGCTTTCAAGACGAGTAACAATCTGCTCAAGCTCCACAAGCGCAGTTTCAAAGCTGGCCGGGACTTCGGTTTTTTTCGGCATAGTGAATGTCTGACTCTAATAATTTTTGCGACTCTGCCATGGTAGCGGAGTCATTTGTGTAACGCTATGGCAAGCTGTTAGTGATATACTTTTGCGCCTCGGATGTAACGGCGCTATCGCCGCTGCAATTCTTTAAGTCCTTCAGCCCGCATGATTCATCATGCCTGGCTCATCAACGAATCATAGCCGCCATGAAGTTTATCATTAAATTGTTCCCGGAAATCACAATCAAGAGCCAATCTGTGCGCATACGCTTTATTAAGATGCTCACCGGGAACATTCGCAACGTTTTAAAACACTACGATGAAGATCTGGCGGTTGTTCGCCACTGGGACAACATTGAAGTTCGCGCCAAAGATGAAAATCAACGTATCGCCATTCGTGAAGCGTTGACCCGCATTCCTGGTATCCACCATATTCTGGAAGTTGAAGATGTGCCGTATACCGATTTGCACAATATCTTCGAACAGGCGCTGGAGCTTTATCGCGAACAACTGGAAGGCAAAACCTTCTGCGTGCGTGTTAAACGTCGTGGTAAGCATGAGTTTAGCTCGATTGAAGTTGAACGCTATGTCGGTGGCGGCTTGAATCAGCACATTGAATCAGCACGCGTAAAACTGACCAAGCCGGATGTGACTGTCAATCTGGAAATCGAAAACGATCGTTTGCTGCTGGTGAAAGGTCGTTACGAAGGTATTGGCGGCTTCCCGATTGGTACGCAAGAAGATGTGCTGTCGCTGATTTCTGGCGGCTTCGATTCGGGCGTTTCCAGCTACATGCTTATGCGTCGTGGTTGCCGCGTGCATTATTGCTTCTTTAACCTCGGTGGTGCGGCGCACGAAATCGGTGTTAAACAAGTCGCGCACTATCTGTGGAACCGTTTTGGTAGCTCCCACCGCGTGCGTTTCGTAGCGATAAACTTTGAGCCTGTGGTTGGTGAGATCCTCGAGAAAGTTGAAGACGGCCAAATGGGCGTGGTGCTCAAGCGTATGTTCGTGCGCGCCGCTTCACGCGTTGCGGAACGCTACGGCGTGCAAGCACTGGTGACCGGTGAAGCGCTGGGCCAGGTTTCCAGCCAGACGCTGACCAACCTGCGTTTAATCGATAACGTATCTGATACGTTGATTCTGCGCCCGCTGATTTCTCACGATAAAGAGCACATCATCGACCTGGCGCGTGAAATTGGGACTGCCGATTTCGCTCGTACCATGCCGGAATATTGCGGTGTAATCTCGAAAAGCCCAACCGTCAAAGCAGTGAAGGCGAAGATTGAAGCAGAAGAAGCCAACTTTGACTTCTCTATTCTGGATCGCGTGATTGAAGAAGCGACCAACATCGACATCCGCGAAATCGCCAATCAGAGCAAAGAAGTGGTGGCGGAAGTTGAAACCGTTGATGCATTCGGCGCAAATGACGTGCTGCTGGATATCCGTTCTATCGATGAGCAGGACGATAAGCCATTCAAACCAGAAGGCGTGGAAGTGGCATCAATACCGTTCTATAAACTGAGCACCACCTTTGGCGATTTGGATCAGAGCAAAAACTATTTGCTGTGGTGTGAACGCGGTGTGATGAGCCGTTTGCAAGCGCTCTATCTGCGCGAGCAAGGCTTCGCGAACGTGAAGGTTTATCGTCCCGACTAAACATTAAAACCTTCTCATTTATGAGAGGGTTTTACGTGTTTGTCCCTCTCCGTTGGGGAGAGGGTTGGGATGAAGGCATCTGGCCGCTCGGTTTGCTTGTTCTCCTGCGCCACCCGGTCGCACAAAATCTCTGCGAGATAACGATGCAAAAAGTGCACAAGTACATTGAGATTAAGGAACGCATTAAGAGCGGTATCCTCAATCAAATCTACAAAAAGGGTGAAAGCATTCCCTCCGAGCGCGAGCTGGCAAGCCTGTATGGCGTAACTCGTGTGACGGTGCAGAAAGCGGTAGATAGCCTGGTGCAGGAAGGGTTTATCGAGCGCATTCATGGCAAAGGGATGTTCGTGCTGAAAAACAGCGGCACCAACGTGTACCTTTTGAACAATGAGACCAGCGATAGCATTCTCGGATTTTCCCGCGAGTTTCAGGGGCGAGTGAAGGTCAGCAGCAAGCTTTTATCGTTCAATGTCATACAAGCTGATGCCACTTTGGCGCAACATCTGGAAATTTCAGCGGGGGAAAACGTCTGGTTTATCCGCCGTATTCGATTGCTTGATGGCAATCCGGTGCTGGTGGAAGACTCTAATATTCCGCAAAGCGTGATTGCGACGATCCCGGAAACAATCCTCAGAGAAGGCTCTTTGTACGGCTATATCGAAGAGTACACCGGTAAGAAGATTAAAGATGCCGACTCGATTATTGAAGCCGCGCTATTTGATGAAGAGCTTGCGCCGTTGCTTAATGTAGCCTGCGGGCAGCCGATGTTGAAAATTACCGAAGTGACCCGCCTGGCGGATAAAACAGCGTTTAACTATTCCATCAGCTACAACCGGGCCGACATTTTCCGGGTCAAAAATCTGCGTATTGAACGCTAGCAGGCACTAACGTGCCTGCCTGGTTTTCACTCCAGTGCGCTAGCAGCCGCTTTATCGACGTACAAACTTGCCTGCGTGACCGTTTTCACCAGCGTTGACGGAATATCGCGACTCGCCGGGTGATTCACCGTTTGCGCGACAATCTCCGCTTTCTTCTCCCCACTCGCCATCAGCACTATGTTTTTCGCAGCCAGAATGGTTTTCAGTCCTAGCGAGATTCCCTGCTGCACGTTGCGCTGCGTGTCGAAATACTTCACCGACACTGCCTGAGTGACCGCATCGAGATCAACGACGTGACAAGTGTTGTCCAGCGAGACCCCCGGTTCGTTAAAACCGATATGCCCGTTCATACCGATACCGAGCACGATGCAATCTATTGGCCCATGCTGATCAATATAACGATCGACCCGCTGGCATTCTTCCTGTGGGCGCGTAGTTAACCCGTCGAAAAAGCAGATTTGCTTGTCACGCAGGTTCAGCTTATCGAAGAAATGGTGCCAGACCATTTCACGACAACTTCCTTTATCCGCTTTACCGAGCCCTAACCATTCATCGAGGCCGAGAAACTGGGCGTGTGAAAAGTCCACATGGCCTTGTTTTTGCGCGTCGACCAATGCTGCAAATACTCCTAGCGGCGTATCACCGCCCGCGATACAGATAAGCGCGTTGGGTTTCGCATTTACACAGTTAATGACGTTTTGCGCGACCGCCTGACACAGTTGCGGGTAATCCGGGAAAATGTGAGTTTTCATGGCTGCTCCTTAGCTTTTATGCTGGTATTGAGGCAAATAGCGCTGATTCACTTCCAGATATTCATCGAGAATCTTCTCAGCCAGCGTCGCCGAAGGGACCAGTGGGTTAATCGTCAGTGCCATCAAAGCGGTGTTGTAATCACCGGTTATTGCCGCTTCTACCGTTAACTCTTCATAAGCCTTCACGCTTTGGATCAGTCCGCGAATTTTGACCGGTAAACGCCCGTAAGCCAAAGGATGAGCGCCATTACGATCGATAACCGCGTTGGCTTCCAGTGTCACGTGATCGGGTAGATCCGGCGTTGTGCCGTTGTTCACGGTGTTCACAACGTGGATCTCTTTTTTGTCATTGTAAATCGAGCTAATGATCGAGCAGGCGGTATCGGAATACCAGGCGCCGCCGCGTTTTTCCAGTTCTTTCGGTTTATGGGAAAGATGCTCGTCCTGATAGAGCTCAAACAGACGGTGTTCAATCTCACGGGTTTGCTCGCCACGCGTGCCTTTGGTACTGGCATCTTTCTGCGCGGCTTCGACCATTTCGCGGGTCAGGAAGAAATACTTCAGATAGGAAATCGGATACATGTGCAGCGCTTTAGCAAAGCGCGAGGAAAAGCCGATATCCGGAATGTTTTTCAGCGAGTTACTGGCGCTGCCCTGAGCCAGTTTTGCCATGAAATCATCGGTGTAATCTTCACCCTTAATAAAGATTTTATCGGCGAAGATCAGGTGATTAAGCCCAATTATGCGTGCATAAACGTCTTTTTTCTCTACTTCGTAAGCTTTAGCGATATCCATCAGCATGCTGTTGGCGCCGCTGCAAATACCAATGCTTTTGATATTCGAATGCCGAGTGATGGCTTCGGTAACGATTCCTGCCGGGTTGGTAAAGTTAATCAGCCAGGCATTCGGGCAATATTTTTCCATATCCCGGCAGATATCCATCAGCACAGGGATGGTACGCTGAGCTTTCATAAAGCCGCCTGGTCCGGTGGTTTCCTGGCCGAGCACGCCGTATTTCAGTGGGATTTTTTCATCGTTAATACGGGCATCCAGGAAACCAACGCGCAGTTGAGTCGTGACAAAATCGGCATCCTTCAGCGCGTCGGCGCGATCAAGGGTCAGGTGTATGTTCATCGGGATGCCAGCTTCTTTCACCATCCGCTGCGCCAGTTTGCCGACGATTTCTAATTTCTCTTTGCCTTCTTCAATATCCAGCAGGTAATAGTCGGTGACCGGGAGTTCATCGTAACGCTTAATAAAACCGTCAATCAGCTCTGGGGTATAGCTTGAGCCACCGCCGATGGTGACAATTTTGAGCTTTTTCATCAGATATCCTCTTTTTACAATGCAGAATCAGTCTTCAATACGGAGTCACTTGCGTTCTGTTCTTCATGGCGCTCTTTTATCAGTTGTTGGCGCTCGAGAAGTTTGAAGAACGGGAAGTAGATGCCTACAGAAATGGCAACGGTACAGACGGACCAAATTACCGCTGGGATATTGCCGCCCGTCACAAACCAGGCGGCGAGAATCGGTGGCATGGTCCATGGAATTTGCAGCACCGGGCGGCCGATAATGTCGAAGTACATCAGACTGTAGGTGGAAATGCATAGCAGCATCGGGGTGAGAGTGAACGGGATCATCAGCAGCGGGTTGAAGACAATCGGGCAGCCAAAAATCACTGGCTCATTGATACAAAATATCCCTGACGGGAGCGACAGCTTGCCGACCGATTTATACAATTTGCTGCGTGAACGCAGCATCGCCAGCACCAGACCGAGAGTTGCGCCAGTACCGCCGATACACATAAAGACAATGTAAAAGCCATCAGCGGTAATATGCGGAATGGGTTGGTGGTTTAAATAAGCCTGGGTGTTTTCGGCAATGTATTTCAGGAAAATTGGACTGGTGATGCCGGAGAGCACGTTATCGCCGTGAATGCCGCAGCACCATAGCAGCGAAATCAGGAAAATGAGTACCAGCATACCCGGCAGTGAGCCCAGGCCACTGACCAGCGGGCTGAGAACCAGGGTAAAGAATTCGTTGATATCAAAGCCGAGCATCACTCTGACAAACCACACCAGCGTAATCGCCACTGCGGCGGGAATGAGGCTGGCAAAAGACTGCGCCACTGCGGGTGGAACGCCGTCTGGTAGCTTAATCACGATTTCATGGCCGATGAACCAGCGGATGATATGCACTGTCAGTACAGCTAGAATGATGGCGGAGAACAGACCTGCGGCACCGAGATTATCGACGTTCAGCTGATATTTATCGTTAAGCTGCGCCAGCAGGAACACCACCAGGGTGACGGCACTACAGGTTATCGCATTCAGCTTGTACTCTTTGGCCAGGTTATAGCTGATACCCACCGCGGAAATTAAGCCTATTGCCCCAAAGGTGACGGCAACGGGGGCGCTGATTTTATCAGCCCACGGGCCTAGCCATTCACTCCAGCCAGGAATGGGTAAATTAGCGATGATTAAGAAAAGGCTGCCGGTGATGGTGAAGGGTAGGGTCAGGGCTATCCCGTTACGCACCGCCACCAAAATTTTGTTTTCGCCAATCCGGATAAGGACAGGGATTATCTTGCTCTCAATAAAAGTAATCACGGATTACTCCTGCGAATGAGGTTTTTATTCCTCCCGTGAGGTGCATTACCGGGAGGTATTATTTTGTGGGTACAGTTAACTGGTGTAGTCCAGTTGAAAATGAGTTTTCCACGGAATACTTTTTCTGTCAAGGTGGTGGCTTTGGTGGGCTTTGTTTGTAACTTATTGAAATTAATGGTTTTATGTCGGGGTGGTTGTCAATGGGAGAGAAAGTTAATAGCGGAAGTGTGAGCGCCGCCACGGGCGTGGCGACGATAAAATCACTTAAACGTTACTCGTAATAATTGTAAATCCCCGGAGCGATCACCAACTGCGAGGCAACTTCATAGGCTTTTTCGCGGCCAACCAGCAGGTCGATAATTTTCAAACTGAAGTCGATACTTGTACCTGGTCCCTGGCTGGTCAGCAGGTTAAATCGAGGGTCCCAGACCACGCGCTTATCTTGCCACTGTTCTTCAGGAATCGTTTCTTTCAGGCCAGGAAAACCCGTCATATTGGCGACAGGGAAGAGTTCATGTGGAACGAGTACCGTACCCGCAGCGGCACAAATAGCCGCAACTATTCGCCCCGATAAATGGAACTGGCGCACAGTTTCAACTAACAGCGGGCTATCACGAAAACACTCAGCGCCTTTTAAGCCACCCGGTAAAACGATGATGTCGAATTCGTTGTCTGCCACTTCAACCAGCGGCGCGTCTGCGAGTAGTTTTACCCCACGTGAACAGGTAATTGCTAAGCTCCCGTCACTCGCTACACTGGCCGTAGTGACGCTAATTCCGCCACGTACCAGAAGATCAATGGTGGTTACGGCTTCTGTTTCTTCAGTTCCAGGAGCCAGGCAAACCAGTGCTCGAGCGCTCATATTCATTCTCCTTACGTTTTATCTGTTCGTACAAACGGCTGTTTACTGGCAAAGATAGCCCGTGGGCACGTGCGCGTTGTAGTAAATACCCAGTAATGTAATCAATCTCGGTATGACGTTGAACCCGCACGTCTTGTAGCATCGAAGATATGTTTGCGGCGGTGCTTTCGATAACATCGCCGACATAAAGGAGTAGCATTTCAGCCGAGGTATGATGACCTTCGCGCTCCATAACTTGGGCAACTTCGTGGCAGATTTCGCTGACTTCATTATGATGATGGCGTAACTCACCGTTCGGGCAATTGTAGATTGCGGTGAGCGGATTTATCACACAGTTTACCGCCAGCTTTTTCCAGCTCGCCGCCATAATGTTGTTGTGCCAGGCCATTTCAGGCAGCGCGTGATGCAATATATCGGCGAGGAAACTAAACTCGTAACCTGCCGCGTTACCTGGCCCAATATGTGTGGTGCCATTCGCGACATGAATTATTAGATTACCATCGCGCCGCGCAGCATGCGTCGTGACACCTGATAACAGCGGTTGGTGCAACGAGAGCAGCTCTTCAAGCGTGCCCATTCCATTATGCAGCAGCAGAATTGGGCAGTGGGTCGTAAGGCTTGCTGCCAGCATTTTCACCGAGCCAGAAACCTGCCAGGCTTTCAATGTAACCAGTAATAAATCGCTGCTGGCGAGAAAATCAGGGTCGTTAGCGGTAATCGTTTGATTGAACACGCTACCATCGGTATCGACCACGTTGACATGGCAAAACGGCTGCGGCACTCGCAACCACCCCTGAACCTCATGTCCTTGCTTATAAAGTGATGCCAGCCAAAGTTGGCCGAGTGCACCGCAACCCAGCACGGTGATTTTCATTTTGCCTCCCCATCCGCGCAAAGCCGCAGATGTTTTGCTTAATCTATATTATACAGGGCTCTCTACTGCTTTAACGGGTTGTTTTGCGTGGCCCAGCAGGTATTATGCAACGCAACAAAAAGAGAGGGAGAAGAAAGCATGCCATCTTTTGACATTGTGTCTGAAATTGATATTCAGGAAGTGCGTAACGCGATTGAAAACGCGGAACGTGAGGTTGCTACTCGTTTTGACTTCCGTAATGTACCGGCAACATTTGAGCTGAATGAGAAAAATCAGTCGATCAAAGTTGCCAGTGAATCTGACTTCCAGGTCAACCAGCTGTTGGATATTCTTCGTGCCAAACTGCTCAAGCGTGGCATCGAAGGGGCTTCAATTGATGTGCCAGAGGAATTTGTGCACAGCGGCAAAACCTGGAGCGTGGAAGCGAAACTCAAGCAGGGTATTGAATCGACTATCGCCAAGAAAATTGTGAAGCTGATTAAAGACAGCAAGACCAAAGTTCAGGTGCAGATTCAGGGCGAAGAGTTGCGCGTAACTGGCAAATCCCGTGACGATTTACAGGCCGCAATGGCGCTGGTTCGTAGTGGGGATTTGGGGCAGCCGTTCCAGTTTAAAAACTTCCGCGATTAAGTTTTAAGGGGCGTTTACGCCCCTTTCACCAACTGCTCAATTTCAAATCGATTTGTCAGCTTACTGTCTATCTTCACGTAAGCACTGCGTTCCTGCGCAATAATATTGACGTCGCTCACGCCATGCTGAGCAAGTAAACGCTGCTTTAGTGTTTCGTCGTCAGCCACATCGTCTGGTAATTCAATACGCAAGCTTGCCACGTAAGGTGGCTCTGTCATGGTACTGCTGACCAGAAGCCACACCATGGCCAGTAAAGCGCCAGCCAGGAAAACAGTCTGCGAATCAAATAAGCCGTCAATCCAGCCGCCTAATGAACCGCCAATGGCCACGCCTAAAAACTGGCTGGTGGAATAAATCCCCATCGCCGTACCTTTGTAACCCGCCGGAGACTCTTTGCTGATAAGCGACGGCAAAATAGCTTCCATCAGATTAAAGGCGAGGAAGAATAGCTGAACGCCCAATACTAATTCCCAGAAATGCGGGCCAGAACCCCACAACACAATTTCTGCAATCAGCAGTAGTGCAACGCAGCCAACAAACACACGCTTCATACG
>DASXXQ010000058.1:0-2354 GCA_036502985.1 Buttiauxella sp.
CGCCACGCTAACGTCGGCGTCGCAAATTCAGCCGGTGGTGATGGATGGTAAGGCGCTGATGGTGCTGACATTCCCGCCTGATTTTGAAAGTAAGCTTAACCAGGGGCAAACGTCACCGTTGCAGGTGATCCTCGATGGCCGCAATTCCTCTACCGCAGGGGCGGCCGCGGGATACATCAGCGCGGTGGTCAACGACTTTAACCAGCGCCGGGCAGGCAATCTTTCACCGATAAATGTTGAGGTTCGCGCCTGGTATAACCCGAATCTTGAGTCCCGATGGGGATTGATGCCCACGTTGATCGCGGCAATCAGTATGATGCAAACGCTATTGTTGTCAGCACTTTCGGTTGCCAGAGAGCGGGAGCAGGGGACCTTTGACCAACTGCTGGTCACCCCATTTACACCCATGCAGCTGCTGATTGGCAAAGCCATTCCGCCGGTGCTGGTTGGGCTGGTGCAATCGACCATCATCCTGTTGGTTATCTTATTTTGGTTCCAGATCCCAATGAACGGGTCGCTGTTTCTGCTGTATTTCGGGCTGCTCAGTTTCAATATTGCCGCCGTCGGCCTCGGACTGTCGATTTCAGCCGTTTCCATCAACATGCAGCAGGCCATGCTCTACACCTTCTTACTCATTATGCCGCTGATGTTGCTTTCCGGATTGCTGACGCCTGTACAAACCATGCCAGCGGTACTGGATACCCTGACATACGCAAACCCGTTGCGATTTGCTATCGACCTGGTGCGCCGGGTGTATCTGGAGGGCGCAGGATTGAGCGACGTTGCTTTCGATTTTATTCCCATGATTGCCATGGCTGTCATCACGATGCCGCTGGCCGCGTGGTTGTTCCGTAACCGACTGTACTGATGCAGGAATTAAGATGAATAACCGTTTTTCCCTTTTTAACCGTCATGCGTTATCCGCGCTGGCGGCAATGACTGCACTAGCCCTCATCAGTGGTTGCACCGTCGGTCCGGATTTCGAAAAACCGAAGGCAGATGCGCCGGCCGACTGGACAACCTGGCGCAGCGGAGATGCCGCACTGCACGCGTTACCGAAGGGCAATGTTGTCTCCGATAACCAGTGGTGGAAGCGTTACAACGATCCGCTGCTCAACGCCCTGGTAGAAAAAGCGCTGACTGCGAGCCCGGATATTCGCACTGCGACGCTGCGTTTTGCCAGCGCCCGTGCCCAGCAGCAGATAACCGCTTCGCAGCAAACGCCAACGGTGAACGCCACCGGCAGCGTCACCCGCATCCAGCAAAGCGAGAACAGTCCTTCGACGCGCGCTCTGAAAGAAGCTTTGCCGAATCCGGATGAGCTCATCCAACTGATGGCTGCGCCGTCGAACTGGTATCAGGGCGGGCTGGATTTTTCGTGGGAGATCGACCTGTGGGGGCACGTGCGTCGCGCAATAGAAGCGTCCGATGCGGATGTTGAATCCCAGCAGGCGATGCTGGAGATGGCGAGGTTGAGTATTGTCGGTGATGTGGTGAATAACTACTACAATCTGCGCGGTATTCAGCAGCAAATCGTGCTCGCAAAACAGGATGAAAAAGCACTGGATGAGCGCCTGTCTCTGATTCAGGCGCGAACAGTAGGCGGAGAACTGGATGAAACCAGTCAGGAAAGGCAACGTAGCGAACTGGCGGCTACCCGGGCGAACCTGATCGACCTGCAGGCGCAGGAAGGTGTAGCGATGAACCAGCTTCTTTTGCTGTTAGACGAACGTCCTGGCGCGTTGCAACAACAGCTGCAATATCACGCTGACACCCTTAAATCTGACAAATTGCCGCCGCTACAAATGGGCATTCCGTCTGAAGTGGCGCTCAACCGGCCAGACATCCGGGCGGCAGAAGCGAAGCTGCACTCGGCAACGGCGCGTATCGGCGTCGCCGAAGCTGAGCTTTATCCGAGCATCACGCTGGGTGCCCGAATTGGGATGGATACTTACAGCGCGGATAACTTTACCGAGTGGGGAAGCCGCAGCTGGTCAGTTGGGCCAAGCCTGAATCTGCCGCTATTTGACCGTGGTCGTCGTAAAGCTACGGTGGTATTGCGGGAAACCGATCAGCAGCAGGCGGCAGTTGATTACCACAAAACCGTACTAAAGGCGTGGCAGGAAATTGATGATGCTTTAAGTCGTTACGCAGCGGCCCAGCAAAAACTCAGTGAGCAACAGATCCGCGCGAACAGCGCCGGACAGGCTCTGATTTTGATTCAGGCGCGCTACGATGGTGGACTTAGCAATTTTATCGATGTGCTGGATGCGCAGCGCAGCAATATTCAGGCGAGGCAGTCGCTGGCGATGAGCGAGCGTGATGTCATGACGGCCTGGGCTGGAGTGAACCGC
>DASXXQ010000059.1:0-10204 GCA_036502985.1 Buttiauxella sp.
ATCCATTTCAATCAATTCGGCGGGGACGTTTGGCTCATTAACAAAAACATCAAGCCCGGCGCCTGCAATATCGCCATTTTGCAGCGCAGTAATCAAATCGTGTTCATTGATAATACTGCCGCGGGCAATATTAATAATCAGTGCATGGTTGGGTAACGCCTGGAATACCTGGCGGTTTACTATTCCCAGGCTTTCCTTCCCCCCTGAAACGGCGACAATAAAAAAGTCGCTATGTTTAGCAAGACTCAATACATCATCGCACCAGTGATACGGCAGCGTGTTATCGACCTTGCGGTCAGTGTAATAAATATCCATATCAAACCCACTGGCGCGACGAGCAATAGCGCGGCCGATATTGCCCATGCCGAAAATACCGATGCGTTTGCGGCTCACCTGTGTGGCTAATGCCGGGCTTTCTTGTAACCAGCGCCCTTCACGCACGAACCGGTCACCCTGACAGAGTTGGCGGGCACTGCTCAGTAACAATCCAAAAGCCAGATCGGCGACATCATCGGTAAGCGCTCCGGCAGTGATGGTCACGGCGATATCACGCCTGCGGGCATAATCCAAATCTACCGCGTCAGTACCGACACCAAAAATAGCAATCACACCGACATGAGGCAGGTTTTCGAGCACGGCGGTGGTCACGCCCACATCGCCTCGCGTCACCACCGCACCAATGTGCGCACCGTTGTCGACAAGCCAGGTGGCAGCATCAGGCTGCTGGTAGAGACGATGTACCGTGTAATGCGCATCCAGTTGTTGTTGGAGCGCATCCATCACTGGAGCAATCAATAATACGTGTTGGGTAGGTTGTGACATCGGTCCCCCGGTTTAGTCAGTTAAGTCAAAATGTCTGCTTAACATCAAAACCGTTTTAAGCGCAGGGTTTTGCGACGCAGGTCACGTGAATTCATGTTAGAAAACCGTGTTACCGTTAGCGTGACAGCTTCAGCACTTTGCAGGCTAAAGCGTGCCGCCCAGAGACAGATGATAGTGCAAGTCAACCTGTTCGATGGTGGGCTGTTTATTGATTTTCTTGAGTAAAATTTCCGTGGCAACTTTGCCCATTTCAAAACGTGGCGTAACCACACTGGCAAGTTTTGGCACCGTAACCTGGCCAATTTCTAAGCCATGGAAACCGGCAATACCTATCTGTTGCGGGACACGAATATTGGCAGCCAGACACTCCTGCAATACGCCGGCAGCAAGGTCATCATTGGTACACAAAATGCCGTCCATATCCGGGTACATCTGGCGTGCCATCGCCATCATTCCGGTGCCAACACTGACGGAAGACACTTTGTTCGGCAACAGCCGTCCATCCGTTAAACCCGCGTCAGCCATAGCTTTGCAGTAGCCTTCGTATCGTTTGATATCGCGCACATCGGCCATCGAACCCAAATAGATTATTCGCTTCTTGCCGCTGGCAATCAGCATATTGGTCATATCGAATCCGGCACGGAAATTATCAAAGCCAACGTTAATACGCGCGCTTCCAGACACTAAGTCCATCACTTCCGCGATGGGTATTCCGGCGGCAGTTAAATATTTTTCGGCCCGTAACGTATGCACGGTTTCAGTCAGGATTAGCCCTGCGACATTAAAACCGAGCACCGTCGCTATTTGTTCTTCTTCACGTTCACGGTCGTAATCATAGTTAACCACCAGCGTCTGGTAGCCCATTTGCTTTGTTACGGATTCAATACCCGCCAGTAAATCGGCAAAAATCTGGTTATTAAAAGAAGGAATAATGACGCCGATGCGCGGCTGCATATTGCTGGCTAATGCCCTGTTTTCAGGGTCCGGCACGTAATTAACTTCTGCCATCACTTCGGCAATTTTGGCCGCAGTTTCCGGGGCGACTTTATCCGGCGTGCGCAAATAACGGCTGACGGTCATTTTTGTCACCCCGGCAAGGGCGGCAATGTCCTGCAATGTAATGCGCTGGTACTTCATCTGGCTTTCCTGATAACCCCGCAGAAAAGTGATTATGCCTCGCCTCCTCAAGAAAAGAAAAGCCGCGGCGCTTCACACTCCAGGTATCATGCGGTCGTAACACGATTCGCAGTGATCTACTTCACAGTTTTACCTGGCTCGAACCGCTTTGATAGGAGGCATTAAATACTACGTAGAAATAACAGGAATTCACTATGACGAATTTATTTACGCTCGATAATAAACGCGTATTAATTACCGGTTCAGCACAGGGGATAGGTTTTTTATTAGCACAAGGTCTTGCGGAGCAAGGTGCAGAAATTATTATCAATGATATTACCGCTGAGCGCGCCGAACATGCGGCGATGAAATTACGCGACAGCGGCTATACTGCCTGGACATCGGCATTTAATGTTACCGACCCTGACGCGGTTGAAACAGCCATCGAGAATATTGAACAAGAAATCGGGCCTGTTGACGTATTAATTAATAATGCCGGTATTCAGCGCCGTCACCCGTTCACTGAATTTCCCGTTAATGAATGGAACGATATTATCGCCGTAAACCAGACTGCAGTATTTTTAGTTTCTCAAGCCGTTGCACGACGCATGGTGAAGCGCCAGTCCGGGAAAATCATCAATATTTGTTCCATGCAAAGCGAGTTGGGGCGCGACACTATTACGCCGTACGCCGCAGCCAAAGGTGCGGTGAAAATGTTGACCCGTGGCATGTGCGTTGAGCTTGCCCGATACAACATTCAGGTTAACGGCATCGCACCGGGCTACTTCAAAACGGAGATGACCAAATCACTGGTCGATGACGAAGCGTTCACACAGTGGTTGTGCAAGCGCACTCCGGCCGCACGTTGGGGCGATCCTGAAGAATTGATTGGCGCAGCGGTATTCCTGTCTTCCAAAGCATCGAACTTTGTTAATGGTCATCTGCTGTTTGTTGATGGCGGCATGCTGGTTGCGGTGTAAGGAGGAAATATGATTATTGATAAACTCGACAACGCGGCCCGAAACCCGGTGTATCCGCAGGTTATTCGCCATGCGTTGCAGGCGATAATTGCCAACCAACCCCAGAAACTTGCCAATGGTAAATATCCGATTGAAGGCGAACTTATTTATTTTTCAGTGTTTGATGGCAAAACCAAGCCTCTGGAAGAGCAGCGCCCTGAGCTACACGCCCGCTACATTGACGTACACATCGTTCTGGAAGGTGTAGAAATTATCGGTGCCGCGCCTGTAGAACAGCAGCAGCCAGCAGACGGTGAATTTGACGAACAAAACGACATTGGATTCTACAAAGGCATGGGCTGCGAAACATTGATAAAACTGCTACCGGGTGACCTGGCTATTCTTTTCCCTAGCGAACTTCATCGCCCAATGGTCACGTTAAATGAGCCTGCTGGTCTACGTAAGATTGTGGCGAAGATTGATGCCAGCTTGATTAGCTGAAATGATAAATACGGAAGACAAAAAACAATCAGTTCACTATTAGTTCCGGGTTTGAGGGCATAGGCTTTGCTTATCAAATACGGAGGTCATTATGAACACAACAAAAAGTTTGTTATTGCAATTAAAAACTCAATTTGAACGCGAAGATAAGAAACATAAATTGCTGGGTGTGATTTGGCTTTCTCCGCAACAGCGCTATGAAATACTGAAAGAAATCATGCTTCCCGTCGCGAAAAAGGCATAACGCGATGGCGGCAAACAAACCGCCCTTACCCTGACGCACTTGCAAGAGAGTCAGGGAATAAGGGCGGTTTTCAACCAGGTAGTGTTGCAAAAATCACGAAGTGATAAACGCCAGTAAATCAGCATTCACCCGATCTTTCTCCGTAGTACAAATACCATGCGAACCGCCTTCATAGACCTTGAAAACCGCATCAGGCAATGTCGCCGCTGTGACTTTTCCGCAGGTTTCAAACGGCACAATTTGGTCGTCGTCACCGTGAATAACCAGCGTCGGAATGGTCATTTTTTTCAAATCTTCACGCTGATCTGTTTCAGAAAAGGCTTTGATACAGTCATACAGCCCCTTAATGCCGCCTTGCATGCCCTGCTCAACAAAACTTTCCCGTACGCCTTCAGAAATTTTCGCATCTGAACGGTTATAGCCGTAAAACGCCATGGTCAGCTCTTTGAAAAAGTCTGCGCGGTTAGCTCGCACGCCTTCACGGATGCCATCAAACACATCAATGGGCACACCGTTGGGGTTGAAATCGGTTTTCAGCATGATGGGCGGAACAGCGCTTATCAAAACCGCTTTCGCCACGCGATCCGTACCATGGCGGCCAATGTAGCGTGCCACTTCCCCACCGCCGGTTGAATGCCCAACATGAATCGCCTCTTTCAGATTCAAATGCGCAGTCAGTTCCGCCAGGTCATCCGCGTACTGGTCCATATTGTTCCCGTCCCAGGTTTGCGATGAGCGACCGTGCCCACGCCTGTCGTGAGCAATAACCCGGAATCCTTTTTGCCCAAGGAAAAACATCTGATCTTCAAACGCATCCGCCGTTAATGGCCAGCCGTGGCTGAATACTACCGGTTGCCCTTCTCCCCAATCCTTAAAGTAAAGAGAACTGCCGTCCTTTAACGTGAGTTTGTCGTAATGGCTCATGATATCTCCTGTTCAGGTGATGATGACCGCACAAGGCGCATAGGTGAAACGTGCTTATAAAGGGTAATGCAAATTTTTCACCTGACAGGTTTATTTACTCTGGGCAATTGATTCACTGACGTTAGTAAGGGTTTATTTCGATAGTTTGACCTTGCTCTCAAATTGTTAATAAACATGAGTAGGTCCATTCCCGACAGCGCCATGTTACCAGTATCATGTTACCGGTATCAGAAATACGGTGAATTATGCTTAGTGCGCAATTCACCTACAAATTCGGCGCAGAGGATAAATATATGACCGAAATAGCCTCCCATTACGGTGCAGGAACCCTGCTAGGGATCGCAGCCTGTTCAGTAGTACTCCTGCTCATTCTCATCATGCGCTTCAAAGTGCATGCATTCTTAGCATTAACACTGGTGAGTATTGTCGTCGCCCTGGTGACAGGTGTTCCGTTTGATAAAATTGTCCCAACTATTTTGGGCGGTTTTGGTAGTACCCTGGCAGGCGTTGCTCTGCTGGTTGGCCTTGGCGCAATGATTGGCCGGTTGCTAGAAATATCCGGCGGTGCCAAAGTTCTTGCTGACACACTGGTAGGTAAATTTGGTTCGCAACGCGCTCCACTGGCACTCGGTGTGGCATCGTTGATGTTCGGCTTCCCGATCTTCTTTGATGCGGGTCTGGTCGTTATGCTGCCAATTATCTTCAGCGTGGCAAAACAATTCGGCGGTTCTACGCTGAAATATGCTCTGCCGGCTGCGGGTGCATTTGCGGTAATGCACGCATTGCTGCCACCACATCCGGGTCCGGTTGCTGCCAGCGAATTGCTGGGCGCGAACATCGGCCTGCTGGTGATTGTTGGCCTGGTTATCGCGATTCCGACCTGGTATCTCGGTGCCTATTTGTTTGGCCTGTACGCGGGTAAAAAATTCGAAATTCCACTGCCTTCTTCTTTCCTTGGCAATGTGGAAGCTGACCCTAAACACCAGCCACCTTCATTTGGCACAGTATTAAGTATTCTGCTGCTGCCACTGGTGCTGATTTTCCTCGATACGGGTCTGAATACCGCGACCGTGCTTGGTTGGGTAAGCGGAGATAACACCGTCATTCAGTTCTTGCGCATGCTGGGTAAAACCCCTGTTGCACTGCTGATCACTGTGTTCTTCGCGCTTGCTGTATTCAGCGGTCGCCATAGCCGTCAGCATCTGGAAAAAGTGTGTGATGGTGCGCTTGGTCCAATCTGCGGCATCATCCTGGTGACCGGTGCGGGTGGCATGTTCGGTGGTGTACTGCGTGCGAGTGGCATTGGTGATGCGCTGGCAGGTGTCTTGTCAGATACCGGTATGCCAGTCATTGTCGCTGCGTTTGTTATCTCTACCGCACTGCGTGTGGCGCAGGGTTCTGCCACCGTCGCACTGACAACCACTGCCGCACTGATTTCACCAATGGTTGCTGCAACACCTGGCCTGAGCCAGTTTGACCTGTGCTTTATCGTGGTGGCGATTGCAGGCGGTGCAACCGTACTGTCTCACGTAAACGACTCTGGCTTCTGGCTGGTTGGCCGTTTCCTCGAAATGGACGAGAAGACCACGCTGAAAACCTGGACCGTGATGGAAACCCTGATCGGGACTATCGCCTTCCTGTTTGCTCTGGTAGGCAGCATCATTCTGTAAACTGTGGTTATTAAAATGTGACTGAAGTCGCTTTAAACTAAGCGTTAAGCTCAGTATCATCACTACAGACCAAACCCTCACTCTTACCGGTGAGGGTTTTCTTTTGTAAGGTCCACCATCAGACACATGAGTGCCTGCTTTTTTACATGGAGAGAAATATGTCCAGACCAGCCATTATCATCAACGAACTCGATGCCGAGCGTATCGACAGTTTGCTGGAGCAACCACAATTTGCTAACCAGCCTGTAGCTATGGCGCTGAACGCAGAACTGGACAGAGCTGAAATGCGTAAGCCTGCTGATATTCCGGCAGACGTCGTAACAATGAACAGCCGCGTAAAATTCCGCGATTTGGCTTCGAAAGAGGTGCATGTTCGCACACTGGTATATCCGGCAAACCTGACTGACAGCGACAATCAGCTTTCGGTGATGGCACCCGTTGGTGCGGCATTATTGGGTTTGCGTGTCGGTGCAGTTATTAACTGGACGTTACCGAATGGTAACCAAACGCATCTGGAAGTGCTGGAGTTGCAATACCAGCCAGAAGCTGCAGGCGAGTACCACCGTTAATGAGTTGTCCCCCTTCGTTGTGGAGGGGGAAGTGTTATGCAGATTCCCGCTGAACCAGTTCCCCGGAAATAATGATCTTCTGCGGCGGCAACGTCGGCGTTTTAATTTTATTCACAATCAATGTTGCTGCCTGTCGGCCCGCTTCTTCGCTCGATGACGAAACATAAGTAAACCGTGGCGAGGTTAAATTAATGTGCATCATGTCTTCAAAACCAATCAACGAAACCTGCTGAGTTAAAAACACATCCTTACCGACCGTTCGCCCAACCTGCTGAATCCCATTAAGACAGCCAATAATGGCTGATGGGGAATGGCAAAGCATGGCGGTGATTTTGCTGTTTTTCTCAAGCAACTGACGCGTTAACCGCGCGGCAGTCTCCGTATCATTTTCACATACCGGCGCCCACTCTTCACGGAACGGCAAATCGTATTGCGCCAGTGCAGTGCGATACCCAAGCAAACGTTCCTCGCGCATCAGGTTTGCCGCGGTCCCCCCTAAATAGGCGATATTTCGATGCCCCCGGTCAATCAAATAGCGCGTCGCCTGGTTTCCGGCCTGACGATTATCCCGACCAATCACATCTCGATGGCAGCTTACCGTTGATTCGGCAATGATTACGGTAGGTAGCGAGCATTCTGCAATCAGGGGTGGTATGGATGCTATACGGTGGTTAGCATCCATATAAATCACCCCTGCCACCCCTTGCTGGGTGAAGGATGTTAAACATTGCTGCAGCTGTTGAACGTCATCCTGTGGATGACCAAGAAAAACCATATATCCCTGTTTTTCAAGATAATGAACAACGCTTGCCATGACATTTACGCAAAAGGAATCATTAAAATCCCGGATAATCAGGCCGATGAGATTTGACGTATTGGAACGCAGATTGGCCGCTGCCACATTATGAACATAGCCAAGCTGTTTGATTGCAGCGTTAACTTTGTCGATGGTCGCTTCAGAGATCTTTCCTTTTTGGCGCAGCACCAACGAAACGGTGGAGACAGAAACACCAGCCAGTTGTGCCACATCAATAATATTGACCTTTTTCATCCTGTTCCTGTCACCAATAATCCATAAAATTCAGCCCCCTGAAACATACAGGAGGCTGGGTCCTTTGCCTATCTCTGGGCAAGGCTTTTCAATGGAGACGCGGTTACCTACTTACCAATCATCGTCGACATTGTTTGTGCGATGAATTGTGCCCTGGCACCGAAAATCACCTGAATACCCGAGTCGCCGACGAATACGACACCACGCGCACCAAGGCTATTGAGGCCATCTTTATCCACATGCTCGCTTTTTTCGACTTCCAGACGCAGACGCGTAATGCATGAACCCACAGAGTTAATATTCTCCGCCCCACCCAACAAGCCGATAATATCCCCGGCAAGTTCAGTGTCGGTTTTATCGTTAGCGTTAGCGGTCACATCGGCACGTCCTGGCGTTTTCACATCAAAGCGGCGAATCACGTAGCGGAAAGTGAAGTAATAAATAAGCCCCATAGGCACACCGACAATCACGGCCGACAGGAAGTTGGTCTGGTAACCGTTGAACGAAGGCAAAATACCGAAGGAAATGTAGTCGATCATCCCCGCAGAGAACGACTTAGCAATATGCGCATGCAGCAGATACATACACATATAAGACAAGCCAGCCATAATCGCGTTGAAGACATAAAGAATTGGCGCAACAAAGATAAAGGTAAATTCAACCGGTTCGGTAATACCCGTCAGGAAACAGGTCAGCGCTGCGGAGAACAAAATACCTGAGGCAATTTTCTTATTTTTGGTGTTCGCTTCGTGATACATCGCCAGACACGCGGCTGGCAGTGCAAACAACATCAACGGGAATTCGCCCTGCATGAATTTCCCTGCGTTCTGGTAGCTGTCGCTGCTAAAGGATTTTACCCCTTCTTCGAGCATCTTGAACCAGATTGTCTGGTCACCGTGGATCACCTGGCCTGCACTCGTAGTGTATTCACCAAACGAATACCAGAATGACGGATACCAGATATGGTGCAGACCCAGAGGGATCAACGCACGCTCAACCAGGCCAAAGATAAAGGTCGAAAGCGCCTGATTATCGCCATTGACGACTACCGACAGCGAATCAATCCCTGACTGGATATATGACCAAATCCATGGCAATGCCATACCAAGCAAGAACGATAAGAATGCCGTTGCGATAGCAACAAATCGCTTACCGGAGAAGAAGCCGAGGAATTCAGGCAGTTGCATGGTGTGGAATTTGTTGTAGCACCACGCAGCAAGAATGCCCGAAATCAGACCACCGAATACCCCCATCTGCAACGTCGGGATGCCAACAACCATGGCATATTTCCCACCAGAAGCCGCCATTTCCGGCGTGATGTGCATCACCGTGCCAATCGTAACGTTAATAATAAAAACAGACACCGCCGCGGACAGCGCGGCAATTCCTGATTCCGCCGCCAGGCCCACCGCCGAACCAATTGCAAACAGCATTGGCAGGTTATCGAAAATGACTCCGCCCGCATTCATCATTAGCGGCAAATGGAATTTATCGCCGAAAGCCAATAGCAGGCCCGCAGCCGGTAACAATGAGATAGGAAGCATTAATGCGCGCCCTATCATCGACAACTTAGATAACGATTTTGTAATGCTTGATAACAAACTCATAGACAATCCCCCGCAGTTGACGCCGCCATCGCGTTTTGTGTATTTACGCGTTTTTATGGTAGGTAGAACGTTCTAGTAGAACGTTCTACCTATACTGACGAAACGTTTTTTTCGCGGCAACAAAAATCTGCGTTGTAGCCATACTGTTATCAAATATTTGAAGTTGAGCAGGTTTTAACCTGCATTTTGAAGGGAATTACGTTTTATTAACGCAGATTTTTGCGCATCACAAACAACAAGAATGCCATCAACAGCCCCGGCAGCCAGACCCATTGCACCTCAGACAAAATCACCGCCTGACCACGCGGTTCGAGATAACGCGAGAGCGCAAAAGGTGCCACGCGAATAACCTGCCAGGGCGCGAAAAATCGTTCATCTGACCACGGCCAAAGCCAGCCAACGCCCTTGCCGCCAGTCGTTACAGAATCCAGCAAACTGTGGGAAAGCAAAGACACCGTCAGAAATAACCACACGCGTACTATTCCTGCCCGGAACCCGCGATAACCAAATAAACACAGCAGCGGCACCACAAAGGCAAACAGCAACGAGTGAGTAAAACCGCGATGCCCAAAAGCATTGCCGTACGCCACGCCAAATTTGAACGCCAGCACATCGGTATCCGGCAACATCGCTAATACAATCCCCCCCAGTAACAGGCGCGGAGGAATGATTTTTTTGCCAAGCCCTAATCCTAAACAAATGGGGACGGCTGCGTGGGTAATAATGGTTGGCATAGAATGA
>DASXXQ010000060.1:0-48660 GCA_036502985.1 Buttiauxella sp.
TGATACCCGAAGGTATCTGAGATATCAATCCTGCGAGTGCCCACACAGATTGTCTGATAAATTGTTAAAGAGCAGTGAGTTGCGTGCTTTCGCTTGCTAACTCGAGGTGGCGTATATTACGCTTTCCTCTTTCAGAGTCAAGCGTTTATTTTCGCTTTTCATCTGGCTGACGGGCCGGTTTGTAAGCCGTTGTGCCGTGTCAGTGGAGGCGCAGTATAGGGATTTTCTGGAAGCTGACAACCCCTAATTTCAAAATAATTACCAACCGCATACTTTTTAGCCGTTGCGGCTATTTTTGGCGCGCTTTTATCGCTTTTGGCAGGTCTGCGAGGCTATTAATGACAAAATCGGCCGCTGCTTCACTTTGCTCAGTGACTGGCTTACCGCTACGAACCAGTACTTTCGTCCCTACCTGTGCCGCAGATGCTGCCTGCATGTCTTCCAGTTTGTCTCCAACCATATAAGAAGAAGCCATATCGATATGAAGAAACTCTTGAGCTGAGAGAAGCATGCCCGGTTGCGGTTTACGGCAATCACAGTTTTGGCGAAACTCTTCTACTATTGCCTCCGGATGATGCGGGCAATAATAGATACCATCGAGGTCTACGCCACGGTCTGCTAAAGACCAGTCCATCCATTCTGTCAGATTCTCAAAATCAGCTTCGGTGAACATGCCACGGGCAATGCCTGATTGGTTGGTAACGAGCACTAACGCATAGCCCATTGCTTTTAACTCACGCATGGCGTCAATCACACCATCAATGAACTCGAACTGGTCTACTTCATGGACATAGCCATGGTCAACATTAATGGTGCCATCACGATCGAGAAAAATAGCGGGAACAGACTGTGCCACTTGGTAACTCCTGAAACTGGGGATTTGGTGTAGTATCGCATGGTTTTCTATCCTGACGAGAACAGACAATCATTCGCAGATTGATTTAGACGTCTGGATGCCTTAACATCCATATCGATAACGGTCATCGCCCGTGTTCGACAGCAGAAAATGCCACGGCTTACACTCATACGATAATAAATAACCTAATGATTAAACTTTCGAATATCACCAAAGTGTTCCAACAAGGAAATCGCAGCATACAGGCGTTGAATAACGTCAGCTTGCACGTTCCTGCTGGGCAAATTTATGGCGTGATCGGCGCATCAGGTGCAGGGAAAAGCACACTGATCCGTTGCGTAAACCTGCTTGAGCGCCCAACGCAAGGCTCAGTACTGGTCGATGGCCAGGAACTGACAACACTTTCTGAAGGCCAACTTACTAAAGCACGCCGCCAGATTGGCATGATTTTCCAGCACTTTAATTTGCTTTCGTCCCGTACGGTTTACGGCAACATCGCATTGCCTTTAGAACTGGACAACACTCCGCGTGAAGAAATTAAACGCCGCGTGTCCGAATTACTCGATTTGGTTGGCCTGAGCGAAAAGCATGATGCTTATCCTGCCAATCTGTCTGGCGGACAAAAGCAGCGTGTCGCCATTGCTCGTGCATTGGCAAGCAATCCTAAAGTACTTTTATGTGATGAAGCCACCAGCGCACTCGACCCGGCAACCACGCGTTCGATTCTCGAGCTGTTGAAAGACATCAACCGTCGTCTTGGTCTGACTATTCTTTTAATTACTCACGAAATGGATGTTGTAAAACGCATCTGTGATTGCGTCGCGGTAATCAGCGATGGTGAGCTAATAGAACAAGACACCGTGAGCGAAGTCTTCTCTCATCCTAAGACACCTCTGGCCCAGCAATTTATTCAATCCACTCTGCATCTGGATATTCCGGAAGATTACGCACAGCGTTTGAACGCAGACAAGAGCGAGACTACCGTTCCGTTGCTGCGACTGGAATTTACCGGTCAGTCTGTGGATGCGCCGTTACTCTCCGAAACCGCCCGCCGTTTCAATGTAAACAGCAATATTATCAGCGCGCAGATGGATTACGCCGGTGGCGTGAAATTCGGCATCATGTTGTGCGAATTGCATGGAGAACATCAGGATATGGACGCTGCTATTACCTATTTGCAGCAGCAACATGTAAAAGTAGAGGTACTGGGTTATGTCTGAGCCAATGATGTGGTTACTGTTAAAAGGCGTGTATGAAACGCTGGCGATGACGTTTGTATCTGGTTTCTTTGGCTTTGTGCTCGGCCTACCTGTCGGCGTATTGCTTTATATTACCCGCCCTGGGCAAATCAGCGCGAACGCGAAGGTTTATAACATCCTCTCTGCACTGGTGAATATCTTCCGTTCTATTCCATTCATTATATTGCTGGTATGGATGATTCCATTTACCCGTGCCATTGTCGGAACGTCAATTGGCCTGCAAGCGGCGATCGTGCCATTAACCGTCGGTGCAGCACCTTTTATTGCACGTATGGTCGAAAATGCCTTGCTGGAAATCCCATCGGGCCTGATTGAAGCTTCACGTGCGATGGGTGCAACACCGTTGCAGATCATCCGCAAAGTACTTCTGCCAGAAGCACTGCCAGGTCTGGTGAACGCTGCGACCATTACGCTAATTACCCTGGTGGGCTATTCTGCTATGGGCGGTGCCGTTGGTGCAGGTGGTCTGGGTCAAATTGGCTATCAGTATGGTTATATCGGATATAACGCCACCGTGATGAATACGGTATTAGTGTTATTGGTGGTATTAGTGTATTTAATTCAAGTCTCTGGCGATCGTATCGTCCGTGCTGTTACTCACAAATAATACATTCAACACAACATCGTTTTTACACATAGTAAGGAAGGGATATGTCTTTTAAATTTAAAACCTTTGCGGCAGTTGGTGCTCTGATTGGTTCTCTGGCACTTGTGGGTTGTGGCCAGGACGAGAAAGATCCAAACCATATCAAAGTGGGTGTTATTGTCGGTGCTGAGCAACAAGTTGCCGAAGTTGCGCAGAAAGTCGCAAAAGAGAAATACGGCCTGGATGTTGAGCTTGTTACCTTTAACGATTACGTCCTGCCTAACGAAGCGCTGAGCAAAGGCGATATCGATGCTAACGCCTTCCAGCACAAACCATACCTGGATCAGCAGATCAAAGACCGCGGCTACAAACTGGTTGCTGTAGGTAACACCTTCGTTTACCCGATTGCTGGCTATTCCAAAAAAATCAAATCTCTGGATGAACTGCAAACAGGCGCGCAGGTTGCTCTGCCAAACGACCCAACTAACCTTGGCCGTTCTTTACTGCTGCTGCAACAACAAGGTCTGATCAAACTGAAAGATGGTGTTGGTCTGCTGCCGACCGTTCTGGATGTTACTGAGAACCCTAAAAACCTGAAGCTGGTTGAACTGGAAGCACCACAACTGCCACGTTCTTTGGATGATGCGCAGATTGCACTGGCAATCATCAATACCACCTACGCAAGCCAGATTGGCCTGACTCCAGCGAAAGACGGTATCTTTGTTGAAGGCAAAGATTCCCCATACGTAAACCTGATCGTTTCCCGCGAAGATAACAAAGATGCTGAAAACGTGAAGAAATTCGTACAGGCTTACCAGTCTGACGAAGTTTACGAAGCAGCAAACAAAGTCTTTAACGGTGGCGCAGTTAAAGGCTGGTAAGTTTCTCTACTTCTATTTTTGCGTAAATAATCTAAGACGGGCGAAAGCCCGTCTTGTTATTTGTGCGATAGCTTGATTCAATAATCGCGTTTTATCATTCATTGAGGAAAAATTATGCGTGCTTTACCGATCTGTTTATTAGCAGTAATGCTGAGCGGCTGTACGATGCTAAGCAGATCTCCCGTTGAACCTGTTCAAAGCACCGCAACACCGCCGGCTCCCGAACCGACTAAACCGAAACCAGCTCGTCCTGCGCCTGTAAAAATCTATACCAATGCAGAAGAATTAGTGGGTAAACCATTCCGCGATCTCGGTGAAGTAAGCGGTGACTCATGCCAGGTTAGCAATCAGGATTCTCCACCGAATATCCCTACGGCGCGTAAACGCTTGCAAGTAAATGCATCAAAAATGAAAGCAAATGCCGTGTTATTGCATAGCTGTGATGTCACCAGCGGCACGCCAGGATGCTACCGTCAGGCTGTCTGCGTAGGTTCTGCATTAAATGTCTCGGCGAAATGACAGCATTTAACTTCGAGCAAATTGGTATCATTAGCTCCCCGTATAAAGAGAAATTTGCTGTTCCCCGCCAACCAGGCCTGGTAACGGATGGCGGTGGCGAATTGCATTTACTGCCACCCTATAATGTGGCGGATGCCGTTCGTGGTCTCGAAGGTTTTAGTCATTTATGGCTGCTATTTGTCTTTCATCAAACGATGGAAGGTGGCTGGCGGCCCACAGTTCGCCCGCCTCGTTTAGGTGGCAATGCTCGCATGGGTGTATTTGCTACGCGATCGACATTTCGCCCAAACCCGATTGGCATGTCATTGGTGGAGCTAAAAGGTATTCGCTGCCAGAAAGATCAGGTCATTTTGCAGCTTGGTAGTCTGGATTTGGTTGATGGCACTCCGGTTGTTGATATCAAACCTTACTTACCGTTTGCAGAAGCGGTACCAGAAGCCGTTGCAGGTTACGCTCAAAATGCCCCGGCAGCCGATATGCCAGTTTACTTCACGCCTGAATTACAGCCGCAACTCTCTGTGCTTGAGAAACGTTATCCGTACATTGAACGTTTCATCCGTGAAGTGCTGGCACAAGATCCACGTCCGGCCTATCGTAAGGGTGAGGATATCGGTAAAACTTACGCCGTTTTATTGCTGGAATTTAACGTCCGCTGGCGTGTAACCGAACAGGGTTCAGAAGTGTTTGCTATTGAGAGCCGTTAATTTATCGCCCTTCTCTTTTGACATCCCTGCCACACTGGTAAACTAAAACACTTATTTTGCATCAGGCTACTCAGGTAGCCGGTTATCTGCCGTTCAAATGGAACCGTAACAACATGCGTACTAGCCAATATCTGCTCTCCACACTGAAGGAGACACCAGCCGATGCCGAAGTCATCAGTCACCAACTGATGCTGCGTGCCGGGATGATCCGCAAACTCGCTTCCGGTTTATATACCTGGTTGCCGACCGGTTTACGCGTGCTGAAAAAAGTCGAAAACATCGTGCGTGAAGAAATGAACAACGCTGGTGCTATCGAGGTGTGTATGCCTGTGGTTCAGCCCGCTGACTTATGGCAAGAAAGTGGCCGTTGGGAACAATATGGCCCAGAGCTGCTGCGTTTTGTTGATCGTGGCGAGCGCCCATTTGTACTCGGCCCAACTCATGAAGAAGTCATCACCGACCTGATTCGTAACGAGCTGAGCTCTTACAAACAGCTACCATTGAACTTCTTCCAGATTCAAACCAAATTCCGTGATGAAGTTCGCCCACGTTTCGGCGTGATGCGTTCCCGCGAATTCCTGATGAAAGATGCTTACTCTTTCCATACAACTCAGGAATCCTTGCAGGAAACTTACGATGCAATGTATCAGGCCTACAGCAAAATCTTCACCCGTATGGGTCTGGATTTCCGTGCAGTAGAAGCGGACACCGGTTCTATCGGTGGTAGTGCATCCCATGAATTCCAGGTGCTGGCGCAAAGTGGTGAAGATGATGTCATCTTCTCCACCGAATCTGATTACGCAGCCAACATCGAATTTGCTGAAGCCGTGGCTCCAGCAGGCGGTCGTGCGGCACCGAGCGTTGAAATGACGCAGATTGATACGCCAAACGCCAAAACCATCACCGAGCTGGTTGAGCAGTTCAACCTGCCCGTTGAAAAAACAGTTAAAACCCTGATGGTTAAAGCAACTGAAGGCAGTGCTTACCCGCTGGTTGCGCTGTTGGTTCGTGGCGATCACGAGCTAAATGAAGTTAAAGCAGAGAAACTGCCACAAGTTGCCAGCCCATTGACTTTCGCAACCGAAGAACAAATTCGTGCGGTTGTTAAAGCAGGCCCTGGTTCACTGGGCCCAATCAATCTGCCAATCCCAGTGGTTGTTGACCGTACCGTTGCGGCAATGAGCGATTTCGCTGCTGGCGCAAACATCGACGGCAAACACTTTGTTGGTATTAACTGGGAACGTGACGTTGCGCTGCCAGAAGTGGCTGATATCCGTAACGTCGTAGAAGGCGACCCAAGCCCGGATGGCAAAGGTACGCTGCTGATTAAACGCGGTATCGAAGTGGGTCATATCTTCCAGCTCGGCACTAAGTATTCCGAAGCGATGAAAGCATCAGTTCAGGGCGAAGATGGCCGTAACCAGACGTTGACTATGGGTTGCTACGGTATTGGCGTGACGCGTGTCGTCGCGGCGTCCATTGAGCAGAACAACGACGAGCGCGGCATTGTATGGCCAGATGCAATTGCACCGTTCCAGGTAGCGATTCTGCCAATGAACATGCACAAATCCTTCCGCGTGAAGGAGCTTGCTGAGGAGCTGTATTCAACTCTGCGTGCAAAAGGTATCGACGTATTGATGGATGACCGTAAAGAGCGTCCAGGCGTGATGTTTGCTGATATGGAACTGATTGGTATTCCACACACTGTCGTTATTGGCGATCGCAACCTTGATAGCGAAGAAGTTGAATACAAAAACCGCCGCGAAGGTGAGAAGCAGATGATCAAAACCAACGAAATCATTGATTTCTTGTTGGCGCAGATTAAACGCTAAGTCTTACAGCACTAAGAAAAATGCCCCGCTAAGCAATTAGCGGGGCATTTTTTTATCAATCGTGGCAGGTTTTCTTTGGTTCAAACTTAGCAACTCGGTCGGCAACGACCGTTTTTCTCAATTCACCACTGTCTGGCGAAGCCTGCAAAGTAAAGTGGGCATCAATCACAAGCAACACAGGTCGGTAATCTTCGCCACGTGCAGCCGCGTATCCACGCTCAAGTTCGGCGTTGCTGGCAACATCAAAGGTTTTACCTGTGGTGCAATCCTGGAAAATCGCCGCATCAGCCATGTATTTATACATGCCTTTCATCGTCATTGGCGTCGCAGGCAAAGCTTCTTTCACCGGTTTCAGCGTGTAGTTAAGCTGAGACTCAATCGAGTTTCCTGCCCGATCCAGCATTTCCAGATCATCGCCTTTCGGTCGGAAATAGAGTTTTTCGCCATCACGTTCAGTCAGAACTAATTTATCCGCAGTACGTGTCCAGCTACCGTAGGATGCAAATACTGCCGGTTCTTTTGCCCCTTGATAACGCTGGTTCATGACCCAGGTACCGTCTTTTTCCAAAAACAGCGAGGTTTCAATTCCTGAGCAGTCCGCACACGGTATAACACCACGGTAGCTTTGCTGCATCGGTTGCAGTTCCGCTGCTTGTGTTGGTTGCAATGTATGCATTTCAGCCCGGTTATTACAGCCAAAAAGTGCAAACAGGCTGCACACGGCAACCGCTGACAATAGAATCTTTTTCACCATCTCTTCCTTCTTCTGGTCAATATCTTCGCCGTGCGTTATTCAGGACGCCGGACTTTTCCACGCAGCGATTTGGTCGTTGATTTCTGAGCTTTTGATGTTAAACGACGTTCTTTCGAAGCACGTGTAGGCCGGGTAGCTCGTCGGCTTTTCTGTTCTACGGTTAATTCTTGAATCAATGAGACGAGCCTTGCGACTGCCGCTTCACGATTCATTTCCTGGCTACGGTATTCCTGCGCCTTGATCACCACCACGCCATCAGGCGTAATAAGATGGTGACTGGCCGCCAACAAACGTTCTTTATAATACTCTGGCAGGCTGGAGGCTCGGATGTCAAAACGCAAATGGATAGCCGTTGAGGTTTTATTCACGTGCTGGCCACCCGCACCTTGTGCACGGATAGCCGTAATAGTGACTTCACTGTCCGGTATGGCTACCGCCCGGGATACAACAATCATCAATGATGCTGCCAGGCCGTAAAGTGAATTTCGAGATTATTCTCAGCATCAGACAACCAAATTGCCCCATCCTGAATGGTGGCCTGCAAGTTCATAGAGCGCGTACCGAACTCACTTAGCTTAGCCAGTTGTTCATCATCCAGATACCAGATAGACAAATTCTGATACTGCTTGAGCTTGTTCTGATGCTGCTGCCACCAGATTTCAGCCGCACGGCTGTTATAGGTAAACAAAGCAACTTCAGCAGATTGGCTACAGGCCTTTTTCAGGCGTTTTTCTTCAGGTAAACCCAGTTCAATCCACAGATCGATGCCCATATGGTCATTGCGCTGCCAGATTTCGGGTTCTTCTTCAGCACTTAATCCGCGCGAAAATTGCAGCCGTTCGTTAGCGTATTTAATCCACGCTAATAAGCGCAACATCATTCGTTCTTGAGTTTCTGAAGGATGGCGCGCAAGCGTCAGGTTGCTATCCAGGAATTGATTGCGATCGAGATCGGCAACATTCACCATCGCTTTATAAATTGTCGCTTTTAACGCCATCACACTTCTCCACACTAATTAGGCGCTCATTGTAGCGAAAACCTCGCTAAAACGCTGTTATGTATTCACTCAAGTAGAGAGTCAGGCTGCTGATATCGGTTTCATGCCTGTGGTATAGTCACCTTGCTAAACAGAGTTTATCTTCGTAGGCTTAACTGGCATCCCACGATTAAGTCTGAGGTCGGGACTCTGAAAGGAGGGCGTGTGGAAAAGTATTGTGTATTAGTACGGCAGCGCTATGCGGAAATAGCCAGCGGAGATTTGGGTTACATTCCGGATGCACTGGGTTGCGTCTTGAAGGTGCTGAACGAAGTGGCTTCCGATGAAGCACAACCAGAATCTATTAGGGAACAGGCGGCGTATGCTGCCGCGAACTTACTGGTGAGCGATTATGTCAATGAATGATGCCTATCAACCCATCAATTGTGATGATTATGACAATCTCGAGCTTGCCTGCCAGAATCACTTAATGTTGACTCTGGAGTTAAAGAGCGGAGAAGTTTTCAAGGCGAAAGCCAGTGACCTGGTATCTCGTAAAAACATCGAATATTTGATTCTCGATGATGCCGGTGCCACCCGCGAAGTTCGCCTCGATAAAATTACCAGCTTCAGCCATCCTGAAATTGGTACTGTCGTAGTTAGCGAGTCCTGATACGCAAAGTATCCGCATGCGCGGGCAGCTCTGAGCTGCCCGTTTTTTTATGGTTTCATTGAGGCGTAGTACGCCGCCAGATTGCTCATATCTTCATCCGACAAACCGCTCACGTACGCCTTCATCACTTCAGCTTGCCCACCGCTGCGCTCACCCTTTTTATAGGCCTGCAAAGAGTGCTCAAGATAAGCCTCGTTTTGACCTGCAAGATTCGGGTACATCGGTACCGAGACTTTCCCCGTCGCACCATGGCATGCGACACACATCATGGCTTTCTGCTCACCAGCTTGCGCATCACCTTTTGCCAGTGCCGGCTGGGTACACATTAAAATACCCGCCAGAATGGTCATTCTCTTCATTGCTGATTCTCCTTTTGCCAGTCGACATGCCAGCATGATTGTTCCGTTGCTTTCCCATCCTGGGTGACAAAAACCCCCAGAGCGGCAATCAATTGCTCGCCATAATATAACAGGGGTGTTCTTTCCCGCAGCCAGGGCGGGGTCCCTGATTCTTGCCAGATTTTTTTCAGGCTTCGCCCACGTTCACGCCCGACGATATGAAACTGCCCGGAAGCCTTGAAGCGTACAGTCACAGGTTCGTTATCGAGAGGTGCGCGAACTTCCACCCCATCGGCCGCGCATTGAATAACGCCCAAGCCGCATGGCAATGTTAATGGAGCAAAAGGTGCAGGCCAGGGAACAATTTCATCCCCTGGTCCATTTGTAATCGGCAGCCAATACAGTGCGCCCTGATAACGACGAACCTCGTAGTCGCCAAATTTCAGGCGCGGATTGGCGTCTTCACGGCTCGTAGCCACTTCATCCCACAAGCGCAGTAACGCTGCACGTGATGGCATGGGCGCTTTGTGCATAGCAAACCACCGACGTAACAACGCTGCGCGACGTATCGCGCTCAGCGATAGCATGGGCTCGATGAGTATCACACCATCACCCTGAACTAACTCATTAAGCTGTTCTGCCAATAACTCATCAAGGAGCTGTTCTTGTTCGCCACACAACTCAGCGCTACGGGCAACGCTTTGAGCAAAATGTGGCCAACGCTGTTGGATTTCAGGTAGAACACGCAGGCGCAAGTAATTGCGGTCGTATCTATCGTCCTGGTTGCTTTCGTCTTCTATCCACGCTAATTGGTGCTCATTCGCCCAGCTTTCCAGCTCTTTGCGAGTTTGCCCGAGCAGCGGCCGAATCAACTCTGTCGAACCAAAAGGCAAACGCTGCGGCATTGCAGCCAGCCCCGCCGGGCCACTCCCCCGCTTTAAGGCCAGCAAAAACGATTCGCATTGATCATCAAGATGCTGCGCCGTTAACAGTACTTCTTCCGGGCGTAATGTTGCCGCCAGCGCCTGATAACGTGCCGCCCGAGCGTGAGCTTCAATACCTAACCCATCGTCAGCCAGTTGTACTCGTTTTACGTCTATTGGCACGTTCCATTGCTCACAAACCTTACGGCAATGTTCTGCCCATTCATCGGCAAAAGGACTTAAACCGTGGTGAATATGCATGGCGCGAATGTAAAAATTCGCAGCCTGCGTATCGCGAAGCGTGACTAACTGATGGAGCAAAACCGTGGAATCCAGGCCACCACTAAAAGCCACCAGCAAATGTGGGTGCGGATGCAGTAATCTGAGTAGAGGACGAAGTTGCATAGTCAGCAATTTAAATAAGGATTTGCCCAGCACGTTACTGGGCAACGACATATGAGGCAAGTGTTACTGCGAGTAAAGCTACTGTTGATACAGTTCGAGAGGAAGACCATCCGGGTCATTAAAGAAAGTAAAACGCTTATCTGTGAAAGGATCGATACGAACCGGCTCGCACTTCACACCATTCTTTTCCAGATGAACAATAGCGCTGTCGATATCGTCAACGCTGAATGCTAAATGGCGCAATCCGCAAGCTTCCGGGCGGCTCGGCCTCGCAGGTGGTGAAGGAAATGAGAACAGCTCAATGACATATTGCCCGTTCAGTGCCAAATCCCCTTTCCACGAGTCTCGCGCCTCACGATACGCTTCCGCTTGCAGCGTAAAACCGAGAATGTCGCAGTAAAAATGTTTACTGATTGGGTAGTCCGACGCAATGATAGCGATGTGGTGAACTTGCTTTAAACCCAGCATAAATGCTCCTTTTTCTTTTCCGCACGGTAACTATCATGCATCGGTAAATCAAGACGCTAAACCGTTTTTAAGACTCGCACCCTGTAGATACCATCTTCACCAAGTTTTGCCCCGTGAATATCCGTTTCAAAGCCGGGATAATGTTCCCCAACAGAACACAGCATGAGCAGGAAATCGAGCACCGCGCGGCTTTCATTGGTGATCATCTCTCCAGGCATGACTACCGGCACACCCGGCGGGTACGGCAAAATCATGTTGGCAGAAACACGGTTCAGTAACTGTTCGATTTCTACCGTTTCAACATTGCCTTTAACTTGCTGTTGATAAGCTTTGTGCGGCGTCATTTTCATTTCAGGTAATACATCGAAAGCACGCAACATCAGGTCAGAAAGATTGTGCTGCTTAATCAGCTTGTGGATACCCTGAGCTAAATCCTGAATACGCATATTTCGGTAAAAATCGGGGTCTTGCGCATACAAATCTGGCAGCATGTTTTTCACACGCAGATTGAGGTCGTAAGAGCGTTTAAATTCTGTCAAACCTCGTAACAGACTTAGCGCTTTGGTTTTGTCGATACCAATACTGAACAGGAACAATAAGTTATACGGCCCTGTTTTCTCAACAACCACACCGCGTTCATCAAGGAACTTTGCCACTAACGCAGCTGGAATCCCCTCTGATGCCATCGTTCCCAGCTCATCCATGCCAGGGGTAAGAATCGTGACTTTAATCGGGTCAAGGTACATATGGTCAGCATCAGCATCTTTAAAGCCGTGCCAGTCTTCTTCACCTGGCGAAATCGGCCAGCAGGCCGCTTCATCAATGTGTTCTGGCTGCCAGATATCAAAGAACCAATCCTCAGACTCTTCACGCAGGCGTTGAACCTCGCGGCGAAAATGCAGTGCACGTTCTACAGAGCGGTTAATCAAACGCTTACCCGGGTTTCCACGCAGCATCGCGGCGGCTGTTTCTATGGATGCCACTATCGGATAACTCGGTGAAGTGGTGGTATGCATCATGTAGGCTTCATTGAACGTCTGTTCGTCATAGTCCCCTTTAATATGAATGAGGGATGCTTGCGACAACGCGGCCAATAATTTGTGTGTGGACTGAGTTTCATAAATGACCTTCCCTGGTACACGGTCGCCGCTCATACCGCTTTTCCCCTGGTAAATAGGATGGAAATTGGTGTACGGCACCCAAGCTGAATCAAAGTGAATCGAGGGAACATCCAGCGTTTGCTTGATAAACTCGGTGTTGTAGAGCAGACCATCGTAGGTTGAGTTGGTGATCACCGCATGCACTGGCCACTGAGCGTTTTCCGTTGCGGCTACTTTTGCTTTAATACTCTCACGCATAAACTCCCGCTTCGGGATGCCGCCCAAAATCCCCAGCGCATTGCGCGTTGGCTTTAACCAGATGGGAACTAAATCTGTCATCATCAATAGATGAGTCAGTGACTTGTGGCAGTTACGGTCGATAAGAACGGTGCTTCCGGACGGTGCGGCATACATGCCGACGATCTTATTTGACGTCGATGTACCGTTTGTCACCATATAGCTTTGTTCCGCACCAAAGGTGCGCGCGATATATTCCTCGGCTTCCAGATGAGGGCCTGTGTGGTCAAGCAACGATCCCAACTCGGTCACGGAAATAGAGACATCAGCCTTTAGCGTATTCGCGCCGAAAAAATCATAAAACAGGCAACCTACCGGGCTTTTCTGATAGGCCGTACCCGCCATATGGCCTGGCGTGCAGAAGGTATATTTCCCTTCATTCACATAGTTGAACAACGCTTTGGTTAACGGTGGAGTGATGTTATCCAGATATTCACTCGTATACTGGCGAATGCGCAAGGCGATGTCGTCGGCAGCACTCAGCGCGTATTCAAAAAACCACAGCGCCATGCGCATTTCATTGACGCTAACATCCAGCGAAGAATGCGCGTTGATAAACGCATATAGCGGCAAATATTCATTCAGTGCATTAATTTCGCTGCAAAGATCCAGGCTGTATTCGTCCCAGTCAAAAATGACGCCGCAGATACGTGGATTATGTTCGATGAGTTTGAGCAGGTCGGTGCCATTTGTGGGGTAAATGAGCCGAAAACCTTGCACTTCCAGCGCTTGATGCAGCTCTTTGATCGGCTCATCTTTGTAGAAAACGCCGTGCGTCCCCATAATTGCAATAATATTCAATGCTCACCTCATGGCAAAAATACTTCAGGTAAGCATAGTTTATTGAAATCGCCCTGAGGACAAGCGTTAGGGTGTAAAGCTTTATAAAGTGTGGAATTCAGGCAATAAAAAAGGCCAGAATTTCTTCTGACCTCTCTTTGTCTTCCGTCACGCTATCACGCGTAGCCGTAGCTCATCAGACGGTGATAACGACGAGCCAACAGCTCTTCGGTATTCAACACATCCAAATCGGCCAGGTCGGCCAGCAATTGAGCTTTCAGTGACGCAGCCATTGCTTCAACGTTACGGTGCGCACCACCCAAAGGTTCAGGGATGACTGAATCGATAAGTTTCAGCTCTTTCAGGCGTGGAGCAATGATACCCATTGCTTCTGCAGCGATTGGCGCTTTATCAGCACTTTTCCACAGAATTGACGCACAGCCTTCTGGAGAGATAACGGAATAGGTGCTGTATTGCAGCATATTCACTTTATCGCCCACACCAATCGCCAACGCACCACCCGAACCACCTTCACCGATTACGGTACAGATGACCGGTACTTTCAGACCAGACATTTCACGCAGGTTGCGCGCGATAGCTTCTGACTGACCGCGTTCTTCCGCGCCCACACCAGGATAAGCGCCTGGGGTGTCAATGAAGGTAATGATTGGCATATTGAAACGCTCAGCCATTTCCATCAAACGCAGTGCTTTACGGTAGCCTTCTGGTGCTGGCATACCGAAGTTACGGCGAATTTTCTCTTTAGTTTCACGGCCTTTCTGATGGCCAATAACCATAACCGGTCGACCATCAAGACGCGCAATCCCGCCAACAATAGCTTTATCGTCAGCATACGCGCGGTCGCCCGCCAGTTCGTCAAACTCATCAAAAGCCAGACGCAGATAATCAAGCGTATACGGGCGCTGCGGATGACGCGCCAGTTGAGCAATCTGCCATGCACCTAAATCGGCAAAGATTTTACGTGTGAGTTCTACGCTTTTTTCACGCAGACGCTGCACTTCTTCGTCGATATTAATATCTAACTTTTCGTCCTGACGGCTAACTGCAGTCAGGGAATCAATTTTCGCTTCCAGCTCTGCAATCGGCTGTTCAAAATCGAGGAAATTCAGACTCATAATATTCCTGTATTAGTCAAACTCCAGTTCCACCTGCTCCGCACCTATCAACGCACGTAGCTCATTGAGCAAACGGTCGCTTGGGGATACACGCCATGCTGCGCCAAAACGCAAACGCGCTCGTGCATCCGCTCTCTGATAGTAGAGATGTACTGGAATGGTCCCCGAACGATGGGGTTCCAGGGACTGACGGAGACGGTTCAAAAGCTGGTCATCAATTTGCCTGTCCGTCAGCGAGATAGCAAGCCCACGCGCATACTTTTCGCGGGCCTCGTCAATGTCCATTACTTCGCGAGCGGTCATTTTAAGGCCGCCGCTGAAATCATCAAAGCTGACCTGTCCGCTGACGATCAGGATACGGTCTTTTTCCAACAGATGCTGGTACTTTTCTAACGCATCTGTGAATAGCATCACTTCCAGGCGGCCAGAACGGTCGTCCAGAGTGCAGATGCCAATGCGATTGCCGCGCTTGGTAACCATCACCCGCGAAGCAATCACCAGACCCGCAGCCGTGGTCATTTTACCACGTTCTGTCGGGTGCATCTCTTTCAGGCGCATGCCACCGACATAGCGCTCAATTTCTTTAAGGTACTGGGTGATTGGGTGGCCTGTCAGGTATAAACCCAACGTTTCACGTTCACCATCCAGCACCACTTGTTCAGGCCACGGAATAACGCTGGCATAGGACTGTTCAACTTGCTCTGGCTCATCAGCCAGCACACCGAACATATCCACCTGGCCAATCGCTTCAGCTTTCGCGTGTTGGTCAGCAGCTTTAAGCGCATCGCCTAGTGCATTCATTAATGCAGCGCGATGCGGCCCAAGGCGGTCAAATGCCCCGGACATAATCAACTTTTCAAGGACACGCTTATTGAGCTTTTTGGTATCAACACGCGCGCAGAGGTCGAACAGCTCGCGGAAATAGCCACCTTCGTTACGCGCCTCGATTATCGCTTCAATCGGGCCTTCACCGACACCTTTAATCGCGCCGATACCGTAAACAATTTCACCGTCGTCGTTAACGTGGAAATGATACAGCCCGGAGTTGATATCCGGTGGCAAAATTTTCAGGCCCATGCGCCAGCATTCATCCACCAGGCCAACAATTTTCTCGGTGTTATCCATATCAGCGGTCATAACCGCAGCCATGAATTCTGCCGGATAATGCGCCTTTAACCATAGCGTCTGGTAAGAAACTAACGCATACGCTGCAGAGTGAGATTTGTTAAACCCGTAACCGGCAAATTTCTCTACCAGGTCAAAGATCTTAATCGCCAGTTCGCCGTCGATACCACGGGACTTCGCACCATCCTCAAAACCGCCACGCTGTTTCGCCATCTCGACGGGGTTCTTTTTCCCCATCGCACGACGCAACATATCTGCGCCGCCGAGCGAATAACCCGCCAGTACCTGCGCAATCTGCATAACCTGTTCTTGATACAAGATAATGCCGTAGGTTGGTTCCAGCACCGGCTTCAGGCTTTCATGCTGCCATTGAATATCCGGATAAGAGATAGCTTCACGTCCGTGTTTACGGTCGATAAAGTTATCTACCATGCCCGATTGCAGCGGGCCAGGGCGGAACAGCGCCACCAATGCAATCATATCTTCGAAGCAGTCAGGTTGCAGACGCTTAATCAAATCTTTCATGCCGCGAGATTCAAGCTGGAATACCGCAGTGGTTTCCGAGCGTTGCAGCATGTCGAAACTTTTCTTGTCTTCGAGCGGAATAGCGGCGATGTCAATCGGCTCTAATCCCTGTTTCTCCCGACGCGGGTTGATCATCTTCAACGCCCAGTCGATGATCGTCAGTGTGCGCAAACCGAGGAAGTCGAACTTCACAAGCCCTGCGTATTCCACGTCGTTTTTATCGAACTGGGTGACCGGGTTTTGCCCCTGGTCGTCGCAGTACAGCGGCGCAAAATCTGTAATTTTTGTTGGCGCAATGACCACACCACCAGCGTGTTTACCGGCGTTTCGCGTCACACCTTCAAGTTTGCGCGCCATGTCGATAAGCGCTTTAACTTCTTCGTCAGCCTCGTAGATTTCAGGGAGCTGCGGTTCAGCTTCAAACGCTTTCGCAAGCGTCATACCTGGATCTGGCGGGATCAATTTAGAAATACGATCGACGAAACCGTAAGGATGCCCCAGGACACGACCCACATCGCGGATTACCGCTTTTGCTGCCATCGTACCGAAGGTAATAATTTGTGATACCGCTTCACGCCCATACATCTCGGCCACGTGATCGATAACCCAGTCGCGTTTTTCCATGCAGAAGTCGATGTCGAAGTCAGGCATCGAAACACGTTCCGGGTTAAGGAAACGTTCAAACAGCAGGTCAAATTCCAGCGGATCGAGGTCGGTAATTTTCAGAGCATAAGCAACCAAGGAACCTGCACCAGAACCACGGCCTGGCCCAACTGGCACGCCGTTATCTTTCGACCACTGGATAAATTCCATAACGATCAGGAAGTAGCCCGGGAATCCCATCTGGTTGATAACTTTTAGCTCAATTTCCAGACGTTCATCATATGGCACTCTTTTTACCGCACGCTCTTCAGGATCTTTGAACAAGAATTCCAGACGATCTTCAAGCCCTTCTTTGGACTTCATCACCAGGAAGTCTTCGGTAGACATCTCGCCGGTGGGGAACTGGGGTAGGAAGTACTCGCCTAATCGTACCGTGACGTTACAACGTTTGGCGATTTCTACGCTATTTTCCAGCGCTTCCGGGATATCGGAAAAAAGCTCGCACATTTCCTCTTCGGTACGCAGATACTGCTGCGAAGAGTAATTTCGTGGGCGTTTGGGATCGTCAAGCGTGAAGCCATCGTGGATAGCGACACGTATTTCATGGGCATCGAAATCGGTAGCCTCAATGAATCTGACATCGTTGGTTGCCACGACCGGCAAGCCACGTTCATCAGCCAGCGCTACCGCGGCGTGCAAATAGCTTTCTTCGTCAGCACGACCGGTACGAATCAGTTCCAGATAGAAGCGATCGGCAAAATACTGCTGGTAGAATTCCAGACACAAATCAAGCTGTGCTGTATTCCCACGCAACAAGTTTTTGCCAATATCCCCCATGCGCCCGCCAGAGAGAAGGATCAATCCCTCGTTTAACTCAGCAAGCCAGGCTCGGTCGATAATCGGGCCGGCAGCACCATAACCACGCTGGTAAGCTTTTGAGATTAAGAGCGTCAGGTTTTGATAACCGACATTGCTCGCCGCAAGCACGGTCAAGTGGCTGAGTTCATCACCCAGTAATTCATTCGCAACGTTAAAATCTGCCCCGATGATCGGCTTGAGACCTGCGCCATGCGCAGCACCATAGAATTTCACCAGCCCACAAAGGTTAGTGAAATCGGTGATAGCGATTGCTGGCATCCCCATCTCTGCGGCTTTCTTTACCAGCGGAGCTGTTTTTGCCAGGCCATCAACCATGGAGTAGTCGCTGTGCACCCTGAGGTGTACGAAACGTGGTTCAGCCATTTCTCATTCCGATTAGAAGTGTAACGTACGTCCGCAAATCAGGACGCCAGTCCGAGAGCGCGTTTGACTGGAGCAAAACTACGACGATGGTGCTCAGTAGCACCATGCTCTGCCAGCTTTTCGAGATGGAAAGCGGTAGGATAACCCTTGTGTTGGGCAAAGCCATATTGTGGAAAGCAGAGATCAAGCTCTGTCATTTCACGGTCACGCGTCACTTTCGCAATTATTGATGCCGCGCTAATTTCTGCGACACGACTATCGCCTTTCACCACTGCCAGCGAGGGCATCGGTAATGCAGGGCAGCGATTGCCGTCAATCAACACATATTCAGGAACCACAGAAAGGCCAGCAACGGCGCGCTGCATCGCTAACATCGTGGCATGTAAAATATTTAACTGGTCGATCTCTTCCGGTTCAGCACGGCCAAGGCTCCAGGACAGCGCTTTTTCGATAATTTCATCGTAAAGCGCATTACGGCGTTTTTCGGAGAGTTTTTTTGAATCTGCAAGACCAATGATAGGTTTTGCGGGATCAAGAATGACAGCCGCCGTCACTACCGCGCCAACCAACGGGCCACGGCCGACTTCATCGACACCCGCAACCAAATGAGTGTGAGGATAAATAAATTCAATCATTGTGCGAGCTCCAGCACAGCATCTGCCGCTTGTTCATCGGCATTACAACGAATCTGCTGATGCAGGTCACGGAAGGTATCATGCATTTGATGGCTCTGCGCACCCTCTTCAAGCAATGGAGCCAGTGCCTTCGCAAGCGCGTTGGGTTCGCACTCTTCCTGCAATAATTCTTTGACCAGCTCACGGCCAGCCAACAGATTAGGCAATGATACGTAATCGGTTTTTACCAGGCGCTTAGCCAGCCAGAAGGTAAAAGGTTTCATACGATAACCCACGACCATCGGGCATTTTGCCAGCATGCACTCGAGCGCAGCGGTGCCCGATGCCAGCAATGCGGCATCACTTGCCACCATAGCTTCTCGCCCTTGCCCATTTAGCAAGTGCATTGTCAGGTCTGGGGCGACTTCGGCTTTAATACGCTCGAATTGTTCACGTCGTTTGGCGTTAACCAGCGGAACAACTATTTCCAACCCAGGAAAACGTTCACGCAGCAAAAGAGCCGTCTTGAGGAAATCTGAGCTGAGCATTTCCACTTCTGCACCGCGGCTTCCGGGCAGTAACGCCAGGCATTTGGCATCAGGGGAAATACCGAGTGTCGCACGTGCGGCGTTTTTATCAGGATCAAGCGGCATGGCATCAGCCATGGTATGTCCGATAAACCGGCACGGAACATTAAATCTATCGTAAAACGCTTTTTCGAAAGGCAGAAATGCGAGTACCAGATCCGTTGCTCTGCCAATTTTGAAAACGCGTTTTTGGCGCCAGGCCCAAACGGAAGGGCTGACGTAATGAATGGTGCGAATACCCTGCTTTTTGAGATTACCTTCCAGCGTGATATTGAAATCAGGGGCATCAATACCAACAAAAACATCTGGTTGTAATTCAGTGAAGCGACGCGTGAGATCGGCACGAATATGAAGTAAACGGCGCAATCGACCCAGCACTTCAACAATGCCCATCACCGCCAGCTCTTCCATCTCATACCAGGCTTCACAGCCTTCAGCCTGCATCAATGGCCCTGCAACACCCACAAAACGGGCATCAGGAACACGTGCTTTCAGGGCACGAATAAGACCCGCACCAAGAATATCGCCGGAAGTTTCTCCGGCGACCAGGGCAATCGTAAGCGGACGACCAGCTTTCATTTAGCGAATCAAACCACGAGTTGAACGAGCAAAGAATTCAACGAATGCGTTCACTTCTGGGTGCTGCTCGGCAAGCAGAGCAATTTCCGGCTTAGCTTCTTCGAAGGTTTTTCCGCTGCGATAGAGAATTTTGTACGCGTTACGAACCGCGTGTATTGCTTCTCTGGTGAAACCACGGCGTTTAAGCCCTTCGATATTCACGCCAAACGGCGTTGCGTGGTTGCCCTGCGCAATAACATACGGTGGAACATCTTGCGCAACACCAGAACAACCACCAACCATTACGTGCGCACCAATAATGCAGAACTGGTGGACAGCAGTCATGCCGCCAATGATTGCGAAATCATCAACAGAAACGTGACCAGCAAGAGTTGCGTTATTTGCGAGGATACAGCGATTACCCACAGTACAATCATGCGCCACGTGAGCGTTGATCATCAGCAAGTTATCACTACCCACCTTCGTCAAACCACCACCCTGCTCTGTTCCGCGATGAATGGTTACGCTCTCGCGAATGCGGTTGCGATCGCCAATTTCCACACGAGTTGGTTCACCGGCGTATTTAAGATCCTGGTTAACTTCACCAATGGACGCGAACTGATATATCTCGTTATCACGGCCAATAGTCGTATGACCATTTACCACAACATGAGACTTCAGAACGGTACCTTCGCCAATCTCAACATGCGGACCAACAACACAAAACGGACCAATATGAACGTTAGCACCAATAATGGCGCCTTCTTCCACAATGGCAGATGGATGAATAAAGGCGGATTTATCAATCACGTATTAACTCTCCCGGCTGCGGGCACACATCATAGTTGCTTCGCAGACAATTTTACCGTCAACGGTTGCCACGCCTTTAAAGCGCGTCAGACCACGGCGGGTTTTCTCGAAAGTAACTTCCATGACCATCTGGTCACCTGGCACGACTGGACGTTTGAAACGTGCTTCATCGATACCAGCAAAGTAGTAAAGCTCACCAGGTTCCAGTTTACCCACGCTTTTAAACGCAAGAATACCGGTGGCTTGCGCCATCGCTTCAAGAATCAGCACACCCGGGAAAATCGGTTTACCAGGGAAGTGGCCCTGGAAAAACGGCTCATTTACTGTGACATTTTTTACTGCACGTAAAAAACGCCCTTCTTCAAAATCCAGCACGCGATCAACGAGCAAAAACGGATAACGGTGCGGCAGAAGTTCTAAAATCTCTTCGATGTGCAGAGTATGAGTGTCGGTAGTCAAGATACTCTTCCTGTCTAAATGTACCAAATGACAATAATAACACGGCCTGCGACTATCTCAGGATAGCTAGCAGGCCGCAAATCAGTAAGCTCTAACGCGTCTTGGGCGGGTGACTTTAGTCTTGTTGATTGATTTTTTTCTCAACGGATTTCAAGCGTTTGCTGATCTCGTCAATATTCATCACCAACGCGGCTGTTTTACGCCACACTTTGTTCGGCTGTAATGGAATACCTGAGGAGTAAACCCCCGGCTCTGTGATAGGGCGCATTACCATGCCCATTCCAGTCACAGTGACTTTATCGCAGATTTCCATATGACCATTAATTACACTGGCACCACCAATCATGCAGTAGCGACCAATTGTGAGGCTACCTGCCATGATTACACCACCTGCGACGGCAGTATTGTCGCCAATCACGACGTTATGTGCAATCTGGCATTGATTATCAATGATAACACCATTGCCAATAATCGTGTCGTCCAGTGCACCACGGTCAATTGTAGTACAGGCACCGATCTCAACACGGGAGCCAATGATCACACGACCTAACTGAGGGATCTTCACCCAGTTGCCACGATCGTTGGCATAACCAAAACCATCTGACCCAATGACTGTGCCGGACTGAACCAGGCACTGCTCACCGATCTGAATTTCGTGGTAAATAGAGACATTCGCCCACAGGCGAGTGCCAGCACCAATTGTGGTGTTTTTACCCACAAAGCAACCAGGGCCAATCACGACGTTATCACCCAGCACTACGCCAGACTCGATAACCGCATTTGCACCAATGGCTATGTTTTTCCCCAGCGTCGCACTTGCATCAATAACGGCACTTGGCGCAATATTTTGAGCAGGCTGCGGCGTGGAATCAAGAATTTGCGCCATGCGAGCATAAGTCAGGTAGGGGTTCTTCACCACCAACGCTGCGCTATGTGCGAAAGGAAGATCGGCTTCAGTCATCACGACGGCAGAAGCCTGGCAAACAGCCAATTGCTCACGGTAACGAGGGTTAACCATGAACGTAATTTGGCCAGCCTGGGCCGTTTGCATAGATGCAACGCCGGTGATGACGAGTTCGCCATCACCGTGCAATTCTGCATCCAACTGCTGGGCTAAATCAGCCAGTCGAATTGAAGACATTACTTATTTAACCTGTTTCAGTACATCTGAAGTGATGTCTTTTACACTGCTGCCTGCATAAGCAACGGTGTTAGTATCCAGCACTACGTCGTAACCTTTGTCGTCAGCAACTTTCTTCACTGCGCTCTGAATGCGAGTAACCAGTTTGCCACGTTCTTCGTTAGAACGACGTTGACGATCCTGTTCAAAAGCCTGTGCTTTGGTCTGGAACTGTTGGCGTTGAGCCATCAGGTCTTTTTCCATTTTGCTACGGTCAGCAGCTTTCATGGTAGAACCATCACGTTGCAATTTTTGCATTTTGGATTGCAGATCGCCTTCCATATTTTGCAACTCGCTCGCACGGCCTTTGAACTCGTTTTCCAGAGTTTTGGACACACCGGTAGTCTGTGCAACCTGTTGGAACAGATTACCCATGTTTACAACAGCGATGCTGTCAGCTGCCTGAACACTAGCTGATGCAGCCATAGCGATGCCAAGACCTGCAGCAAATAACCACTTTTTCACAATAAACTCCTTACCATCCCGTATGTGTCCTAAGACACTCTTTTTGCGTGCGCCAGTTCTGCATTTTGCGAACTGGCGTCATCGCTACACTGCTATCACACAGTTCCTTTGCACAGAACAATTACCAAGTTTTACCAATGTTAAACTGGAACTGTTCCGCTTTGTCGCCGTCGTATTTCTTGAACGGTTGGGCATATGAGAACACCAACGGCCCTAACGGAGACATCCATTGCAATGCTAAACCTGCTGACATACGAATATTGCTCGGGTCACTGTAATCCGGCACCCCAGCAGCTCTCATGTCTGCAGTGTTTTGCCAGTTAGTATCCCAGACAGTACCCATGTCCACGAACAAAGAGGTACGCACGGAGTTCGCATACTTCTCGCTCAGGAATGGTGTAGGCGTGATAAGTTCAAAACTTGCCACTGCCATTGCGTTACCGCCGACTGCATCGTCAGAACCACATACTTCATTTGACGACGCCTTGTTACAGTTATCTGTATTGTTGCCGCCGTAATAAACCGCTTTCGGACCAATGTTATTGGACTGGAAACCACGGACGGTACTGGAACCACCGGCATAGAAGTTTTCATAGAACGGCATTTCTTTACCGCCAAGACCGTCACCGTAGCCCAGGCGTGTACGACCTAACATTACCCAGGTATGATCTTCATCAATTGGGAAGTAGCTCGCCGTATCCAGTGTCACTTTGTAGAACTCGTTATCAGAGCCTGGTACGGTAACTTTACCGTTCAGGTTCACGCGTGAGCCTTCTGTTGGGAAGTAACCGCGGTCGAGTTTGTTATACGTCCAGCCGTAGTTCAGCGTGAAATCATCTGCGGCAAAACCATTGTTATCAGAGTTTTTATCAGTCGATTGACCGACTGAATCCAGATAACGCCACATAGCCACCTGTGGCTGCATGTTGGACAGGTCGTTATGTACATAACCTAAGCCCAGTCGCAACGTGTTGTTTTCATTAACCGGGAAACCGAGCGTTCCATCTACACCATAACTTTTGTTGGTGTAGTCAGAAAGATCCGCATCATCTGCTTTAAAATCGTTGTAGAAGATACGGCCACCAAGGCTCACACCATCAACGGTAAAGTATGGGTCGGTTAACGACAATTCAGCATACGTCTGATAATCGTTTTTGGTTCCGTTGATACCGACAGAGTAGCCCGTTCCTAACCAGTTATCCTGCTGGACACCGACCTGGAAGCTGATACCACTTTCAGTACCGTAACCTACACCGAAGTTAAAGCTACCGGTGTTACGTTCTTTAACTTTGTACACCACGTCAACCTGGTCAGGGCTACCTGACACACGCTGTGTATCAACATCGACAGTTTCGAAATAACCCAAACGGTTCAGACGATCTTTGCCTGAATCGACAAGGTCACTACCCAACCAGGTTCCTTCCATTTGACGCATTTCGCGGCGCAGGACGGAGTCTTTACTGGTGTCGTTGCCTTCGAAACGAATTTTACGCACGTAATAACGGTTACCAGAATCAACGTTCACATGCAGTTTAACGGTCTTGTCTGCATCATTAATTTCAGGTTGTGTTTGTACACGCGGATAGGCGTAACCATAACGACCCAACAATTTCTTGATGTCGTCTTCCATCTTGGTCACTTTGGTGCCGTTATAAAGCTCGCCGGGTTTCAGTTTAGTCAGCGTTTCAATTTCTGCTGAATGTCCAGCCAGATTACCGCTCACTGTCACGCCAGCAATCTTGTACTGATCGCCTTCGGTAACGTTGATGGTAACGTAAATGCTTTTCTTATCAGGCGTCAGACTTACCTGTGTGGAGTCGATGTTAAATCGAGCATAACCACGATCCAGGTAATAGCTGCGCAGTGTTTCGAGGTCACCGGCAAGCTTCTGCTTCTGATACTTGCGATCGCCCACCACGTTCCACCACGGCACTTCATCACGCAACTGGAAGTGCGAAATAAGTTCGTCGGTAGTAAACGCATGGTTACCTACGATGTTGATTTGCTGAATTTTGGCTGAGACGCCTTCCTGGAATACCAGTTTCAGATCAACACGGTTACGCGGCAGTGGCGTAACAACGGCCTTTACGCTGGCACTGTACTTACCAACGCTGTAATAGAAATCTTCCAGCCCTTTTTCAATATCAGCAAGGGTTGTGCGATCCAATGATTCACCGACACGCACACCAGAAGCCTCGAGGTTCTGTTTCAGCATGTCGTCCTTCACGGACTTATTACCAGAGAAAGTAATACTCGCGATTGTCGGGCGTTCTTTCACCTGAACAACTAGCGTTTCGCCATCACGAAGCACCCGGACATCTTCGAAGTTCCCGGTAGCAAAAAGTGAACGAATAGTATTACTGATATCCTCATCAGAGACAGTATCGCCTACGCGAACCGGCATACTGAGGAGGGCCGCACCGACGGCTACTCGCTGCAGGCCTTCGAAATGAATATCCTTCACCACGAACCCGTCTGCACCGTATACGGTGGCGCTGCTAAACAGCAGCGACGCTATGAGCAACTTTTTCATCGCCATCGTTGTTATGCGTTCTTCCTAACCTACTCTCTAAAACCGAGAGAAATCATTGAAAAGTGCAAGCCCCATCAACAGCACCAGCAATATAGAGCCAATGCGGTAACTAAAGTCTTGAACTCGCTCGGAAACCGGCCCACCTTTCAGCTTTTCAATCGCCAAAAAGAGCAGATGCCCCCCGTCCAGGACGGGTAACGGAAACAGGTTGATAATCCCCAGATTGACGCTAATCAGCGCCAGGAACATCAGATAGTAAATCAACCCATATTCCGCTGACATCCCTGCCCCTTGAGCTATAGAGATAGGCCCACTGAGGTTATTCAGTTTGATGTCACCGGTTATTAATTTTCCCAGCATGTTGACCGTCAGCTTCATCAGTTGCCACGTTTTATCCGTGGCTTCTGCTACTGCGGCAAACGGCCCATACTGGCGCACTGTTTTGTACTCATCAGGCAGCGGGATAACCTTTGGTACTACCCCCGCAAAACCTTCAGCCTTCTCGCCAACCGGTTTTGTATCCGGAATCAGCGTTAAAGACAAGATAGCCCCTTGTCTTTCTATTTCTAGTTCCAGTGGATGACCTGGATTGTCACGCACTTTACTAACAAATTCTGTCCATCGAGTCAGTGCCGCACCGTTGACTTTAACGATCCTGTCTCCAGCTTGCAAACCCGCTTTATTAGCAGCTGAATTTGGCTGCACTTCTTGTAATACCGTTTCAATTTGCGGACCACGAGGCCCAATACCCAATGAGGTTATCGGGTTTTGCTTATCTGGCTCAAATTGCCAGTGACGCAAATCGAGTGTTTTTTCACTACGCAAACTGGAGCCTAGCGGTGCCATCGTGACATTCACGCTGTCATCGCCAATTTTACCCATCAGTGCGAGCTGAACTGATTCCCAATCAGGCGTTTCGATACCATCAATCGCTTTAAGTTCCATGCCTGGTGCAATTTGTGCTGCTGCTGCAATCGAGTCGGGCATTACTTCGCCAACAACCGGACGAACGCCAGGGACACCAATAATAAACACAAGCCAATAGGCAAACACAGCAAAGATGAAGTTAGCAATCGGACCGGCGGCAATAATTGCAGCTCGTTGAGAAACGGTTTTGTTATTGAAGGCCTGATGACGCAGTTCCGGAGTCACCGGTTCAACACGTTCATCAAGCATTTTGACATAACCACCCAATGGAATGAGGGCGATTACAAATTCGGTACCGTGGCGGTCAGAACGGCGCCAGAGCGCTTTACCAAAGCCAATGGAAAAGCGCTCTACTTTGACGCCACAGCGGCGAGCAACCCAAAAATGGCCGAACTCATGCACGGTAATTAAAACACCCAGTGCAACGATAAATGCAGCCAAATTCCAGAGTAAGCTCAGCATATAACCTTCCGTTAAATCGTCCTGAATACCAGCAATAACAGACAGGCAAATACCGGTACTGCTGCTGTGAGGCTATCAATGCGGTCAAGGATACCACCATGACCGGGGATCAGGTGACCGCTATCTTTAATCCCTGCTTCACGCTTAAACATGCTTTCGGTTAAATCGCCCAATACAGATGCAAGGGCAGCAATGACCGAACAGGTCAACAGGATAACCGGCGCCACATCCAGATTCGCCCACATGCCAAACAGCAAGGAGATAATCGCAGAAGTGAATAATCCACCAAAGAAGCCCTGCCATGTTTTACCTGGTGACACTTTAGGAGCCAGTTTATGTTTGCCAAACATTTTGCCAAACATATAAGCACCTGAGTCAGCGCCCCAGACCAGCACCATCACATACAACAGCCAGATTGAGCCGGTGTAATGGTTGATATCATAATGCCAGTTACGCAGTACAATCATGCCCCAGAAAAACGGCACAATCGTCAACACGCCGAATATCAGACGTAACGTTTTAGAATTACGCCAGAGGGTTGCAGACCCCGGATAGAATAGCACCAGCAGCAATGCTGCAAACCACCAGGCGAGTGAAGCCCACAGTGATGCTTCTACTAAAGGAATATGGACCGTACGCTGGTATTCGGGCAATGCATACAGCATCAGTGCCAATAACAGACCACACAGCACTGCCAGCCAGACACGTTGTGAACGCGCTTTAAAGCCTGCCAGTTGTCCCCATTCCCAGGCTGCGAGCATACAAACCACCAGGGTTGTAATCGCAAATCCTACCGGTGGAAGCCAAAACAGCGCAGCTATGACCACCGGGATTAAAATAAACGCAGAAAGCAGGCGATACTTTAGCAAAAGTGACCCCCAACAGGCTTACTCACCACCAGGTGCCGTGCCGCCAAAACGACGCTCTCGATTTGCAAAAGCATGTAATGCACCTTTAAAGTCTTGTTCATCGAAATCAGGCCAAAGAACATCAGTGAAATAAAGTTCTGCATAGGCAATCTGCCAAATCAGAAAGTTACTAATACGATGTTCTCCCCCTGTCCTAATTACTAAATCTACGGGAGCCAGTTCGTTCATGCAGATTTGCTTACTCAGCATATCTTCATCAATCTGGTCTGGGCGCAATAAGCCTTCTTGTACCTGTTCGGCGAGATGCCGAACTCCCTGAATAATATCCCAACGACCGCCATAATTCGCGGCGATATTGAGTGTCAAACCGGTATTCGCACTGGTTAAGGCTTCGGCTTTATTGATACGTTCTTGCAGGCGAGCGTTGAATCGGCTGATATCACCAATAATGCGCAGGCGGACGTTGTGCCGATGCAAGCTTTTGACTTCGCTGTCTAAAGCCCAGACAAACAATTCCATCAATGCGCTAACTTCCTGAGCCGGGCGATTCCAGTTTTCACTACTAAAGGCATAAAGAGTAAGCGCATCAATACGGTTATTTGCTGCGAAACTTACAGCTCGACGTACAGATTTCGCTCCTGCCTTATGGCCTGAAATCCTCATCTTCCCTTGCTGTTTAGCCCAACGACCATTGCCATCCATAATAATGGCAACATGACGGGCGCCATGGTCAGATTGTGATTCGCTTAATTGTTGGTTTGCAGACAACATAACGCGTAATTATTCCCAGATAAGGATTAAGCGGTACTCAGAATGATTTCAGCTTTTACATAAAAAAGCCGTGCTATAACACGGCTTACCAACCATTCAGCCAGTTATTCCTGACCGAAAGATGGCGCAGACTATATCACTGAAGCACAGAGCTAACAAATAGAGGCACATCAGCAGAATGAATATTCATCGGGAAGCGATACCTGTCACCAAACTTCGGGCAACTTCGCGCGCTTTTGCATCTACCGCCAGCACCTCTTCTACACTCTTCGGCTCCGTCAGTTCCACACTATCGAGAACTGCTCGGTTTAAGGTTGCAATGTCTGTAAAGCGCAGTTTTTCGCGCAAGAATGCCTCGACAACCACTTCATTGGCGGCGTTCAGTACGGTCGTCGCAGCCTGCCCTTGCTCAAATGCTTCCATCGCCAGCTTCAAACAAGGATAGCGGTGATAGTCTGGTTCCATAAAGGTGAAAGTACCAATCTTACAAAAATCGAGCGGCTCCACTCCCGACGGCACACGTTCCGGATATGCCATAGCATGCGCTATAGGGGTACGCATATCTGGTGCACCTAACTGCGCCAGCACGCTACCATCACGATAGCGAACCATCGAGTGGATAACCGACTGCGGATGTATCAGTACTTCCATCTGTGTAGCTGAAGCATTGAATAGCCAACGGGCTTCAATGTATTCGAGACCTTTGTTCATCATGGTGGCAGAGTCGACTGAGATTTTGCGTCCCATCGACCAGTTCGGATGACTACATGCCTGATCCGGCGTCATACTTGCCAGTTCTCTTAACGGAGTCTCACGGAACGGGCCACCTGATCCGGTAAGAATAATCGACGAAACGCCATTATTCTCAAGTTCAGCGTACCCGAGGTTGTGCTGAATTGTTTCCGGTAAACTCTGAAAAATCGCGTTGTGTTCACTGTCGATGGGCAACAGTTGGGCTTTACTGAGCTGTACGGCATCCATAAACAGACGCCCGCAAGTCACTAACGCTTCTTTGTTTGCCAGCAAAACCTGCTTGCCTGCTGCAATCGCCGCGAGTGTTGGCAACAAACCTGCCGCGCCGACAATCGCCGCCATAACCTGATCAACGTCATCCAGCGCAGCCATTTCACAAGCCGCCTGCTGCCCTGCCAGGACTTCAGTGGTACTCCCCTGCTCTTTAAGCAAAAGACGTAACCGATTAGCAGAAACTTCATCGTCCATTACAGCCCAGCGAGGCTTGAACTCCAGGCATTGTTCAGCCATTCGCGTGACATTTTTCCCGGCAACTAATGCCATGACGGAAAATTTCTCAGGATTATGACGAACAACACTAAGGGTACTGGTACCGATAGATCCGGTAGAGCCTAGAATGGTCAGTTGCTTCATGAGGTGCTCTGGAGTTTTAGTTTTAACAATCAGGTCAAAGTTTGTTGCGACATAAGTGAATCGGCCGCCACTTTTGAGCCAAAAACAAAACGCCGTAGACAATAACCGTGACGTGAGTCACAGCCTGCATACGGCGTTTGATCCGTCATCTCAACGGATTAGAACTGCATCAACTCGGCTTCTTTATCAGCCAGCGCTGCATCTACTTTTTTGATAGCAGCATCAGTCATTTTCTGAACGTCATCCTGGGAACGACGATCGTCATCTTCACTGATTTCTTTATCTTTAAGCAGATTTTTTACTTTGTCGTTAGCATCACGGCGAACGTTACGTACCGCCACGCGCGCACCTTCAGCTTCAGAACGCACAATTTTGATCAAGTCTTTACGACGTTCTTCAGTCAGTGCTGGTAGTGGAACACGAATGTCGCTACCTGCAGAGCTTGGGTTCAAACCCAGGTCAGAAGTCATAATCGCTTTCTCAACGGCCTGACTCAAAGAACGGTCAAACACGTTGATTTTCAAAGTACGTGAATCTTCAACTGTGACACTCGCCAGCTGGCGCAGTGGAGTTGGTGTTCCGTAATATTCCACAATGATCCCGTCCAGAAGGGACGGAGAAGCGCGGCCAGTACGGATTTTACTGATTTGGGTTTTGAATGCTTCTACGCACTTGTCCATACGCACTTCGGCATCTTTTCTGATATCGCTAATCACGTTACGAATCCTTGAAAGCTGGTATTAGGGCAGACCACACTTCACGCCGCGACGCAGACGCTGCGTGCTAAGTATAGCCCCGTTTATTCATGGCGCCCGTTGGGGTACCTGTTACTTAAATTGTTCAGACACTTGAAACCGAATCTTACCCTGATTAAGCATCGACTGAAATTATTCAGTGATTAATGTGCCTTCTTTTTCGCCCATAACAACACGGCGAAGCGCACCAGGTTTATTCATGTTGAAAACACGAATTGGCAATTTGTGATCGCGGGCCAGGGTAAATGCTGCCAGATCCATCACTTTCAGTTCTTTATCCAACACTTCGGTATAGGTCAATTGCTCATAAAGCGTGGCGGTAGGATCCTGAACTGGATCAGCTGTAAACACGCCATCTACTTTCGTTGCTTTTAATACTACGTCGGCTTCGATTTCAATACCACGCAAGCATGCAGCTGAGTCAGTGGTAAAGAATGGGTTACCGGTACCGGCAGCCAGGATAACTACGCGGTTATTACGCAGCAGGCTAATGGCTTCTGCCCAGCTGTAGTTATCACACACACCATTTAATGGAATAGCGGACATCAGGCGAGCGTTCACATAGGCGCGATGCAGCGCATCACGCATTGCCAGGCCGTTCATGACGGTAGCCAGCATGCCCATGTGGTCGCCCACAACACGGTTCATACCTGCTTTCGCAAGGCCTGCACCGCGGAATAAGTTGCCACCACCAATCACTACCCCGACCTGAATACCCAATTCAACCAGCTCTTTAATTTCCTGAGCCATACGATCAAGGATGCTTGCATCAATACCGAAGCCTTCGGTACCTTGCAGCGCTTCGCCGCTTAGCTTGAGCAGAATGCGTTTGTAGACAGGTTTTGCATTGGTAGCCATGATTCTTTCCTGGGAGCAGTCAACGAATGGGGATGGTTAATTCAGGCGACATAGTGTCGCATATCAGCAAGATCTGTATCAGAGCAGACTGATTTTTAAAGCCAGATAAAAAGGAACCGCCAATTGGCGGCTCCTTTAAAAATTAAGACTGCTTGGTCATTGCAGCAACTTCTGCTGCGAAGTCAGTCTCAACTTTCTGGATGCCTTCGCCCACTTCAAAGCGGATGAAGCCTGTCACGTCAGCATTGTGCTCTTTCAGCAGCTGACCAACAGTTTTGCTTGGGTCGATAACGAAAGGCTGACCTGTCAGAGAAACTTCACCGGTGAATTTCTTCATGCGGCCTTCAACCATTTTCTCTGCGATTTCTTTCGGCTTACCAGACTGCATAGCGATGTCCAGCTGAACCTGGTACTCTTTCTCAACAACTTCAGCAGACACATCTTCTGGCTTAACGAATTCTGGCTTGCTTGCAGCAACGTGCATAGCGATTTGCTTAACCAGATCTTCGTCAGCGCCTTTAGCAGCAACAACAACACCGATGCGAGCACCGTGCAGGTAGCTACCCAAAACGTCGCCTTCCAGAACGGCAACGCGACGGATATTGATGTTTTCACCGATTTTAGCAACCAGTGCAACACGCTCTTCTTCGAACTGGGTTTTCAGCACTTCGATGTCAGTCACTTTGCCTGCAGCTGCAGCGTCCAGCACTTTGTCAGCAAATGCCTGGAAACCACCATCTTTAGCAACGAAGTCAGTCTGGCAGTTAACTTCCAGAATCACAGCATAGCCATCAGCGATCTTAGTTTTGATCACGCCGTCAGCAGCAACGTTGCCTGCTTTTTTAGCAGCTTTGATCGCACCAGACTTACGCATGTTTTCGATTGCCAGCTCGATGTCGCCATTAGCTTCAGTCAGCGCTTTTTTGCAATCCATCATGCCTGCGCCAGTACGCTCACGCAGTTCTTTTACCAGAGCAGCAGTAATATCAGCCATTCTAAAATCCTCGGTTATCTCGTAGAGAGAGATAAGCCCTGGTCCACGGAACAGACGAACCCTGGCTCAAAATAAAAAGGGGGCCTGAGACAGGCCCCCTAACCAAACTATTCAATACCTGGTTAATAAGGGCTCAAATAAGAGCGAACCTTATTATTCAGCTTCTACGAAGCTTTCTTCTGCCTGAGAAGCCAGATCCTGAGAACGGCCTTCACGAACGGTAGCAGCTACAGCACCCAGATACAGGGTTACAGCACGGATTGCATCGTCGTTACCAGGGATAACGAAATCAACGCCATCTGGATCGGAGTTAGTATCAACGATAGAGAATACTGGGATACCCAGGTTGTTCGCTTCTTTGATTGCAATGTGTTCGTGATCGGCGTCGATTACAAACAGAGCATCCGGCAGACCGCCCATATCCTTGATACCGCCCAAGCTGTTTTCCAACTTCGCCAGCTCACGGGTACGCATCAGTGCTTCTTTCTTGGTCAGTTTGTCGAAGGTACCGTCTTGAGACTGGCTTTCCAGATCTTTCAAACGTTTGATGGACTGACGAACAGTTTTCCAGTTAGTCAGCATACCGCCCAACCAGCGATGGTTCACGAAGAACTGATCGCAGCTCAGAGCAGCTTCTTTTACTGGTTCGCTTGCAGCACGCTTAGTACCAACGAAAAGGATTTTACCTTTACGGGAAGAAATCTTGCTCAGTTCAGCCAGAGCTTCGTTGAACATTGGTACAGTTTTTTCAAGGTTGATGATGTGAACTTTGTTACGAGCGCCGAAGATGAAAGGCTTCATTTTCGGGTTCCAGTAACGGGTTTGGTGACCAAAGTGAACACCAGCCTTGAGCATGTCGCGCATGGAAACAGTTGCCATGATTAAAACCTCTATATAAAAGTATGGGGTTAAGCCTCCACGTATCCCATATTACCGACTCCGAAGAGCACCCCGGAATATGTGCCGATACGTGTGTGTTATTTACACATAGTGAGAGTGTTGGCTGTATCCGAAAAATCGAAATACAAGTCCGGCGCGCTTTATACCATAAAACAGCCGCGGACTCCAATAGTTGTTAGCGAGTAGTGCGCACACTGATTCTCGATTTGGCACCGATCGTACGCCCTGATAACATTAACCTACACTGCTCAATTATTGTCGATAATGACAACACCTGCGGATCGAATTAATGGCTATCTCAATTAAAACACCTGAAGAAATCGAAAAAATGCGCGTTGCGGGCAGACTTGCCGCTGAAGTGCTGGAAATGATCGAACCCCATGTAAAACCCGGCATCAGTACTGGTGAGCTGGACCGTATTTGTAACGATTACATCGTTAATGAGCAGCAGGCAATTTCTGCATGCCTGGGTTACCACGGCTTCCCTAAATCCGTGTGCATCTCCATTAACGAAGTGGTCTGCCACGGCATTCCTGATGACGCTAAAATTCTGAAAGATGGTGATATCGTCAACATTGACGTCACCGTAATCAAAGACGAATACCACGGTGACACCTCAAAAATGTTCATCGTTGGCAAACCGACAATCCTGGGTGAGCGTCTGTGCCGTATTACTCAAGAAAGCCTGTATTTGTCACTGCGCATGGTAAAACCAGGTATCCGCCTGCGTACCCTGGGTGCGGCAATTCAGAAATTCGTTGAAGCAGAAGGTTTTTCTGTGGTGCGCGAATACTGCGGTCATGGCATTGGCCGCGTCTTCCACGAAGAGCCGCAAGTTCTGCATTATGACGCAGATGACGGCGGCGTCGTGTTGCAACCAGGCATGACATTTACTATCGAACCGATGGTGAACTCCGGTGATTATCGTATCCGTACGATGAAAGACGGCTGGACGGTGAAAACCAAAGATCGCAGCTTGTCTGCACAATACGAGCATACTATTGTGGTGACAGATAACGGCTGCGAAATTCTCACATTGCGTAAAGATGACACCATCCCGAATGTGATTTCGCATAACGAGTGATTCGCCTGACGAAAGTCAGCAATCGAAGCCGGCTTATGCCGGCTTTTTTTATGGATGGCGACATGACACAGAGTTTACCCGAGCAGTACGCGACCACGGTGCTTCCTGAGATTTCCGGGCAACCTGAATATCCCGTCAACTGGCCAGATTCAGCGCTCAATTGCAGCCAGATAAAAGCCCGCATCGACGTCTTCCAGCAATGGCTGGGGCAGGCTTTCGACAACGGTATTTCTGCCGAAAAGCTGATTGATGCGCGCACCGAATTTATCGACCAGCTACTACACCGATTGTGGCTGAGCTACGGCTTTGGTGATGTGGCTGAAATCGCGCTGGTCGCGGTGGGTGGATACGGGCGAGGCGAGCTGCATCCTTTGTCCGACATCGATTTGCTGATTCTAAGTCGTAAACGGCTGACTGAGCAGCAAGCACAGAAAATCGGTGAATTACTCACATTGCTGTGGGACGTGAAACTTGAAGTCGGCCACAGCGTGCGCACGCTCGAAGAGTGCTTACTCGAAGGCTTGTCTGATTTAACCGTCGCCACCAACCTGATTGAATCACGCTTGTTGATTGGTGATGTCGCTCTGTTCCTCGAACTTCAGAAACACATTTTTAGCGATGGTTTCTGGCCATCAGCTAAGTTCTTCGCGGCGAAAATCGAAGAGCAAGAAGAACGCCATCGGCGTTATCACGGCACCAGTTACAATCTCGAACCTGACATTAAAAGCAGCCCCGGCGGTTTACGCGATATCCACACTTTGCAATGGGTTGCGCGACGCCATTTTGGCGCAACGTCCATGAGCGAAATGGTCGGTTTTGGTTTTCTCACCGAAGCCGAGCGAAATGAACTGGATGAATGTCAGCACTTACTGTGGCGCATTCGTTTTGCATTGCACCTGGAAGTAAATCGTTACGACAACCGTTTGCTGTTCGACCGGCAGCTAAGCGTTGCCCAACGCCTGAATTACAGCGGCGAAGGTAATCAACCGGTCGAGCACATGATGAAAGATTTCTACCGTGTGACCCGGCGCGTTGGCGAGCTGAACCAGATGCTGTTGCAGCTCTTTGACGAAGCGATTCTTGCGCTCGATGCCAGCGAAAAACCGCGTCCGTTGGATGATGACTTCCAGCTACGCGGCACGTTAATTGACCTGCGCGACGAAACGCTGTTTATGCGTGAGCCGCAGGCCATTCTGCGAATGTTTTACATGATGGTGCGTAACCGCGACATCACCGGGATTTACTCGACTACGTTGCGCCATTTGCGCCATGCGCGTCGCCATCTCGCACAACCGCTGTGCTACATTCCCGAAGCGCGTGAACTTTTCCTGGTCATCTTGCGCCACCCCGGCGCGGTGAGCCGTGCATTGCTGCCAATGCATCGCCACAGCGTGTTATGGGCGTACATGCCGCAATGGTCGCATATCGTCGGTCAAATGCAGTTTGATTTGTTCCACGCTTATACCGTTGATGAACACACCATCCGCGTTTTGCAGAAACTGGAAAGCTTCGCGAAAGAAGAAACTCGCCCTAAGCATCCTTTATGCGTGGATTTATGGCCGCGCCTGTCGCATCCGGAACTGATTCTGATTGCCGCCTTGTTCCACGACATCGCCAAAGGTCGTGGTGGAGATCACTCCGTTCTCGGCGCACAGGACATCTTAAAATTTGCTGAACTGCACGGACTGAACTCGCGCGAAACACAGCTCGTTGCCTGGCTGGTTCGTCAACATTTGCTGATGTCAGTCACCGCGCAGCGCCGTGATATTCAGGATCCAGAAGTCATCAAGCAATTTGCTGAAGAAGTGCAGACAGAAAACCGTCTGCGTTATCTGGTTTGCCTGACCGTTGCCGATATTTGTGCCACCAACGAAACCTTGTGGAATAGCTGGAAGCAGAGCCTGTTGCGCGAGCTTTATTTCGCCACCGAAAAGCAGCTACGTCGCGGGATGCAGAACAGCCCAGACATGCGTGAGCGCGTGCGTCATCATCAGCTTCAGGCGCTGGCGTTGCTGCGTATGGATAACATCAACGAGGAAGCACTGCATAATATCTGGCGTCGTTGCCGGGCGAATTACTTTGTCCGCCATACGCCGAACCAAATTGCCTGGCACGCTCGCCATTTGCTGAAACACGACCTCAGTAAACCGATGATTTTGCTCAGTCCACAGGCAACACGCGGCGGCACAGAAATCTTCATCTGGAGCCCTGACAGGCCACACTTGTTCGCCGCCGTTTGTGCCGAGCTGGACAGGCGTAATCTCAGCGTGCATGACGCACAAATCTTTACCACGCGTGATGGCATGGCGATGGACACATTTATCGTGCTTGAACCGGACGGCAGCCCGCTTTCAGCCGATCGCCATGAGTTAATTCGCCACAGTATTGAACAGGCCATCACACAAGCTCGCTGGCAGACACCTCAACCGCGCCGTCAGTCAGCCAAACTGCGCCACTTTACTGTCGATACAGAAGTGAATTTCCTGCCGACGCATACCGACAGGCGAACCTTCCTGGAGCTGATTGCATTGGATCAACCAGGATTACTTGCGCGCGTGGGGGAAGTCTTTGCTGACCTCGGGATCTCGCTTTATGGTGCAAGAATTACGACAATTGGTGAGCGAGTAGAAGATTTATTTATAATTGCCACCGCTGACCGGCGTGCACTTAATAATGAGTTGCAAGAGGAAGTACAGCAACGGTTGACAGCGGCCCTTAATCCAAACGATAAATAACAGTCTTTTTAATTTTACCCTTTGGCATTCGAGTTACAGGTAGGCGGCAAAGAAGCTTATCCGGAGATAAAGGGTAATGTCACAATCAGGAAAATGTAATGCAGCAGCTAAAAAATATCATTGAAACCGCTTTCGAGCGCCGCGCCGACATCACTCCGGCAAATGCTGATACCGTCACTCGTGAAGCGGTAAACCAGGTCATCTCCCTGCTCGACAGCGGTGCGCTGCGCGTTGCTGAAAAAATTGATGGTCAGTGGGTCACCCACCAATGGCTGAAAAAAGCCGTTCTGCTCTCTTTCCGTATCAATGACAACCAGGTTATTGATGGCGCAGAAAGCCGCTACTTCGACAAAGTACCGATGAAATTCGCCAACTACGACGAAGCTCGCTTCCAGAAAGAAGGCTTCCGCGTTGTGCCACCAGCGGCAGTACGCCAGGGTGCATACATCGCGCGTAACACTGTTCTGATGCCTTCTTACGTCAACATCGGTGCTTATGTTGATGAAGGTACAATGGTTGATACCTGGGCAACTGTAGGTTCTTGTGCGCAGATCGGTAAAAACGTTCACCTTTCTGGTGGCGTTGGCATCGGTGGCGTTTTGGAGCCGCTGCAGGCTAACCCAACCATCATTGAAGATAACTGCTTCATTGGTGCACGTTCAGAGGTTGTGGAAGGCGTTATCGTTGAAGAAGGTTCCGTGATTTCCATGGGCGTTTACATCGGTCAAAGCACGCGTATTTATGACCGTGAAACCGGTGAAGTGCATTATGGTCGTGTACCAGCAGGCTCCGTTGTCGTTTCTGGTAACCTGCCATCTAAAGACGGTAAATACAGCCTGTACTGTGCTGTCATCGTGAAAAAAGTCGACGCTAAAACGCGTGGCAAAGTGGGCATTAACGAACTGCTTCGCACCATCGACTAATATAAATGTTCAAAAAAGGCGGGGTAACTCGCCTTTTTAGCATCCGGGACTGGCGGAAAAAGAGTTTCCCGCTGATTATCAATCGATTAATAGTATGGAAAAAGGTAACGCTATGTACGATAACTTGAAAAGTCTGGGTATTACCAATCCTGATGAAATCGATCGTTACAGCCTCCGGCAGGAAGCCAACAACGATATCCTTAAGATCTATTTTCAAAAGGATAAAGGCGAGTTCTTTGCTAAAAGCGTGAAGTTTAAATACCCACGCCAGCGTAAAACCGTGGTTGCCGATGGTGTAGGCCAGGGCTACAAAGAAGTGCAGGAAATCAGCCCTAATCTGCGCTATGTAATTGATGAATTGGATCAACTTTGCCAGCGTGATCGTACTGAAGTTGATCTGAAACGCAAAATTCTCGACGATCTCCGCCACCTGGAGTCTGTTGTGACTAACAAAATTGCCGAGATCGAATCCGATCTGGAAAAGTTAACCCGCAACAAATAGTCCCAAAAGGGTCGGAATATCCGGCCCTTTCTTATCTCTGCTCGTCGAGTTGCAACGCCACATACAGCAGCAAACGATCGTCAAAATTCCCTAAATCCAATCCTGTTAGTTCCGAGATGCGGTTAAGCCGATACTCAAGCGTATTGCGATGAATAAACAAGGCTTTAGATGTAGCCAGCGGCTGCACGTTATGACAAAACCACGCGCTGAGCGTTCGGCGCAACAATCCGTTGTTATCCATTGATTTCAGGCGAGCCAATGGGCGCGCCAGTTCATTCGCCTGCCATCCGCCGCGCAAACTATCCAGCAGCACCGGCAACATCAAATCCTGGTAAAAATAACTGCGGCATTCAGGCATCCGTTGCTTGCCAACCATCATCGTGGTGCGAGCAGTACGATATGAACGCGCAATACTGCCCGGGCCAGTGAAGTAATTTCCCAGCGCGACACGGAATTGCAACTGGCCATTTTCTTTCATACGGCTAATCAGCTGCTCAACTCGTTTACGGTGATCTTCTGCATCCCAACGGCCAAACTGATTGAGCGCCGGCTTCAACACCACCATTTCCGTTAAGGATACGATAGCAATCAGATTGTTACGCTCCGGCGTGGTCAGCGCGTTTTGTAGCTGCTGCAACTCTTCCATCGCGCTATCGACACCAAGCTGACCGCTGTCAACTTCCACTACCGCAACCACACGCGGCTGATTCAGGTCGATTCCCAGACGCTGCGCCCATTCACTCAGCGCGGGCGTTTGTTCCTCGGCTTGAATCAAATTCATTACCAGCTCTTCGCGCAAGCGACTGTCTTGCGCCAGCAGGTGCATCAAGCGAGACTGCTCAAGCATCATCTCGGCAGTCATACATACCAGCTCACCGTACTTACGCAGCGAACCCGGTTCACCCGTTAAACCAATAACACCTACGATTTCGCCGTCGATACGCAGCGGCAGGTTAATCCCCTGGCGCACTCCATGCAGATGCCTGGCTACCGCATCGTCAATATCAACCACACGTCCTTGTGAGAGCACCAGCAATGCACCTTCGTGCAATTCACCAATACGCTCTTTGTCACCGCTACCAATAATTCGGCCGCGCGCATCCATCACGTTGATATTGGTATCAATGATGTTCATGGTACGCGCCACGATATCCTGCGCCATTTTGGTATCCAGATGCCAGCCAGCCATGCTCTCTCCTGAATCGTGCGAATGGCCTAGCATAGGCGAGTTGATTCCCTGCGGCATTGTGCGAATGCACAAAGCGCAGATGAAGAGTATGGAGTTGTGGAAAGGCTCACAAAAAAAGGGCCGCAATTTGCGGCCCTGATAGTTTGGGGATGACTCGGTAACGATTACTGCATCAGCAGATAGATAGTGCTGTCGCCACGCTGGATGTTGAGCGCCATAACCGACGGTTTAGTGTCGAGAATTTTGCGCAGTTCAGCAATGTTAGTCACCGGTTGCTGGTTAACACCGATAATAATGTCACCTTTTTTCAGGCCGATACGTGCTGCAGGGGAGTTCCCTTTCACATTATTCACCACAACCCCTTTCTCATCTTTACCGCTGCGGTTGCTCATTTCAGCACCTTCAATGCCGGTAAAGATGGTTGCAGAGTCAACCTGAGTCTGGCTGCTTTGTTGCAGTTCCAGATCGACTGAAACAGGTTTGCCATCACGCAGCAGGCCGAGCGTCAGTTTGCTGCCCACTGGCATAGAACCGACTTCAGCACGCAATGCGGCAAAGCTGGTAATTGGCTTACCGTTCATTGAAACCACCACATCACCGGCTTTCACACCCGCTTTCGCAGCAGAAGAGTTCGGCATGACCTGGCTGACAAATGCGCCACGTTGCGCGTCGACTTTCATCGCTTTTGCCAGTTCAGAGTTCAGCTCGGTCCCCATGATACCCAGCTCACCACGGCGAACTTGTCCGTACTGCACGATTTGCGCTGTGAGACTTTTCACCATGTTACTTGGGATAGCAAAACCGATACCGATGTTGCCGCCGTCCGGTGCCAGAATCGCGGTGTTAATCCCGATAAGCTCGCCGTTGAGGTTCACCAATGCGCCACCGGAGTTACCACGGTTGATTGCCGCATCCGTCTGGATAAAGTTTTCGTAGTTTTCAATATTCAAGCCAGTACGACCCAACGCTGAAACAATACCGGAAGTTACGGTTTCGCCCAGACCATACGGGTTACCGATAGCCACGGTGTAGTCACCCACGCGCAGCGCGTCAGAGTCGGCCATTTTAATGGCGGTCAGGTTTTTCGGATCCTGCAGCTGCAACAATGCGATATCAGAGCGTGGATCTTTACCCACGACTTTCGCTTCAAACTTGCGGCCATCGCTCAAAGAAACCTGAATTTTTGTTGCATTATCAACAACGTGATTATTTGTTACCACGTAGCCTTTTGCTGCATCAATAATGACGCCGGAGCCCAGAGCTGCAAATTTCTGCTGCTGGCCGCCGCCTTGAGGACCCTGATCAGCTGGGCCACCCTGGCCCCCCTGGCAGAATGGAGAGCTCTGGAACGGTGAACCTTCCTGACAGAACGGTGAGTTATCACCGAAGAATTGCTGGAAGTTGCGTCCCATGCGCGGTGTATTAACGGTAGTGCTACCTTCAACGTTGATGCTCACGACAGAAGGCATCACCTTTTCCAGCATTGGCGCAAGGCTTGGAAGCGGTTGCGCAGCTGTCGCTGTCGTAGAAGAAGCTGTCTCTGCAGCGATTGCAGATACAGGGCCTAGCGCCAAACCCAGGCTAAGAGCCAGCGCGCTCATTGCTAAAGTTGTTTTTTTCATCGATTTCATTCTCAAGTTAATAAGTCACGCAAAACTGCTGTGTAGGCCAATATAGAGTGACAATTGAGGCGCTAAGTTCCCTCGATAAGTCACTGGAAAACGTAAAAATTTATTGTCCATCTTTACAAAACTCCATGACTCACTTATTCCACCGCCATCAGGCGCCGATATTCATCCCAGGCAAATAAGTCCGTCATTCCACTGATATAATCCTGAATCAGACGGCAACGGTAATAATATTCCCACACTGGAAAGTCGCTTGCTGACGGTGTCAAGTCATTAACAGCTTCAATATAGGCAAGCCTATGTTTTGTAGATAATTTATGGAATAAGCGCGTCTCAATCGGTAAGCGGCGTAAACTTTCTTTTTCCACCAGTTCAGCAAAATCCTCACCTGATATATGGAGTAAGGGACTGTAAATATCAAGTAAACCACTGATTACGCGATAACCCTGTAATTCTAGTTGCTCTACCTCCGGGTGACTAAACACATGTTTAAACGCCACGTGCTTATATAATTCCAACAGGCGAGCAAAAGGACTGTCGTCCTCGAGAAGCGCATGATTAAACTCGCCACTAAATATATCGCCAAGATTATCGATAAAACGCTGTGCAGCGTAAGGCACCAATTGGTTTAGCGTGTTGACGCGTAAATACATAAAGAACTGATCTTCGGTGCTGCGGCGCATCTGATTTGAACGAGATTTCTCCCAGGCTTCGTTTACCACTCGCTCAAAGAGATCCCCTTCAGAAGGCTCACCCCACGCGTCGCGCAGATGTTGGTAAAGCTGTTCAACGCTAAAAATTCGCTTCTCTACTGCATCTTCCAGGTCGGCCACGCAATAGGAGATATCGTCTGCCGCTTCCATTATCCATGTCAGCGGGAAACGGCTGTACTCACCGAGCCCCAACTCCGCACGTAAACGTACTATGTAAGCTTCTTCAGAAAGATAGAAACCAGGCTTCTTCATCAGATAGGCATGGCTTTTTGGAGGCTCACCCACAAACCAGGCAGGACGAGTATATTTAAGAATACAACCCACCTGCGCCCAGGTCAGGTTCATGCGTAGCAAGCTGTGCACCAGACGGATCCCTTGCGCATTACCCTCAAACTGGCAAAGATCCTGGCGCACTTTGCGGCGCAAACCGTTCAACTGATCTTCGCCTTCACGCAGGAGCAATGTTGCGACTTTGCAACGATCCTCACTCCTGGGTTGGCTTCCCGCATCATTGGGAAAGAGGCGTTGGCGGAACCAGTCATTAATGGCGGATTCACCAAAATGACCGAATGGCGGATTGCCGATGTCATGCATCAGGCACGCCATTTCGACAATGCTTTCAAATGGGCCGGTCAGTTCATGCAACCCAAATCGCTCAAGGTCTTGCTGCTCTTTCAGGCGGCTGAGCACTTCTTTAGCGATGTAGCGCCCGACTTGCTGAACCTCCATTGAATGAGTCAAACGGGTGCGGACAGACGCGTTGCGCTCCAGCGGGAAGACCTGCGTTTTTTGCTGCAAACGACGAATTGCTGGGGAATTTACGATCCGCCCACGATCGCTTTCAAAAATGCGCAGGATCTCATGTTCGTTCTTCTCGCCTTCGGGCGAACGGAAACGGCGATGCCAGTTAATTTTCTTACGGAAATCTATCTCACTCATGCCCTCTCCTGCGCCATTTAAATAGCGAATTAATTCCTTGATGCCTGCCATGATAGACTATGCATCTGATCTAACACTTTAGCGAGAATCACTATGAAAGCAGGCATTATTGGTGCAATGGAAGAAGAAGTTACGCTGCTGCGTGACAAAATTGAAAACCGTCAAACGTTGACCCTGGCCGGATGTGAAATTTACACCGGTACGCTGAATGGTGTCGAAGTGGCATTGCTGAAATCAGGCATTGGTAAAGTTGCAGCGGCAATGGGCGCAACACTTCTGCTTGAACACTGTAAGCCAGATATTGTGATTAATACGGGCTCTGCTGGTGGCCTCGCCCCAACGCTGAAAGTTGGCGATATCGTGGTTTCCGATGAAGTGCGTTATCACGATGCAGACGTTACCGCTTTTGGATATGAGTATGGTCAACTGCCTGGCTGTCCGGCAGGTTTCGCCGCCGACACCAAACTGATTGCCGCCGCTGAAGAATGTATCGCGGAACTGAATCTGAATGCGGTACGTGGGCTGGTTGTCAGTGGTGATGCGTTTATTAATGGTTCTGTCGCTCTGGCAAAAATTCGCCACAACTTCCCTCAGGCTGTGGCAGTTGAAATGGAAGCGACTGCTGTTGCTCACGTTTGCCACAACTTCGGTACGCCGTTTGTGGTGGTTCGCGCAATCTCTGATGTTGCCGACCAGCAATCCCACTTGAGCTTTGATGAGTTCCTCGCCGTTGCAGCTAAGCAGTCCACGCTGATGGTTGAAAACCTGGTGCAGAAACTGGCTCGTGGCTAATAAGAACATCTTGCGCGCAATCACTGCGCTATTGTGTTGTCTCCCGGCGCTGCTGATTGCAGCGCCGCGGGTTATCTCACTATCGCCGAGTAACACTGAACTGGCCTTTGCTGCCGGAATTACTCCTGTGGCAGTCAGTGCCTGGTCGGACTATCCGCAATCTGCTAAAAAGCTTGAGCAAGTTTCAAACTGGCAAGGGATGAACCTTGAGCGCATCGTAGCGCTAAAACCTGATGTCGTGCTTGCCTGGCGGGGTGGGAATGCAGAACGCCAGGTTAATCAACTCCAGGCACTGGGTATTAAAGTGGTCTGGCTTGATCCCGCAACGGTGGAAGGTGTGGTTACTGCGCTGCGTCAGTTAGGCGAGTACAGCCCAACGCCAGAAACAGCGATTAAGGCCGCAGACAAACTGGAAAAAGAGTTTGCCGCATTGAAAGCACAGTACTCCCAGCGCCCGAAGAAAAAAGTATTCCTGCAATTTGGCCAGCAGCCGCTATTTACTTCAGGACGTGGTTCGATTCAGAACGAAATCCTGGAAGTCTGCGGCGGGCAAAATATCTTCGCTGATAGCCGGGTTCCCTGGCCGCAAGTCAGCCGAGAACAAGTACTTAGTCGCCGCCCACACGCTATTATTATCACCGGCGATGACGCCCAAATCCCTCCGGTCGAAAAGTTCTGGAATACCCAGTTAAAAATTCCGGTTATAGCAGTGAATGATGACTGGTTTAGTCGCTCGGGCCCACGTATTATCCTCGCCGCAAAACAGCTCTGTGAGGAGCTGGCAGAAAAATAATATTTATCTGATGAGGGTAGCTTAGATGCTTGTTTATTGGCTGGACATCATTGGCACAGCCGTCTTTGCCATATCCGGCGTGCTGTTGGCTGGAAAACTTCGGATGGACCCGTTCGGCGTGCTGGTGCTGGGCGTGGTGACAGCCGTGGGTGGCGGAACAATACGTGATATGGCGCTGGATAACGGCCCGGTATTTTGGGTTAAAGACCCAACAGATTTAGTCGTAGCGATGGTGACATGCATGCTAACCATCGTGCTGGTTCGTCAGCCGCGTCGCCTGCCAAAATGGATTTTGCCGGTGCTGGATGCTGTCGGTCTTGCGGTCTTCGTTGGCATCGGGGTGAACAAAGCGTTTTTGGCCGGTGCCAGTCCGCTGGTTGCTATCTGCATGGGGGTATTGACCGGGGTGGGTGGCGGGATTATTCGCGATGTTTTAGCGCGTGAAATTCCGATGATTTTGCGAACCGAAATTTACGCCACTGCCTGTATCGTCGGGGGCATCGTGCATGCCACGGCGTTCTATACGTTCCACGTTCCGCTTGAACAGGCCAGTATGATTGGCATGGTGGTTACCCTGGCAATCCGTCTTGCCGCGATTCGTTGGCATCTCAAACTGCCAACTTTTGCGTTGGACGACAGGCAATAAGCAATAAAAAAGCCGTGTTAGAAAACACGGCTTTTTTTTGAATCAGCCATTAAACGCTGAAGGAAGAACCACACCCACAGGTGCTTTTCGCGTTCGGGTTAGTCACCACAAAGCGAGAACCTTCCAGGCCTTCGGTGTAGTCCACCGCGCCACCAACCAGATATTGCAAGCTCATCGGGTCAACAACCAACGCAACGCCTTGCTTCTCGATAGTCATATCGCCATCGTTAATCTGGTCGTCAAAGGTAAAACCATACTGGAAGCCGCTGCAACCACCACCGGTGATGTAAACGCGCAGTTTCAGATTTGGGTTTTCCTCATCCGCGATCAGGGTTTTTACTTTATTGGCTGCGGCTTCTGTAAACTGCAAGGGCAGCACTGCTACGTCATCACTCATTTTTTGCTCCCAACGAAATAAGAAATCGGATTAGCGTCATACCCTAAATAATGGGAGCATGACGGGTATAACCCGATCTTTAGAGCCATTATCTAATACCCGAGTAAATCGTTCAAGTATTCTCCCGACTCGGGCTTTGCTGTTCTGTAGCCTGCTTTTCGGCCTCTTGTTTAGCAAGTGTGCGCGCAAGAATCGAGGAGTATAGCGGTTTACCGCCGAGGAATTGTGCCAATAGTGTCGCGCCAAGGCAGGTAATAATCATTGGCAAAATGAGCTGATAATTGTCAGTCATTTCCAGAACCAGCACGATCCCGGTCAACGGTGCGCGCACTGATGCGGCAAACAATGCCCCCATTCCCGCAATCGCAAACGTCCCAACATCAAGATGATACACCGGGAACCAGGCCGCACTCGCCATACCAAATGCCGTGCCCAGCAATGTGCCCAGCGCCAGCATCGGTGCAAAAATCCCACCGGGTGCGCCGGAAGAAAAACACAGCAGAGTGGTAATCATGCGCGCGAAAAAGATAAACAGCAGCATACCTAAAGTGTAGTTTCCGGCAGCGGCAATTGGGATCAAGTTAAAACCGCCCCCTGCTGCGGCTGGCTGGATAAGCCCCAATACCCCGCAAATCCCCCCCAGAAGGCCACCAATAATCACCCACTTTTTGAGATTACCGCCGTGGAAGCGCTGGAACATATCCTGGGTACGAAACACCATCGCGTTAAAAAACACGCCGACAATGCCAAATACCATGCCCAGCACCAGGTATAACCACAACGTGTTAACCGGCGCATTAGAGAGTTTGCCGACTTCAATAACGGCACTTTCACCGTTAAAAATACGGAAAACGACGCTCGACATAATCACGCCGATAAACACCGCTTTTATCGAAATCAGGTTATAGCGGAACTGCGGGCGCATCTCTTCGATGATGAACAGAATCCCCGCCAAAGGCGCGTTAAATGCCGCGGATAAACCCGCAGCTGCACCCGTCGCTAATAGCGAATGGCGGGCTTCGGCACCGCGTAAACGGAAAATATCCAGCACCATACGCCCGATATTCCCGCCCAATTGCACCGTTGGGCCTTCACGCCCGAGAACCATACCAGCACCGAGCGTGCCCATACCGCCAATAAACTTAACGGGGATGACACGCCACCAACGCACCGGGCGTAACTCCTCCAGCGCACCTTCAATTTCAGGTATGCCAGAACCGCCTGCTTCCGGCGCATAACGGCGCACTAAATAGTAGCCAATCATCGCCAAAAGCATTGAGCTGATGAATGCCAGCGGCCAGACGATCAGGCTGTGGTCGGCCACATTCGCCAGCATCGCAAGGCGATTTTGTTGTACCCAGGTCACCGCTTTTTCAAAAGCAACACCTGCTAAACCGGCTAACGTCCCTACTATAGCGGCCATAAATAGAATAGCGACCGGCGTTTTATCCTGTCGAATTAGGCGACGCACCATGTCGCCCCTGCGTAAGCGCACAACTTGTTGTGCTTCAAAAGAGGGGTGGGAGTGATTCATTAGGCTAATCATTAATTGGTAATACAAATCGAGTGGGCATTCTACTCTCTCGACGCATTTGGGCAAAACTTTCATAACGCCGGAAGTTTCCCTTAGAATAGCGTGTTGCCACTTTTTCCACGAATCAGGAGCCGATTCATGAGTAAGTCTGAAAACCTGTACGCTGCCGCACGTAAAGTCATCCCTGGTGGGGTGAACTCGCCGGTTCGTGCTTTTACCGGAGTCGGCGGAGTGCCGCTGTTTATCGAACGCGCTGACGGGGCTTACCTGTATGACGCTGACGGCAAAGCCTATATCGATTATGTGGGTTCCTGGGGCCCGATGGTTCTCGGCCATAATCATCCCGCGATTCGCAACGCGGTGATTGAAGCCGTTGAGCGCGGCCTGAGCTTTGGCGCCCCAACGGAGATGGAAGTGAAAATGGCGGAACTGGTGACAGAACTGGTTCCGACCATGGATATGGTGCGCATGGTTAACTCCGGTACGGAAGCCACCATGAGCGCAATTCGTCTGGCACGTGGTTTCACCGGCCGTGACAAAATCATTAAATTCGAAGGCTGCTACCATGGCCATGCCGACTGCCTGCTGGTGAAAGCGGGTTCTGGCGCATTGACCCTGGGCCAGCCGAACTCTCCGGGTGTGCCGGCAGATTTTGCCAAACACACCCTCACCTGCACCTACAACGATCTCGCATCCGTTCGTGCGGCCTTCGAACAATATCCGCAAGACATTGCCTGTGTGATTGTTGAGCCGGTCGCCGGCAACATGAACTGCATTCCACCAAACGAAGATTTCTTACCGGGTTTACGTGCCTTGTGTGACGAGTTTGGTGCGCTGTTTATCATCGACGAAGTGATGACAGGCTTCCGTGTTGCTCTGGCGGGTGCACAGTCTTACTACGATGTGGAGCCTGATTTAACCTGCCTGGGCAAAATCATTGGTGGTGGTATGCCTGTGGGTGCATTTGGCGGCCGTCGTGAAATCATGGATGCACTGGCACCGACTGGCCCGGTTTACCAGGCGGGTACGCTTTCTGGCAACCCCATTGCCATGGCCGCGGGCTATGCTTGCCTGACTGAGGTTTCACAGCCAGGTATTCACCAGACGCTGACTGAGCTGACCGAAATGCTGGCGAGTGGGTTGTTGAACGCAGCCCAAGCCGAGAACATTCCGCTGGTCGTCAATAATGTCGGTGGGATGTTTGGTTTGTTCTTCACTGATGCTCAAACGGTGACATGCTACCAGGACGTGATGGCGTGTGATGTTGAGCGCTTTAAGAAGTTCTTCCACTTGATGCTGGAAGAAGGCGTTTACCTGGCACCGTCTGCGTTTGAAGCAGGCTTTATGTCCGTTGCGCATTCGAAAGAAGATATTCAGAAGACTATCGACGCGGCACGTCGGGTGTTCGCGAAGCTGTAATCGATATGGATAGTGTCGGATGTCGCTTACGCTAATCCGACCTACTAAGAAAAGACTGTGGCAGTTGTAGGGTGGATTAGCGCGAGCGACATCCCCCCTTCATCATCTCGTTTGTTTACGCAGCAAATAGATAAAGTACGGCGCACCGATAAACGTTGCCAGCAACCCGGCAGGAACTTGATCCGGGAACAGAATCATCCTTCCGCACCAGTCTGCCGTCACCATCAGCATCCCGCCAATTAACGCCGACATAATC
>DASXXQ010000061.1:0-26219 GCA_036502985.1 Buttiauxella sp.
TGATCATCACCTGCACATCGTTGCTGCCTTCGTTCAGGGCTCCGGTCGGCACCGGCACTTCGTAGCGCAGCTTGCCGTTCTCATCGACCACCTGACCGTAAAACTCCTGGCCGTTCACGCTGACCACCACATGGTCGCCTGCGTGTGCGTCCCCGTTCACCTCACCGCTGATAAGCGTTGGCATCCGGGATTCGTTACGGTTAACAACGTCATCCCCCGCCACGGTGTTAATGGTCAGGCCGTTGTGCGACAGAGTGTCCAGCACCACCGTTTTATGCTCCACCGCAATCGCGGTATTACCGGCATTATCGGTGCCGGTGATCATCACCTGCACATCGTTGCTGCCTTCGTTCAGGGCTCCGGTCGGCACCGGCACTTCGTAGCGAAGCTTGCCGTTCTCATCGACCACCTGACCGTAAAACTCCTGGCCGTTCACGCTGACCACCACATGGTCGCCCGCGTGTGCGTCCCCGTTCACCTCACCGCTGATAAGCGTCGGCATCCGGGATTCGTTGCGGTTAACAACGTCATCATTCGCCACGGTGTTAATGGTCAGGCCGTTGTGCGACAGAGTGTCGAGAACTACGATTCGATGCTCAGTCGCGATGGCTATATTGCCAGCTGTATCATGGCTGGTTAACTGCACCTGGACATCATTGGGACCCTCGTTAAGAAGGTTTGTCGGAACAGGAACTTCGTAGCGCAACTGGCCGTTTTCATCAACCACCACCGCGCCCTGGAAATTCTGGCCGTGCACCGTTACGGTGACCGGATCGCCAGCCTGAGCATCCCCGCCTGCCACACCCGTAATCATCGTTGGCATGCGAGACTCGTTACGGTTAACGATGTCATCGCCCGCGACTGTTTCAATCGTGACGGAGTTATGAATATCGAGATCGATATCTACATGGTGATCGATGGAAGCCTGTGTGGTGTTACCCGCTACATCCGTAGAGGTCACGGTGGCATGAATATTAGGGTCGGCCAGCAGACCCTGAGTGGAGACATTAATCTGATAACCGAGATGGCCATTACCGAGGTCGATGACAACATCGGTATATTCCTTGCCATCCACCATTAATGTCACTTTATCGCCGACTTTCGCATCACCGGAGACATTGCCATGGATTAAAGTCTGCTTTTCGTGGGATTCAGCAATGTTGATAACATTATCAGGCGTGACGCTGTCAATGGTTATCTGGTCTTGCGGGCCAGTAACATCGATCCCGGCTTCAGCAGTGCTGTGTGCTGTACGGCCTGAAACATCTGTGGCGGTTGCCACCACGGTAACTCCACCTTCAGCCAGGCTACTTAAATCAGGTTGCGCTGTCCAATGGCCTTTATTAACGGGCACGTCCAGGGTGATTGTGTTTTTTTGGCTATCGGTAAAGACGAGAGTGACGTGGTTTTCGTTACTGGTTCCACTGATGTTTGTATGGTTTATTTCGTTTTTGTTAATGTAACCATCGTTACCAGCAAAATCATCAATAGTGACCTGCGGAGGAAGAACCGGGGCTTCTCCACCAGCGCTTAAACCACTCTCGGGTAAATTGCTTTCCCATGTCGGCTTGCCTATGCCGGCAGTATTAAAACCCGCGGTGGGATCAACTATCTGTCCGGTTAAATCCAGCTGCACGAGGGTGTGACCACCGCCACCACCTTCAATTTGCACCGGAGCTTCATTGCCAGCGGCTGTTGCTTCGAGTGTTTTTGTCGGGTCAACACCATCAGCAATATCTTTCTGTAACGATGCGACATCCTGAGTGGCATGCTCTGCGGTGCTTACGGCATTCAGACCATGCTCACTCCAGTGGCTATTACGCCCGAGATCCAGTGTTTTACCATCTGGTAAAGCGACGCTTACCGCACCGCTGGCTCCCGTGACAATCTCTTCGCCACTGTAAATTCTGTCACCTTCTTTCAAGAGACGCTGCGAGCCATCTGCTTCTACTACATAAACCTGGCCAATTACCGCTTTAATCACACCGAGTAAATTACTCACAGCATCCTCACTTGAATATCATCGTTATTTTTATAAAGCTCGCAATAAATTAAATAATTAATAACATTATTATTTCATTCGCCACTCATCATCATAAATAGAAAATGCCCATTAATGGACATTTAACTACTGAAGAAGATTTATAAATGTAGAAAAAAACACAGTTATTAGCACTCTATTATCGGAGGCTTGATGGAGCATTAAATATAATCAAAAACACTGTAAAATGAAACATCACATTGCAAAACATTAAATGCCATTTCGTATGAAAGCTGCGTTTAATGTCATCAGAAAGACACCCTGTAATTGTTAATTGACATGATGCTTCGTGTTAAATATAGAAATGAATATAAGGTGTGATATAGAAATATCATTAGCGTACATAATAATACGCTGCGCCAGAGAGCCCGTGCCTCGGCTACCCATTCTGTAGTACAAAGGTCGTGTTGTTTGTCAGAACCTATTCAGCCTCAGTACTCATATAACTCTCGATTTTCAGACAGTGAATATGAAGTATTTTCATCAAAACCTCACCAGCTTGAATGAAATTATCTGGCTAAATTAGACTGACTAACAAATTTTTGCATGTATAGGTGAGTTATTAAAAAATTAAATATAGAAACCAGACCTGCAGACCGATCAAAAAACCTCGAAAAAAATAGCATCCGCCACCAGCATTATTAACATTTAAAGTGACAGGCTGGATTACTTCAGCATTAGCTTGTTTTTTATTTTGCAGAGATAAACCTCAATAAGAATTCTGGCTCAAAGGTTGATGACTGATTAGTGAAGAGAACTCGCAATGAATATAAGTATCTGCTTCGCTGGATGTTTCAGCCGTAAAAATAAAGTTCATTCTGGTGCTGGTAATGCTGAAGAGGATTTTTACCGAGAGACACAGATACCGACAGCACATAGCCCGGCTAATGCGGGATTGCTTCGCTGTAGCTGTAGGTTATGTAGCTTACGGGTAAAACTGCAAAAACGAAAAAGCCCTAGCTTATTTCTAAGCTAGGGCTTAAATGTTGGCGGAAGCGCAGAGATTCGAACTCTGGAACCCTTTCGGGTCGCCGGTTTTCAAGACCGGTGCCTTCAACCGCTCGGCCACACTTCCAACGAGGCGAACTATAAACATACCCATACTTCATGTAAAGCACGATTTTGTTCGTTCGCCTTAAAAATAACCAAATTCGTGTTGTTTGGCTGAATCATCAACAATTTGATTAGTTTAACAACAACATTCCTTGCAATCTTTGCAGACTGCAACGCAACTGCCATCAATGTTTTTTGATGTACATGTCTTTGGTGTAGTAGAAAGCGAGGTTGTTTGGCGCATATCCACCAACATAAGGCTTCACCAATTGGACTGAAACATAGTGATAAACCGGAATCGCTGGCACATCCTCCCCCAGTTTGTCTTCTGCTTGCTGATAGAACCTACCGCGTTCTGCAACATTGTCCGCTTTCGCAGCATTTTTCAGTGCCTGATCATAATCTGCGTTGCTGTACTTCGACGTGTTCTCGCTATCACCGGTACGGAAGTTATTCAGGAAAGTAGATGCATCGTCGTAATCCGCAATCCACGCATAGCGCACGGCGTCAAAATTGCCGCTATGCATTGTGTCGAGCATGGTTTTCCATTCCTGATTTTGCAGTTTCGCTTCAACACCTAAGTTTTTGCTCCACATAGAGCTGACTGCGATAGCAATGCGCTTATGGTTTTCCGATGTGTTGTACAACAAATTGAAGCTCAATGGATGAGATGCGCTATAACCCGCCTCCTCCAATAGTTTTTTAGCCTCTACAATGCGTTTCTCGTGACTCCAGCTTGCATAGTCTGGCGATCGAAGCTCAACTCCACCAATTTTGCGCTGGCTGACTACCCATGCAGGAAGTTGTCCCTGCCCCAACACTTTCTCAGCGATGATGTCTTTATCTAACCCCATATTCAATGCGCGACGTACACGGGCATCATTGAACGGTGGCTTGGTGGTATTGAACTCGTAATAGTAAGTTGCCAGTTTCGGAGTGACGTGAACCTGGTCAGGCATCGATTTTTTCAAGGACTCAAACTGTGTTTGCGACACGGTGTAAACAATATCTATTTCACCTGCCTTATAGCGATTGATATCTGCGGTTTCGGAACTGATTGGCAAATAAGTCACTTTATTAATGACCGTATGGCTATCGTCCCAATATTGTTTATTACGTTCGCCAATGATCTTTTCGTTCACCACCCACTGTGAAAGTGTGTACGCACCGCTACTGACGAAGTTACCTGGCTGCGTCCATTTATCGCCAAATTTCTCGATGACCGCTTTATCTACAGGTACCAGCGACGGGTGAGCGAGCATGGCAAGAAATGCAGCCGTTGGCTGAGTTAACGTGATTTGAAGTGTATTGGCATCTAACGCTTTTATGCCCAGTGAATCAGGGGATTGCTTACCCGAAGCAATATCTGCGGCATTAGCCAGATGCATATTGCCCAAATAACTTGCATAAGGTGAAGCCGTTTTTGGGTCAACCAGGCGCTGCCAACTCCAGACCACATCTTGTGCGGTGATAGGATCACCATTCGACCATTTAATGCCGGGGCGAAGATGGAACGTCCAAACCGTGTTGTCTTTCTCTTCCCATTTTTCAGCAAGCCTTGGCTCGATAGAGCCATCATTACGCACGGCCACTAACCCGTCGAAAAAGTCACTGATGATATTATACTCAACATCACTTTCGACTTTATGAGGATCAAGCGAGGCTGGCTCACTGCCATTGTTGCGCACTAACTCCTGAGTCGCGGCCAGCTCAGTCCCGGCTGGTACGTTAGCGGCCCATGCGCCAGAAATGGCACAGGCCAAACTAACCGCGACAAATGATTTGATAAATGTGATGTGGTTGTTTGCTTTCATTACACACGCCTTATTTGAGTTATTAATGACGGTACGGTTAACACTCTTAGCATCCGGAATGATTAAAGCAATGCTTTTCAGCCACCTATAAGTTATTTCTTTGACGAATGTCCGGTCTGTGATTCATTCATGGGCAAGGTAAAGATGGGTAAAATGACTTCCTTGCAATAAAGGAGGCTATTATTCTCGGTCACTATATACACCTGCACTAAAAGAGAGAGTTTCTGAATGGATCGCATAATTACTTCCTCGCGTGACCGTTCGTCACTGCTGAGTACCCACAAGGTACTGCGTAATACTTATTTCCTGCTCAGCCTGACGTTGGCGTTTTCTGCGATTACCGCAACCGCCAGTACCGTGCTGATGCTGCCATCTCCGGGTCTGATTCTGACTCTGGTTGGTATGTATGGCTTGATGTTTTTGACTTACCGTCTGGCGGATAAACCTACAGGCATCCTTGCTGCTTTTGCATTCACCGGCTTCCTGGGTTATATCCTCGGTCCAATGCTTAATTCTTATATCTCGGCCGGTATGGGCGATGTAATAGGTATGGCGTTAGGCGGTACGGCGTTGGTGTTCTTTAGCTGTTCGGCTTATGTGCTGACCACCCGTAAGGACATGTCCTTCCTGGGCGGTATGCTGATGGCCGGTGTGGTTGTCGTGCTGGTTGGCATGGTAGCGAACATCTTCCTGCAGCTGCCTGCTTTGCATTTGGCTATCAGCGCGGTGTTTATTCTGATCTCATCTGGCGCCATTTTGTTTGAGACCAGCAATATCATCCGTGGCGGCGAAACCAACTACATTCGCGCAACAGTTAGCTTGTACGTTTCCCTGTACAACATCTTCATCAGCCTGTTGAGCATTCTGGGCTTCGCAAACCGTAATTAATCGCTTGCCTGTTCCAGTCCAAAGCCTCGCAATATGCGGGGCTTTGTTTTTTCTGAATCAGTAAAATTTGCTACACTGCGGCCAGTTTGTCTGGAGCAATGAATAATTATGTTGATGTTTGAAGGCCGAGAAATAGAAACCGATGCCGATGGTTATCTGAAAAATAGCCAGGAGTGGAGCGAACCACTCGCTGAAGTTATTGCCGCAGGTGAAGGCATTACGCTTGCTGTAGAACACTGGGAAGTGGTGAGATTCGTGCGCGAGTTTTACCTGGAATTTAATACTTCCCCTGCAATTCGTATGCTGGTGAAAGCGATGGCGAATAAATTTGGTGAAGAGAAAGGTAACAGTCGTTATCTGTATCGATTATTTCCAAAAGGACCGGCCAAACAGGCAACAAAAATTGCAGGACTGCCAAAGCCGGTGAAGTGCATCTAGTAGCGAATACTAAAATCTGTCCATTGGCGGTCAGGTTGATGTGGCTCAGTCAGCACTTTATCAACCCGGGCGCTACGTGGCCCTCCGGCTTTTAGCCAGGCAACGAGTTTTTCAACCTGCTGCGCTTCGCCGCAGGCCAATACTTCAACGCTACCGTCATCCATGTTACGGGCATAACCGGTTAAACCCAGTTTTAGCCCTTCACGTTGGGTGCTGTAGCGAAAACCAACCCCCTGAACCAGGCCGTGGACCCAGGCAAGTGTACATACTGTGGCCATAACTTCCTCCGTTTCGGGTTCTTGCGTTGCATTTAGCCGGTGTTAACCGGAAAATGACGCCCAATTATTAGCAAGAAAGCATAGCAAATTATGAGTGTACGTTTAGTGTTAACCAAAGGGCGCGAAAAATCTTTATTGCGCCGTCATCCGTGGGTGTTTTCTGGTGCGGTCGCACGCATGGAAGGCAAAGCTAATCCTGGCGAAACAATTGATGTTGTTGATAGCCAGGGCAAATGGTTAGCCCGTGCCGCCTATTCTCCGTCGTCGCAAATCCGTGCTCGCGTCTGGACATTCGACGCCAATGAAAGCATCGACATTGAGTTCTTCACTCGTCGTTTGCAGCAAGCACAGGTTTGGCGTCAATGGCTGGCAAATCGTGATGGGCTGGACAGTTATCGCCTGATTGCCGGTGAATCTGATGGCCTGCCGGGTGTGACAATTGACCGCTTTGGCAATTTCCTGGTGCTGCAATTGCTCTCCGCTGGCGCTGAATATCAACGCCCAGCACTCGTTGCCGCGTTGCAAAATCTCTATCCAGAATGCGCCATTTATGACCGTTCCGATGTCGCGGTACGTAAAAAAGAAGGGATGGAGTTGACGCAAGGCCCGGTCAGCGGTGAATTGCCACCAGACTTGTTACCAATCGAAGAGCACGGCATGAAGCTGTTAGTCGATATTAAAGGTGGCCATAAAACAGGTTATTACCTTGACCAGCGCGACAGTCGCTTTGCAACTCGCCAATATGTGAAAGATAAACGTGTGCTGAACTGCTTCTCTTACACTGGCGGTTTTGCCGTTTCCGCACTGATGGGCGGTTGTAGCCAGGTTGTGAGTGTTGATACCTCTCAAGATGCGTTAGACGTCGCGAAGAAAAACGTCGAGCTGAATAAACTCGATCTGAGCAAAGCTGAGTTCCTGCGTGATGATGTTTTCAAGCTGCTGCGCAAATACCGCGACCAGGGTGAGAAATTCGACGTTATCGTTATGGACCCGCCAAAGTTCGTTGAGAACAAGAACCAACTGATGGGCGCTTGTCGTGGCTACAAAGATATCAACATGCTGGCAATCCAGTTGTTGAATCCAGGTGGCATTCTGATGACGTTCTCATGCTCAGGTCTGATGACGACAGATTTATTCCAGAAAATCATCGCGGACGCCGCCGTAGATGCCGGGCGTGATGTACAATTTATAGAGCAGTTCCGCCAGGCAGCCGATCATCCTGTGATCGCCACCTACCCGGAAGGGCTGTATCTGAAAGGGTTTGCCTGTCGCGTCATGTAGCTTGAAATATGGAATGTTGCCCGCACATTAGTTGCAGTAACGTTTCTCAGGAGGTGACTATGATTGCCAGCAAATTCGGCATTGGCCAGCAAGTAAGACATTCTTTGCTGGGTTATCTGGGAGTAGTGGTCGATATTGACCCGGAATATTCTCTGGATGAACCCGCAGAAGATGACCTGGCTGACAATGATGCTCTGCGTAGTGCACCCTGGTATCATGTAGTGATGGAAGATGATGATGGCCAGGCGGTGCACACCTATCTTGCTGAAGCCCAGTTAAGTTGGGAATCACAAGACGATCACCCCGAACAACCGTCGATGGATGAATTGGCGGCTTCGATACGGCAACAGCTTCTGGCACCTCGCCTGCGTAATTAGCAAAAACCCCGCGCTGCGGGGTTTTTTATTATTTAGCTAAACCTAAACGTGGGATTTCAATTGCCGGGCATTTATCCATCACCACATTTAATCCGGCGTCCTGAGCCAGTACGGCGGCTTGTTCATTAATTACGCCTAACTGCATCCACAGCGTTTTAGCGCCGATAGCAATTGCTTCTTGCGCCACTTCCCATGCTGCTTCTGAATTTCTAAACACATCGACCATATCGACTTTTTTAGGGATATCCGCAAGCGCACCGTAGCCTTGCTGCCCTAAAAGGGTTTTACCCGCCACTTTGGGTGACACAGGAATAACTTCATATCCTTGATCCAGCAAATAAGCCATCACCCGATAGCTTGGTCGATCGGGTTTATCACTGGCTCCCACTAGCGCAATTGTTTGGGTGCTTTTTAGAATAGTTTCGATATCTGCATGTTTCATCACATTCTCCGCCAGAACTCAGTAATCAAAAGTGTATGCCATCCATTACTGACTCACCATCTTTCCCATACACAGGTAGTAGAGCAATTCCTGGGAATATGTCTATATGTTAATGAACCGACCTTATGAAAAATTTTGATACATTCAGTAAGGGATGGTCCCATTTGCCACCTGGCCGGAGAAATTGATGAGAACCCTGTTCTTTGTCGCAATATGTTGGACTCTTCTTTTGCCGCATGAAGCGTGGGCGACGACCCTGCGTCTGTCCACGGATGTCGATTTGCTCGTTCTGGATGGGAAAAAAGTGTCCAGTTCTTTGCTCAGGGGAGCTGATAGCCTGGAGTTGGATAACGGCCCGCATCAAATGGTATTTCGGGTAGAAAAAAATATTCGAACCGCGACGCGGGAACAACGCCTTTATATCTCCCCTCCTCTGGTCGTGAGTTTCGATACCAAAGAAGTCAATCAGGTCAATTTTAATCTGCCGCGTATAGAAAATGATAAAGAGAGCGATGAGTTTGACAAGGCACCTCATCTTCAGTTACTTGATGGCGATTCCGTAGTTATTCCATTGAAAATGGATATCTTGCCAGTAAAAACTACGCCTCAGGGGATTGATTACGAACAGGATACGCAGTTTTATAACAAGTCCGAGAAAACGGCATCAGTAATAAGATTCGCCACCATGATGGCTGATGATAGCGCGTTGCTGTCCGGGGTATCTGAACTCGATTCACCGGCTCGCCAGTCTGAAACATTAACCGAGCAGCGTCTGAAATATTGGTTTTTACAGGCGGATAAGCCCACCCGGGAGCGTTTTTTAGAATGGGCGAAGGATCATCCTGCGCAATAATTGCCTTTCGAACCCCGCAATTTTATCTCTCTTCTCTTGCAGCATCAGTAGCTTCCAGTAATCTGTAGTCAATATAAATCAATCTGGATTACCTAATGGAACTCACTACCCGCACCCTGGCGGAGCAAAAACATATTGCATTGGTTGCGCATGACCACTGTAAAGACGCATTGTTGAAATGGGTTGAACGCCACAAAGCAACGCTTAACCATCACGTGTTGTACGCAACCGGAACCACCGGCAATCTCATCCAGCGCGGTAGTGGGCTTGATGTGAATGCTATGCTGAGCGGCCCGATGGGCGGTGACCAGCAAGTGGGCGCGCTCATTTCCGAAGGGAAAATTGATGTGCTGATTTTCTTCTGGGACCCACTGAATGCTGTTCCACACGACCCGGACGTTAAAGCGTTATTGCGCCTGGCAACGGTGTGGAATATTCCTGTAGCAACCAACTTGTCGACGGCCGATTTTATTATTCAGTCGCCGGGTTTTGATCGCGCAGTAGAGATTTTGATCCCGGATTATCCACGTTATCTGGCTGAGCGCTTGAAATAACTACGGTCGATTTGCCGCGGGCACGCCAAGCTGTTTCAGAATCTCCACAAAACTGGATGGTTCTTGTTTGTTGAATAGCAGCCAGACACGATGACGGGCCCGCGTCATCGCCACGTACAATAACCGCCGTTCTTCTGCATCCGGGTAATCCTCTTGCTGCGGCAATAACGCCTCTTCCATGACAGATTCTCGCGCCTGCGCCGGAAACCCATCTTTCCCCTGCTGCAATCCCAATACCACAACATAATCCGCTTGCTGCCCTTTACTTGCATGAATGGTCATGAAATCAATGGCCAGTTTTGGCCAACGTGTCGCGGCCTTTTCCAGAATATCAGGGCGTAAATGATGATAACGAGCGAGGACAAGAATACGTTGCTCCGGCTTCACATAACCGCTCATCTTATCGAGCAGGGCTTCAAGTTGCTCATCTGCCAATAGCGTGACAGCTTTTTTATCGCCTTTGGATAAGCTATTCAGTGGCTTGGCAAGTTGATGTGGGTTCTGCTGTACAAAGCGGTTGGCAATTTCACCGATTCTATCGTTAAAGCGATAAGTCGTATCCAGCGCACATTGGTCTGCATCACCAAAATGGTGAGCAAAGGCGGTCGTCAGCGTCATCTCTGCACCGCTAAAACGATAAATTGCCTGCCAGTCATCCCCTACCGCATACAAAGAAGTATGGGAATTCTGTTTTCTCAGCGCTGCTAATAAAGCCGCACGTTGCGGCGAGATATCCTGAAACTCATCCACCAGAATATGCTTCCATGGACTGATAAACCGGCCTTTCTCCAGCACATTAATCGCCTGATGAATCAGCCCCGAAAAATCGACGGCGTCTTCAGCTTTCAGCGCGGTCTTCCAGCTTTTCAAGAGTGGAGCCATCAGCTTGACGCGCTTAGCAAAAAGATCGCGCTTTTCTTCAGGTGCCGCTGCAATCATTTCTGCCTGCGAACCACCATGCATGCGCATCAATCCTAACCACCTGTCTAACCGACTTGCCAGGCGTTTGGCTAATCGTTTGTCCTTCCAGTATTCACCTTCCGGTACGTCCCATTGCAACTCGTCCCGTAGCCATTCGCGCCAACCTTTTGCCTGCGCTTTTTTCTCACGGCACTGCTGCTGCCAGCTTTCAATCAACAACTGATGGCGTGCGCTGGTATCCGATTCGAGGTCGCTAACGCGCGGTACTTTTTTGCTCCCTTGCTGAATAATATGCAGAGCGAGGGAATGAAAAGTGCGGGCAGAAATAGCATCGGTATGCAGGCGCTCAGCGATTCGCTGATCCATCTCTTGCGCAGCTTTGCGCCCAAATGCCAGCAACAAGATTTGATCTTCACTGGCTTCGCCTCGTTGCAGTAACCAGCCTGCACGCGCAACCAGAACAGATGTTTTACCGCTTCCTGCTCCCGCCAATACCAGCAGTGAATCTTCACCATTCACTACGGCACGAGCCTGAGAAGGATTCAGGGGTGAACTTTCAACTTTCTGGAAGAAATCAGCATACTTTTCAAGCATATGATTGGTGAAAGCAGTATTACGCTGATGGCGACGTACTTCACCTTGCTCAAGCCAGGCTTTACACTGCAACCAGACTTCACGGCAGTTTTCGAACGCTTCAAGGCGGGCTTGCGGCAGCGGCAACGCGGAAAACGCAGCCCGAACATTCTGTTGTAATGCTTGCATGTCGCTGAGTTTGAACCATTTTTCCTGCTGGATGCGACGCGTTATCTCAGCATATTGCTGATGTAGTACCTGAGCCGCCACCTCGCTCATCTCAGCGCTCCAGCTCTGCCAAAGCTCATCAAGATGATGATAAAAGCGCTGTGTGTCATTCCATTCAGTGCCGTGTAAGCGCACCACCTTGTCATCAGGCAGGACAAATTCCAGCTCACCCCAGACCAGGCCACGCTTGCAATTTATTGCTATCAACTGATTGAATGGAATAAGGTATTCATGGCGATCGCCCTTTACCTCTACACCAGCAGTCAGCAATCTCACTCGATTGTAGGGATGTTGTGCTAAATGCTTGCCAAGGGAGGTCGCTTTCAGTTCCATTACGCTTTGCCTGATCCAAAATAGTGGTTGTGGTTAAGTTTACCCGCCGAAGGAATGACTCTCCAGAGTAAAAACGGGTTACAATTGTTGTGGTTATTCATTTGTCTACATTCATACCAACGAAGAGTGATTATGCGTACAGTCCTTAATATTTTGAACTTTGTACTGGGCGGTTTTCTAACTACCCTATCCTGGTTGCTGGCCACTCTTGTCAGTATCATTTTTATTTTCACGCTACCGCTGACGCGTTCCTGCTGGGAGATAACCAAACTCTCTTTCGTGCCGTACGGTAACGAAGCGATTCATGTTGATGAACTAGATCCGCAGAGCAAAAGTGCAATCATGAACACCGGCGGAACCCTGCTGAACATTGTATGGCTGATATTTTTCGGCTGGTGGCTCTGCGTGCTGCACATCTGCACAGGTATTGCGCAGTGCATCACTATTATCGGTATTCCAGTGGGAATCGCGAACTTCAAAATAGCCGCAATTGCGCTCTGGCCGGTGGGCCGTCGTGTCGTCTCAGTTGAAACTGCGCAGGCTGCGCGTGAAGCTAATGCACGCCGTCGCTTCCAGTAAATTTGAAAAGGATTGTGAGTATTAATGCTTAGCCCAATTTTGCGCCGCTATACCTGGAACAGCGCCTGGCTCTATAACTTGCGCATTTTCATTGCGCTTACGGGCACCGCCGCCTTTCCCTGGTGGTTGGGTGAAGTCAAACTTACAATCCCGCTCACCCTGGGCGTTGTTGCCGCAGCCCTTGCCGATTTGGATGACCGCCTGGCTGGCCGCCTGCGCAATCTTCTGATTACCCTGGTTAGCTTCTTTATTGCTTCCGCATCTGTAGAATTGTTGTACCCTTGGCCGCTGTTCTTCGGTATTGGGCTTATGGTTTCAACCAGCGGGTTTATTCTGCTGGGTGGATTAGGCCAGCGTTACGCCACTATCGCCTTCGGCGCCCTGCTTATCGCAATCTATACCATGCTCGGAATTTCTTTGTACGAACATTGGTACCAACAACCCATTCTGCTGTTAGCGGGCGCCATCTGGTACAACTTGCTGACTCTTGCCGGACATCTCATTTTCCCGATTCGACCGCTGCAAGATAACCTGGCTCGTTGTTATGAAAGCCTCGCACACTATCTCGAAGTCAAAGCCACGTTATTTGATCCTGATATTGAAGAAGAAAGCCAGGCTCCTATGATTGAGCTTGCCATGGCTAACAGCCAACTTGTGACGACCCTGAACCAAACCAAAGGCTCTTTACTGACCCGCTTACGTGGTGATCGAGGGCAACGTGGTACACGTCGCACCCTGCATTACTATTTTGTCGCTCAGGATATTCACGAAAGAGCCAGTTCATCACATATCCAGTATCAGGCGCTGCGCGATAAATTCCGATACAGCGATATTATGTTCCGCTTTCAACGCCTGCTGACCATGCAATCTCAGGCCTGTTTGCAGCTTTCACGTTCTGTGTTGCTGCGCGTGAAATATCAACACGACCCGCGTTTTGAACGTGCATTCACTCATCTGGATGCCGCTATTGAGAGGCTAAAAGCAGAGCCATCTCTGGCGGGGGAACTTAAAGCACTTGGCTTCCTGGTCAACAATTTACGCGCCATCGATGCGCAGCTTGCGACAATTGAATCGGAGCAAGCACTGGCCGCTCCAGAAACTGATATTGAAAACCGCCTCGCCGATGACCGGTTAACGGGTTTTGGTGATATCTGGCAACGCCTGAAACGCAACTTAACGCCAGAGTCTGCGTTATTCCGCCATGCCGTGCGAATGTCTCTGGTGTTGTGTGTTGGCTATGCGTTTATCCAGTTTACAGGGCTAAAACATGGCTACTGGATACTGCTGACCAGCCTCTTCGTTTGCCAGCCAAACTACAGTGCGACGCGCCGCCGCTTAGCCTTGCGTATTATTGGGACTTTAGTCGGCGTGGCTATTGGGCTTCCGGTGCTGTACTTCGTGCCCTCAATTGAAGGTCAGCTTGTTTTAATCGTTATTACCGGCGTGCTCTTCTTTGCCTTCCGCAATGTGCAATATGCACATGCCACCATGTTTATCACCTTGCTGGTACTGCTGTGCTTCAATCTCCTGGGTGAAGGGTTTGAAGTCGCAATGCCGCGTATTTTCGATACCTTGCTTGGGTGTGCCATCGCCTGGGCGGCGGTAAGTTTCATCTGGCCAGACTGGCGTTTCCGTAGGCTACCGTTGGTCGTAGAACGCGCGTTCAACGCTAACTGCCGTTATCTGGATGCAATTCTTGAGCAATATCATCAGGGAAGAGATAACCGACTCGAGTACCGAATTGCGCGCCGTGATGCCCACAATAAAGATGCTGAACTGGCTTCTGTGGTCTCTAACATGTCCTCTGAACCGCGAGTTTCAAATGATATGCGCGAAACAGCATTTCGCTTATTGTGTCTCAATCACACCTTTAACAGCTATATATCGGCCTTAGGTGCACACCGCGAGAAACTGATCAATGAGGATATATTGCTGCTACTCGATGACGCGGTGTGTTATGTCGATGATGCACTTCACCATCTTCCCGCCGATGAAGAAAGAGTTCAAAAGGCATTACAGGGACTGTCTGAGCGCATAACCTCGCTTGAACCGCAACCAGATACCAAAGAACCGTTAGTGCTTCAGCAAATTGGCCTGCTGGTTGCGCTGTTGCCAGAAATATCCCGTCTCCAGCAACAAGTTTCACAACAGCACGATTAACTAACGCATCTGCCGTTGCTGGTAAAGATGCCCCCACTCGACTAACTCCTGGCGTGTTGCCGCCGGGAGTGCAGCCTGGTGAATACCGCAAATAGCCCCAGCCAACGCCAGCAAGACCTGCACACCAAGCCTTTTATTTCTGTTTCTCAGTTTAATCCACGAGCGTTTCGCGCCATAGGCATGAAGGGTTCTTACATCAGCAATACCTGCCTCCCACAACATCATTTCTAAGTTGTGCGTTAAATTCGGTAAATCTTTAAGTCGCTTTTGCGCTTTCTGGCGGGATTTTTCGCGGCGGGCACTAAACAAGGCATCGGTTGAAAGTTGTAATAGCTTTTCCTGGTCGCTCCACAACTCTTCATCGATACGATAATAATTAAGTTCAATCGTACGCCCGCGCTTGTTGTACACCAGAGGTGCAGAGTCCCTTTTAACGAAATACACTTCCGATTGCTCGCACGCGCGCAGATAGAGTTCCCCTTCGGAAACCATGGCAAATACAACATTCTCGATAGTTAAACTATAACCACCAAACAGTGAGCGATAGCTAATCTCGCCTAATGAAGATAAGCATTCTTTCGATTGATGAATCCTTGCATAAGATCGCTTTTTCATGAATATATCCTTAAATATCATGTCATAACGCATCACGACGCTTTATTACCACGCCCCGTAATAGGAAAATAAGTAACCTAATGGCTGGCGGCAATCACATTTTTTCTTTCCGCATAATTACGTGATGAATTTGCGATATGCTTTCCGAAATTTAGATTGATCTTTGGCCTGACAGGCATTACTGTATATTCATACAGTAACCCATCAGGCGGGATTAACTATGCAATCACATAACGTTCTAACTCACGTTGCCACTGTTCCAACTTCTGTGCCTACAACGGCTCAGTCATCAGTCGCTAACAACACCAGAGGGTTGATCAGTGAAGTGATCTACAGCGAAGATCAGCCATGGATTACACAGTTGGTGTTATTACCATTGCTTCAGCAGCTTGGTCAGCAGTCACGCTGGCAGTTGTGGCTAACACCGCAGCAAAAATTAAGCCGTCAATGGGTACAATCAGCAGGTCTCCCACTGACTAAAGTTATGCAGGTGAGCCAGTTAGATCCACTTTTCACCGTAGATGCTATGGTAAAAGCATTGCAGACCGGAAATTACAGCGTTGTGATTGGATGGTTACCAGAAGAATTAACAGATGAGGAACATTTACAGCTGTCTTCTGCAGCTGAAATGGGTAATGCAATTGGGTTCATTATGCGTCCGATGCGCACGTCGGAAACAGGTCATCGACCACGAACTGGCCTAAAAATTCATTCTAGTTTGTATCATTAAGTAAATTTAAGAGTATTCCTGGAACTTTTTCTTAACTACTGACAAATCATCGTAAATTATTGCGGACCCACGTCTCAAGCCGCTTCTGGCGGCCTTCCAGCTAATCTTTAGAGTGTGATTTACGTACAAAGTTGTTATAAAATGTGTACAGAAATCGTTTTTTTTCATATGCCTGACGGACTTCACACTTGTAAGTTTTCAACTACGTTGTAGACTTTAGCTCGCCAGGGTTGCTCTTCATAACGCCGATTGATCGGTAGAGTAACAAGTGAGCATAAACTCGGGCGAAGGATTTAACCCTGGGCTTTAGAGCGATTTTAAAGCTCATGGCCTTTTTGGATGATAATGAGGCGCAAAAAATGAAAAAGACAGCTATCGCGATTGCAGTGGCACTGGCTGGCTTCGCTACCGTAGCGCAGGCCGCACCGAAAGATAACACCTGGTATGCAGGTGGTAAGTTGGGTTGGTCTCAGTACCACGATACTGGTTTCTACGGAAACGGCTATCAGAACAACAACGGCCCAACTCACAGCAGCCAGCTTGGTGCTGGTGCGTTCGGTGGTTACCAGGTTAACCCGTACGTTGGTTTTGAAATGGGTTATGACTGGTTAGGTCGTATGCCATATAAAGGCAGCGTTGATAACGGTGCTTTCAAAGCGCAAGGCGTTCAACTGGCTGCTAAACTGAGCTACCCAATCAATGACGATCTGGACATCTATACTCGTCTGGGTGGTATGGTATGGCGTGCAGACTCTAAAGGTAACTACAACAACGGTACTACTCGTATCAGCGACCACGACACCGGCGTTTCCCCGCTGGCTGCAGTTGGCCTCGAGTATGCAATCACCCGTGATATCGCAACTCGCCTGGATTACCAGTGGGTTAACAACATCGGTGACGCGCAAACTGTTGGTACTCGCCCAGACAACGGCATGCTGAGCGTAGGTGTTTCTTACCGTTTCGGTCAGTACGATACTCCAGCTCCAGTTGTAGCTCCGGCTCCAGCTCCAGCTCCAGAAGTACAGACCAAGCACTTCACTCTGAAGTCTGATGTTCTGTTCAACTTCAACAAAGCAACTCTGAAGCCAGAAGGTCAGCAGGCACTGGATCAACTGTATACTCAGTTGAGCAACCTCGACCCGAAAGATGGTTCTGTTGTAGTTCTGGGCTTCACCGACCGTATCGGTTCCGACCAGTACAACCAGAAACTGTCTGACAAACGTGCACAGTCTGTTGTTGATTACCTGATCTCTAAAGGTATCCCAGCTAACAAGATCTCCCCACGCGGTATGGGCGAATCTAACCCAGTTACTGGCAACACCTGTGATAACGTAGCTCCTAAAGCTAAACTGATTGATTGCCTGGCTCCAGATCGTCGCGTAGAGATCGAAGTTAAAGGTATCAAAGACGTTGTAACTCAGCCTGCTGCATAAGCTTAGTTACCGTTATAAAAAACCCCGCTTCGGCGGGGTTTTTGTTTTCTATATTCTGAACAAAAGAGCAGAGACTTAAAGCACAGCGACACTACAGCTGTCATTAACTTTACTCTTTGCCAAGTAAAGCCTGGAGATCTTGTTTGAGAGATGACATCTGATTCGCGTATTGCTCTTTACGCTCAGCATCTTCAATCAGCTGTACAATAGTTTCGGAGAGAGTGCATCCTCGTCGATGAGCAAGCCCTGCTAACCGTTGCCAGACCAAATACTCAAGGTCGATAGACTTTTTGCGCGTGTGCTGATGTTCGGCATTAAAGTGCCGTTTACGCCGCGCACGGATAGTCTGCTTCATGCGATTATGAAGTTCTGGATTCATATGCTTCTCTATCCAGTTCAACACATGCACCGGCTCATGCTCCAGGAGTAGCAGTTCATCAACGGCTTCGTTTGCCGCGCTCGCTTCGATGTAACGCGTGATTAGCTCGCCTTCGCGGTGTTTTTTAACCAGATACTTCCACTTCCAGCCGCTCTCGAGATTTTCCAACTGTTGGTATTTCATTGTGATCTCAGTGTGACCGTGTAACTCACTTCAGAATAACAGTTTTTTTTATTTTCGCTTACCTGAAAAATGAAAGCTGTGAACTAAGTAAACTTGCCACTCTGCATAAACCGTGTGCTGTCCGGCCTATTCTTGTATAATCGCGCCTTTGACATCTAATTAATAAATAGCGACTTTGACGACTAATCGACTTGAATGGCGTGCTCTTGTACCTGATACCGATAGCTATCAGGAAATTTTCGCACAGCCTTATGATTCCGAAACTGCCCCCTTCTCCGCTGTGCAACCACGTCTGTCTTACGGACTGGTACAACTCAGCCAACCGGTAGCCTCGGCCGATCTGATGCTGGTAAAAGCCGCTGAAGAAGCCGAATACCTTAACCTTATTGCCGCTGCTGCACGCGAATGCTGGTCCGCAGAAGATACTCTGACGGGCGGCCATTATCTGATTGAAGGCCAGCGCATTACATTACGCCCGGTTGAATCTGCAGAGGATAACTTTGCGGGTCAGGCCGAAGTTGTTGCGGCAGACTGGATTGAAGCTGAACAGCTATTTGGCTGCGTTCGCCAGTTTGCAGGGGAAATCACCCTGACTCCAGGCCTGGTTCACCGTGCGAATGGCGGTATTCTGGTACTGTCATTGCGCAGCGTACTGGCACAGCCGCTGTTATGGCTGCGTCTGAAGCAAATGGTGACACAAGGCCGCTTCGACTGGATTTCTCCGGATGAAACGCGCCCGCTGCCCGTCAATATTCCTTCTTTGCCGTTGAGCCTGAAACTGGTATTGGTGGGTGAGCGTGAATCGCTGGCTGACTTCCAGGATATGGAGCCTGAAATGGCATCCTTGGCCATTTACAGCGAGTTTGAAGAGAACCTGCAAATCGCCTCCGCAGATGATATGGCGTTGTGGTGTCAATGGATTTATGCCGTTGCAAAATCTAAAGCATTGCCTGCGCCAGCAGCGGATGCCTGGCAGGTTTTCATCCGTGAAGCGGTACGTTATACCGGTGACCAGGAAACGCTGCCGCTATGCCCATCATGGATTGGCCGCCAGTTGCGTGAAGTGGCTGCATTCACAGACAATGAAACCTTTGGCGCTGCGGAACTGACCCAGATGCTGGCTCAGCGCGAATGGCGTGAAGGTTATCTGGCTGAACGCATGCAGGATGAGATTCTGCTTGAGCAAATCCTTATCGAAACCGAAGGGGAAATGGTTGGCCAGATCAACGCACTGTCGGTGATTGAGTTCCCAGGCCACCCTCGCGCATTCGGTGAACCTTCCCGAATCAGCTGCGTTGTGCACGTTGGCGACGGCGAATTTACCGATGTTGAGCGTAAAGCTGAACTCGGCGGCAATATTCATGCAAAAGGCATGATGATAATGCAGGCATTTTTGATGTCTGAATTGCAGCTCGATCAGCAAATCCCCTTCTCTGCCTCGCTGACTTTTGAACAGTCTTATAGCGAAGTAGACGGTGATAGCGCGTCAATGGCAGAACTGTGTGCGTTAATTAGTGCGCTGGCGAATGTGCCGATTTATCAGCATATCGCCGTGACCGGCTCAGTCGACCAGTTTGGTCGAGTACAACCCGTTGGCGGCTTAAATGAGAAGATCGAAGGTTTCTTCCGTATTTGCCAGCAACGTGAATTAACGGGCCAACAGGGCGTAATTATCCCCGTTTCGAACGTGCGTCATCTTTGCTTGCATCAGGATCTTCTTGATGCGGTAGAACAAGGCCAATTTACGATTTGGGCCATTGATGATGTCACGGATGCACTACCCTTATTAACGAATCTGCCCTGGGATGGCGAAGGGCAAAATACACTCATGCGTGCGGTACAAGAGCGAATTGCTCAGGCATCTGCGCAAGACATTCGTCACCGCTATCCGTGGCCACTGCGTTGGCTTAACTGGTTCAATACAAACTGATCGGACTTGTTGAGCGTACACGTGTTAGCTAACATGCGTTCTTCATTATAAAAAGGCTTACTGTAAACATGGTAGATAAACGCGAATCCTATACTAAAGAAGACCTTCTTGCCTCAGGTCGTGGTGAACTGTTTGGCGCTGAAGGCCCTAAGTTACCTGCACCTTCTATGCTGATGATGGACCGCGTGGTCAAAATGACCGAGGACGGCGGTAACTTCGATAAAGGTTACGTTGAAGCAGAATTAGATATCACGCCTGACCTGTGGTTCTTCGCTTGCCACTTCATTGGCGACCCAGTAATGCCTGGTTGCCTTGGCCTGGATGCCATGTGGCAGTTGGTAGGTTTCTACCTCGGCTGGTTAGGTGGTGAAGGTAAAGGTCGTGCACTGGGTGTGGGTGAAGTGAAGCTTGCAGGCCAGATTCTGCCGACAGCTAAAAAAGTAACTTACCGTATTCACTTCAAACGCGTCATCAATCGCCGCCTGATTATGGGGCTTGCTGATGGTGAAGTGCTGGTTGATGGCCGTGTTATCTACACCGCTACCGACCTGAAAGTAGGCCTGTTTAAAGACACCTCTGCTTTCTAGTCCACTGAAATGCGAAACCTCCGCTAGCGGAGGTTTCTTTCATCTAAAGAGACAGTGATTACGCGGTAACCGCCCTGTCTTCCATGGCTTCTCGCCAGCCTCCCATCCAGTACGACCTCTGATTCAGTGTCTGATAGGGACACATCTCTTTGGAGCGTCCGACGATACCTGCTTGATAACCACGTTGATGAGCCCGTTCCAGGCGATCTCGTTTTTGTCTCTTCATGCCTCGTTTCCCTCATTTCTTGATCTATCAAATGGATCTGGTGGAAAGAAAACAGTGGCTACAAAACGTGCAGCCACATATAACGAATACCTCCAAAAGACGCCACCGTCAATGCGCAAAATTCACGCCAATGTCATAAATGTGAGCTACGCGAAAGAGTGATTGTACAAAAAATGTGAAATCGCACAGGTAACAAACTCATGTCAAAAGAAAAGCTGCGCCCCGTTTTGTCGACGGTGAACGCAGCTTTTTTGTGCTACTGAGAAGATTAATTAATACGTGTTAGCTGGCTTGCAATGCTTTGAGCCTCTTGCTGCCAGGCCTGAGCTAAGGTTTTCACCATGGCATCATAACCGTCGGCTTGTTGCTTTAACTCAATGTGAAACGGACGCTTGATCAATTGTCCCTGGTGCTTGAGAAGCCATTCACCACTAACAATGACTTTACCATCGTAATGCCCATGGAAGCCCGTGACGTTAACACTCAGCGTATCCTGATCGTTGCCCAGCGGTTGTGATGCCACAACCCATCCCGGCAACGCGCTGCTCAAATTGCTTACCAGTGTATTACGCAGTTGCTGATCCAACGGGCTTGCCCATAAGTTACTGGTGGCAATAACGTACTGCACATCACTGGTCTGATACACCACACCATTTCCGGCGAGGAAATCCGGCACAGCAACCTGATCTACCCACAACAGATGGGAACCAGGCTGACTCACAGCCTGCATAGCAGGCGCGGAGCTTTGAGGCAGCTGATAGTAAGTCTTTCCATCTCCACTGCTACTACAGGCCGTTAAAACTAAAGCAGCAATTAGCGGAAGCCATTTTTTCATTCTTTTGCCCTCTTCGGCTGGGGATCTTTTTTATCCTTCGCTTCAAAGACCAGCGAATTGCTCTTATCGTTCAACGTTCTCAAAACAGGCTGCAGTTCACGCAGAACCTGATCAAGACGCTGCATATCACCTACCATTTTGTTGTAGGCCGCAGAACCTGGCTGGAAGCCCTGCATGCTGCGATTAAGCTCGCGCAGCGTTGTCTGCATATCTTCTGGCAGCGATTGCATCGATTTATTCGACGTAATCTTGTTCAGATTGTCGAGCGTCTGCTGCAAGCGCTGCATCGTACGCTGGCTTTCAGCAAGCGATTTGGTGGTCTGTTCGATCATCGGATTGAGCGGCAGGTTATTAATCTTATCCAGTGTCTCCAGTAAACGTTGCTGGATTTGCGCCAGGCCACCGCTCATGGTTGGGATAATTGGATAACCGCCGAACGTCGTCATACCCGTTATTGGTGGTGCTTTAGGGTAGAAATCGAGATCGATAAACAGCGCACCGGTAACGATATTGCCTGTTTTCATCGACGCTCTTAAACCGCGTTTAAGCAGTGAATCCAACGCCATCTGTATATCCGTTTCTTCGCCAACCATGTTCTGCAAACGCTCAGGCTCGATGCGAATCAATACCGGAATGCGGAAATCATCATTCAATGCCTGTCGCATGCCTGGCGTGAAGAATGGCACTCTGGCAACCGTACCTAAACGAATACCACGGAATTCAATTGGTGCCCCCGGCTGCAGGCCGCGTACCGAGTCTTTGAAGAACATCAGGTAATCAATATGCTTGGTATAAAGCGAATCTTGAATGCTTTTCTGGTCATCGAACAGTCTGAATTCGCTACCTGGAGGTACGGGTTCACCTTGTTCCAGACTTTCTGGTACATCAAAACTCACGCCACCGCTAAACAGTGTTGTCAGCGAGCCCATCTCTACACGCATACCCTGTGAAGATAAATCGACTGCCACACCGCTGTCTTTCCAGAAACGCACGTTGCTGGTGACCAGGCGATCGTTCGGCGCACTGATAAACAGTTGATAACTGATGGCGCGTTTTGCAGCATCGAAGGTGCTGGTTTCCACAGACCCCACGCGATAACCACGGAACAGCACTGGGTCACCTGGAGAGAGTTGGCCTGCTTTGTTGCTATCGAGCGTAATGCGAATGCCTTTTGCATCAGGTGGAGCCAGAGGTGGCGCATCCAGCAAATCATATCGTGCAGGTTGCGGCCCTTTGGTTCCCGGTTGCAGTTCAATGTAAGCACCTGAAAGCAATGTGCTAAGTCCCGAAATACCTTCACGGCCTACCTGGGGTTTTACCACCCAGAAAACCGAGTCTTTATGCAGCAGCTTTTCCATACCGGAGTGCATGCGTGCGGTAATTTCTACATGAAGGAGGTCATCCGAAAGCACGGCGCTTTCTACAACACCTACATCAACGCTACGGCTTTTAATGGTGGTTTTTCCACCTTCAATACCTTCAGCATTAGTGGTAATCAGCGTGACTTCAGGGCCTTGATGGCTGTAGTGATAAAATAAGATCCACGCGCCAATCAGCACGGTGACGATAGGGAAAATCCATATCGGGGACCAGTTTTTTACCTTTGTTACTTTTGCTTCCCCGCTTTTATTTTCCATGCTCAGACGACTCCTCATGAGTTGAATCCGGTGCGCGATCCCAGGACAAGCGAGGGTCAAAGGTCATCGCTGCAAACATTGTCAAAATAACCACTAGTGCAAACATGACGGCCCCAATAGCCGGATAGATATTCATTAATCCTCCCATGCGTACCAGAGCCGATAAAACCGCAATCACGAAGACGTCAATCATCGACCATCGCCCGACAAACTCGACCACTTCATAGATTAAATGCATCCGTTCACTGTCACGGCGCCCGTGCCCTTTGGCATCCCAACACAGCCATGCAATCGCCAACATTTTGAGCGTCGGCACCATAATACTGGCGATGAAAATGACCATAGCCACCGGATAAGAACCTTCGCCCCACAACAGGATAACCCCGGCAATGATCGTCGAGGGGATTTTGCTTCCCAGGACTTCGGTAATCATGATGGGCAATATATTGGCAGGCAGATAAAGCATAATTGACGTCAGCAACAGAGCGAGCGTCCATTGCAAACTGTGGCGGCGTCGAACATATCCCTTAGTGCCACAGCGTGGGCAAATTTCCTGGCTCTCAGGAACGATGGCAGTGCAACATGAGCATGAACGTAGCCCTTGTCGAATACCCGAAACTCCAACCTTAAGCGGAGCAGCGATATAAGGTTCAGGGGCAATATCATCCCAAAGCCAACGTCTGTCCACACATTGAAATGCTCGCAGCTGTAAAATGCAAAACAGGCACCATGGAACAAAACTGCTGCCGACACCAATGTCACCGTATGCCATAAGTTTGACAAAGCTTACCAGGACTCCGGCAAGAAAAATCTCAGCCATGCCCCAACTCTTTAGCTGGAACAGAATGCGAGCCAGTCGCTTTTTCAGCGGTAATGGCATTGCCGCTTGATTAACTAATAGCAGAATTGTGATTAAACAGAACGCAGGTACCGCCTGCACAAATGCCATAAAGAACGTGCCGAGGCTTGCGTAGTCCTCGGTAAAAAGCACACCTGGAATTTCAAGCAATGAAACTTCACTGCTGATACCGGCAACTTTCATACTGATGAAGGGAAAAAGATTGGCGAGCAACAACATAAACAGGGCTGCCAACGCATAAGCTGTCGGTCGTTGACGTGGCAAGGCCCATTGCGTAACTAATGTGGTTCCGCAACGCGGACAGACGGCCTTATGGCCGTCTTCCAATTCTGGTAGTGCTACCAGTAAATCGCACTGTGAACACAATATGTGTGAACGATGGTGATGCGTGGCACACATATCGTGTCTCCTGGTTACGCGCCGTTTTTCAGAGCTTCAAGATATTCCCAACGTTCAAAAGCCTCTTCCAGTGCTTTTTCCGCTGTGCTCAGGTCGCTCAGTGTTTTTTGCGTGACATCGTGAGGCTGATTGAAAAACTCAGCATCTCCAACCTTCGCTTGCAGCGCTTCCAGTTCAGCCTCAAGTTGTTCAAGACGTTGTGGTAATTGCTCTAATTCACGTTGCAAGTTATAGCTTAGCTTGCTAGCTGCGCGTTTAACAACTTCCGCCTTAGCTGGCGGGTTGTTTTGCGCTTTATCTGCTACAGGCTGGCGCAAAGATTGAGCAGACGCTTGCTGGCCTTTGGCATCGTGGTAACCACCAACGTAGCGACCAATTTTGCCTTCACCTTCAAAAATCCAGCACTCTGTCACTGTGTTATCTACAAATTGACGATCGTGGCTCACCAGCATCACGGTGCCCTGATAACCATCAATGAGCTCTTCTAACAATTCGAGCGTTTCGACATCAAGGTCGTTGGTCGGTTCATCGAGAATCAACAAGTTACTTGGTTTCAGGAACAAGCGCGCCAGTAACAAACGGTTACGCTCACCGCCTGACAACGCACGCACTGGCGTCATTGCCCGTTTTGGATGGAACAAGAAATCCTGCAAATAACCCAGAACATGGCGCGGCTTACCGTTCACCATCACTTCTTGTTTACCTTCCGCAAGGTTGTCCATTACGGTACGGTCAGGATCAAGTTCTGCGCGGTGCTGGTCAAAGTACGCCACTTCCAGTTTTGTACCGCAATGCACACGTCCGCTATCCGCTTGCAGTTGACCTAACATCAATTTCAGCAGTGTGGTTTTACCACAACCGTTTGGCCCCACCAGCGCGATTTTGTCGCTGCGTTGAACTTGTGCGGAGAAATCTTTCACCAGGGCACGTTGGCCGATGTTGTAGCAAACATCTTCCATCTCAAAGACAATTTTGCCAGAGCGAGCCGCTTCTTCGACTTGCATTTTGGCACTGCCCAGCACTTCACGGCGCTCGCTACGTTCGTTACGCATCGCTTTCAATGCGCGAACACGGCCTTCGTTACGTGTACGGCGAGCTTTGATCCCCTGGCGAATCCAGACTTCTTCCTGCGCCAGTTTGCGATCAAACTCGGCGTTTTGCAGATCTTCAACGCGCAGTGCTTCTTCTTTCGCCAGCAGATATTGATCGTAATTACCCGGGTAAGAAACCAGTTTGCCACGGTCAAGATCGACAATACGGGTCGCCATATTGCGGATGAAAGAACGGTCGTGAGAAATAAACACGATGCTGCCCTGGAACTCTTTCAGGAAACTTTCAAGCCAGTCGATCGCTTCGATATCCAGGTGGTTCGTGGGTTCATCAAGCAGCAACACGCGCGGAGAACTCACCAGAGCACGGCCCAAAGCCGCTTTACGCAACCAGCCACCGGACAGTGCAGAAAGCTCAGTATCCGCATCCAGACCTAATTGCAGCAGCACTTCATTAATACGGCTTTCCAACTGCCAGAGATTCTGGTTATCCAGAATGTCCTGGATACGAGCCATCTCGTTGAGATTTTTCTCGCTCGGATCG
>DASXXQ010000062.1:0-9300 GCA_036502985.1 Buttiauxella sp.
AATTATGCCCTCTGGCAGCTTCACACACCCTTACGCTATACTACCCGTTGAAATTGCTGGCCCAACCTCCACGGACCCGCAGTCAACACGCTTTAACCCATGGATATTCAACTTCCCTTCCGAGGATTCGGCTTTTAGCTGAAAAAACTATGTTAAACAGTATTTTATTAATACTTCTTCTTATATCCGTCAGTGCGTTCTTCTCTATTTCAGAGATCTCACTGGCTGCGTCCCGTAAAATTAAACTCAAGCTTCTGGCTGATGAGGGCAATCTTAACGCGCAACGTGTACTGAAAATGCAGGAAAGCCCTGGCATGTTCTTTACCGTCGTGCAGATTGGCCTGAACGCCGTGGCGATTCTCGGCGGTATCGTCGGCGATGCAGCATTTTCACCAGCCTTTAAAGTCCTTCTGGAGCGCTTCTTCACACCAGAAATGTCCGACCAACTGAGCTTTATTATTTCGTTCACGCTGGTTACCAGCCTGTTCATTCTGTTTGCAGACCTCACCCCGAAACGCATCGGTATGATTTCGCCTGAAACGGTTGCTTTGCGAATCATCAACCCGATGCGCTTCTGTCTGTTTATCTTCCGCCCGCTAGTTTGGGTCTTTAACGGCCTGGCAAACGTGATTTTCCGCATCTTCAAACTGCCAATGGTGCGTAACGACGACATCACGTCCGACGACGTATACGCCGTATTTGAAGCAGGTGCGTTGGCGGGTGTTCTGCGTAAACAGGAACATGAGCTGATTGAAAACGTGTTCGAACTGGAATCACGTACTGTGCCGTCATCAATGACTTCACGTGAAAATGTTATCTGGTTTGATTTGCACGAAGACGAGCAGAGCCTGAAGAACAAAATCGCCGAGCATCCACACTCCAAGTTCCTGGTGTGTAATGGCGATATCGACCATATCGTGGGCTATGTAGATTCAAAAGAGTTGCTGAACCGCGTATTGGGCAACCAAAGCATGGCGCTCAACAGCGGCGTACATTTACGTAATACGTTGATTGTGCCGGATACGCTGACGCTCTCCGAAGCGCTGGAAAGCTTTAAAACGGCGGGTGAAGACTTTGCGGTTATCATGAACGAGTACGCACTGGTGGTGGGTATCATCACGCTCAATGATGTGATGACCACGCTGATGGGCGACCTGGTTGGCCAGGGCATGGAGGAGCAAATCGTTGCGCGTGACGAAAACTCCTGGCTGGTTGAAGGCGGCACGCCGATTGACGATGTGATGCGCGTGCTGGATATCGACGAGTTCCCGCAATCAGGCAACTACGAAACTATCGGCGGTTTTATGATGTTCATGCTGCGAAAAATCCCGAAACGTACCGATTCAGTGAAGTTCTCCGGGTATAAGTTTGAAGTGGTGGATATTGATAACTACAGAATTGACCAGTTGCTGGTAACGCGTATCGACAATAAGCCGACACCGTTGACGCCAAAACTACCAGACTCTGAAGAGCAAACTGCGGCGTAGTGGTGTGTAGGTCGGGTAAGCGCTGCGCACCCGACAAAATCCACCCTACTACAAACACTAACGGCACCCGCGGGTGCCGTTTTATTTGGTACTGCTGATGGCTTTACGCCATTTCCGCCTGCATACGCAGTACCTGGCGGTTTACTTCAGACATAACAGATAGATGCTGCTTATCTTTCACTTTTGGGATAAGAATTTTACCCTTATCAAATTCAAAAGCGCCAACGTCCTTGATGTACAACCGTCCACGGAACAGGATTTTCACGTACTTCGCCACCTGAAGCGGGTTGTACCGTTGGAAAATTTTCATTCTTTTTCTCTCCTGCAGTGTTAACGCCCCTGCGGTTCCACATTTGGTCCGACAAAACGAGGCGAAAAATTTGGTGCCTGGAAACTATAGTCCATATGCAAAACGACACCTAGTTTGCACAATCTTATTTACGGTTTAATTACAATTTCTCAGAATATTCTTTTCAAATGTTAACAAATATTAGTTTAAGCCTTCAAATTCCAGGGATATGTGCGGTCACCCGCAAACTGGCATTGCTGTTGCGGGACAGAAAGCTATTCAGCACATATGCTTAAAACGTCACGACAAGTGGTCGGATCACCTGCCAATAAAAAGATAAGGAGTCTTCATGTCCCTACGTTCAACCCTTGCACTTTCCTTGCTGTTGTTACCTCTGCTGGCATCGGCCCATAATTTTGAGAATAATCAACGGGTCTCACCTATCGGTATTACGGATAAAGGTGAGTTGATGCTCGACAATGATAAGTTTAGCTATAAAAACTGGAATAGTGCGCAGTTGGTGGGAAAAGTGCGAGTGCTGCAGCATATTGCCGGCCGAACCAGCGCAAAAGAGAAAAATGCCGGGCTGATTGAGGCAATTAAAGCCGCTAAATTCCCGCACGACCGCTACCAGACGACCACCATCGTGAATACCGATGACGCGATACCAGGCACGGGAATGTTTGTGCGCAGCAGCCTTGAGAGCAACAAGACACAGTATCCATGGTCGCAATTTATCGTTGATAGCAACGGTGTGGCACAAAAATCCTGGCAGCTAGAAACCGGCAGTTCAGCGATTGTCGTGCTGGATAAAGAAGGCCGCGTACAGTTTGTGAAAGATGGACCACTCACACAGGAAGAAGTGCAGCAGGTCATCAGCCTGCTGCGAGAGCTGCTTAGTAAATAGAAACGCGGAAACCTGGGTTTAAGAATGATTCACGCGGGGTGTAGTCGAGCGGCTTACCCTGCCAGTCATGCACATGCGCACCTGCCGCAGCCGCAACAGCGTGGCCTGCGGCGGTATCCCAGATATTCGTTGGCCCAAAGCGTGGATAAAGCTGTGCCTGCCCTTCTGCCACCAGGCAAAACTTTAATGATGAGCCTATCGATGTGGTTTGGTGTTCACCCAACTGATGAAGATACTCTTTGAGCTCATCATCACTGTGAGAACGACTGATTACCACCAGCGGTGGACGAGCATCACGCACGTGAATCTGGTTGCGCACGCCGTTTTCTTCTTTCCAGGCTTTGCCTTCTGCCGCGCTATACATCACGTTCAGCACCGGGGCATATACCACGCCCAACACCGCTTTGCCCTTTTCAATGAGCGCAATATTGACGGTGAATTCCCCGTTGCGTTTGAGGAACTCTTTGGTGCCGTCCAGCGGGTCTACCAGCCAGTAGCGCTGCCAGTATTGGCGGGTATCCCAGGTCTGAGGATCTTCTTCCGAAAGAACCGGAATTTCCGGCGTGAGCGTTTGTAGCCCCTTCAGGATAATGGCATGAGCCGCAAGATCAGCCGCAGTCACTGGCGAGTCATCTGATTTTTGCGTCGCTTCCAGCGGTTTCTCCCCCTGGTAAACGTCCATAATGGCGGCTCCCGCCACCCGGGCTAGTTGGCAAATTTGCTCTAACATTATCCACCTCATGTTGTGTCGCAGTGTTGCTTGCCCTGCGCGTAATTAACTTATTGTTTTGCGAGAATTGTTTTTTATATCGCAAAGCGCCTGGTTGCGCTATCTGTGAAGCGATTCCGGTTTACCTGGCCTCATTTCTGGCACACTTCACATTTTTGTAAGCAACAACGTTTATATACATAGTCTTTTGTGGCCTACCTCGAAAAAGGACCTTTAATCATGATCAAGTTTAGCGCAACGCTTGTTGCCATGCTGGTTGCTTCCAGCGTTCATGCGGCAACCGTTGACCTGCGTATCCTGGAAACCACCGACCTCCACAGCAATATGATGGATTTCGATTATTACAAAGACACACCAACGGAGAAATTCGGACTGGTGCGTACGGCAAGCCTGATCAATGCCGCTCGTGGTGAGACAGTAAACAGCGTACTGGTGGATAACGGTGACCTGATTCAGGGTAGCCCGCTTGGCGATTACATGGCGGCAAAGGGTCTGAAAAAAGGCGATATCCATCCAGTTTATAAAGCACTGAATACGCTGGATTATGCCGTTGGTAACCTGGGTAATCACGAATTTAACTATGGCCTCGATTACCTGAGTATGGCGTTGTCGGGTGCAAAATTCCCTTATGTGAATGCCAACGTTATTGATGCCAAAACCAATCAGCCACTCTTCACACCTTACGTGATTAAAGAAACTGTCGTTAAAGATAAAGACGGCAAAGAGCAGACGCTGCGCATCGGTTATATCGGCTTTGTTCCACCACAAATTATGACGTGGGATAAAACCAATCTGGAAGGCAAAGTCACGGTGACAGATATTACTGAGACGGCCCGAAAGTATGTGCCAGAGATGCGTAAAGCAGGCGCTGATTTAGTGGTGGTTATCGCCCACTCAGGGCTTTCCAGCGACCCGTATCACGCGATGGCCGAAAACTCAGTTTATTACCTCAGCGAAGTTCCGGGGGTGGATACTATTCTGTTCGGTCACGCACACGCCGTTTTCCCTGGTAAAGATTTTGCCAATATTAAAGGCGTCGATCTGGAGAAAGGCACGCTAAACGGAGTCCCTGCGGTGATGCCTGGCATGTGGGGCGATCATCTGGGCGTGGTCGATTTAGTGCTGAATAACGAAAGCGGCACCTGGAAAGTGACGAGCAGTAAAGCCGAAGCGCGGCCAATTTATGACAGCGGGGCAAAGAAAGCGTTGGTATCAGAAGATGCGAAACTGGTGAAAGTGCTCCAGCACGACCATGACGCGACGCGCGAGTTTGTCAGCAAGCCTATCGGAAAGTCATCGGACAATATGTACAGCTATCTGGCCCTGGTGCAAGACGATCCGACCGTGCAAGTGGTGAATAACGCCCAGACTGCGTACGTTGAAAAATACATTCAGGGCGACCCGGACCTGGCTAATTTGCCGGTGCTTTCCGCCGCTGCGCCTTTTAAAGTCGGCGGGCGTAAGAACGATCCCGCCAGTTTTGTCGAAGTGGAAAAAGGCCAGTTAACCTTCCGTAATGCCGCCGATTTGTATCTTTACCCCAATACGCTGGTCGTGGTGAAAGCCACAGGTAAAGAGGTCAAAGAGTGGCTGGAATGTTCCGCAGGACAGTTTAATCAGATTGACGTAAACAGCACTAAGCCGCAGTCACTGATTAACTGGGATGGTTTCCGCACCTATAACTTTGATGTTATCGACGGCGTGGATTACCAGATTGATGTGTCGCAACCTGCCCGTTACGACGGCGAATGCCAGATGGTGAACCCGAAGGCCGAGCGTATTAAAGACCTGACGTTCAAAGGTAAGCCCATCGATCCACAGGCGACCTTCCTGGTAGCAACCAATAACTATCGTGCTTATGGCGGCAAATTTGCCGGTACTGGCGATAGCCATATTGCGTTCGCATCACCCGATGAAAACCGTTCGGTGCTGGCAAACTGGATTACCGCGAGCAAAGAGATCCACCCTGCTGCCGATAATAACTGGCGCCTGGCCCCGATTCACAGCAATCAGAAGTTAGATATTCGCTTTGAAACGTCACCGGGCGAAAAAGCCGCAGCCTTTATTAAAGATAAAGGCCAGTATCCGATGAAAAACGTCGGTAGCGATGAAATCGGCTTTGCGCTTTATCAGCTTGATTTGAGCAAGTAATTGCTAATGTGACCGACAACACTTTCGTTCGTGGAGGCGATTAGCGTAAGCGACATACCCTGTTCAGGCGTCCCGTTCATTTCGGGACGCCATCACCTGCGGCAAATTCACTTCAATCCAGTCGGCCAACGCCGCAACTTTTTCACTCACGTCATGACCCAATGGTGTCAGGCTGTATTCCACATGCGGCGGCACAACCGGGTAGGATTTCCGATTGACAAAACCGTCGGCTTCCAGCCATTGCAGCGTTTGTGCGAGCATTTTTTCACTCACCCCGCCCATCTTGCGGCGCAAATCGCTGAAGCGATGCGTCCCGTCCTGCAATGCCACCAGAATCAACACGCCCCACCGGCTGGTGACGTGCTTTAACACATCCCGGGATGGGCACTGTTCGGCGAACAAATTGCCATTACGCATTTGCTCGCTTAATGACGGCACAGACGTTTCCATTTCACTCATTTCATACTTACCTTTTTGTGCGTACTTACTAAAAGTTAGTGCTAGTGATAGTGTGACACAACTTAACCAGAACCCCCAGGAGATTTACCATGATCGCGATTACCGGCGCTTCCGGCCAACTTGGCCAACTCGTTATTGAAGACCTGCTCAAAACTGTTCCTGCACAGCAACTGGTTGCCATTGTGCGTAACCCTGCAAAAGTGAGTCATCTTGCGGAACGTGGTGTTCAGGTCCGCGCGGCCAGTTATGAAGATAAAACCGCACTGACTCAGACTCTGGCGGGCGTTGAAAAACTGTTGCTGATCTCCTCAAGCGAAGTAGGACAACGTGCAGTTCAACATCGCAATGTTATTGAAGCGGCTAAAGAAGCGGGTGTGAAGCTGATTGCCTACACCAGCCTGCTGCATGCTGATTCTTCACCATTGGCCCTTGCTGAAGAACACATCGCCACTGAGAAAATGCTTCAACAATCGGGTATTTCATTCGTACTGCTGCGCAACGGCTGGTACACCGAAAACTATCTCGCCAGTGTTCCACCTGCTCTGCAACACGGCGCGTTTATTGGCAGCGCGGGCGAGGGAAAAATCGCTTCTGCAACACGTGCCGATTACGCTGCGGCTGCCGCAAAAGTGATGACGCTGGATAACCAGGCGGGCAAAATTTATGAACTGGCAGGCGACTACGGTTGGACGCTGGCTGAACTGACCGCTGAGTTAACAAAACAAAGCGGTAAAACCGTCGTGTATCAATATTTACCAGAGGCGGACTTTAAAGCGGCATTGTTGGGGGCGGGTCTGCCGGAAGGCCTGGCTGCACTGTTGGCAAACTCTGATGTGGGTGCGTCAAAAGGTGGCCTGTTTGACGACAGCCGCCAGCTAAGTCAGTTGATTGGCCGCCCTACCACCACGCTTGCGGATAGCCTTCGCGCTGCATTGTAATTGTTAACTTTCCGTTAAACATGGACATCCCTATACTAAAGGGATGTTCTGACGGAGGTGACATTGCAAGGCGTTCCTGAACAGTTCAACGATGAGAAAGACAGCGCCCAGTTCCGGCATTTGCCGCAATTGCCCGGCGTTGAGCTGTATCACGCCCATATTTCACGTTACGCCTTCGAGCCGCACACACATGAAGCCTTTGGTATCGGCACGGTAACCTGGGGCGCGGAGCGTTTTCGCTATCGTGGCGTCCAGCATGTGGCGGCGAGAGATTCTCTGGTGCTGATGAATCCCGACGAACTGCATACCGGGGAAGCGGCAACCGAAGACGGTTGGCAGTACCGCATGATTTATCTCGAACCAGACATTCTTGAATCCGTTACCGGTTCGCGAAACTGGTCTTTTAGTGAAGTGGTCAATCACGATCCACTGCGCGCGGGCCGTGTTTCGCAACTGATCAATGGACTTTGGCGCGAGAATGACTCGCTGGCGCAACAAGGTCTGCTGTTAAATCTCATCGATACTTTCCGCCCCTACGCTCATCATTTGCCTTATGCGCCACAAGATTCCGCGCATCGTTTTGAACAGATTCGGGATTACCTACACGACAACTATATGCATCCGGTAACGCTGGATGAACTCGCTGCCGTCGTTTCGCTTAGTCCTTATCACTTTCAACGCATGTTCAAAGCGCATTTCCATGTCACACCTCACCAAATGCTGATGGCAATTCGCCTGTGGCGAGCCAAGCAGTTTCTGACCGACGGTATGCCAGCCGCGCAAGTCGCACAGGCAAGCGGATTAACCGATCAGGCTCATCTGACTCGCGCCTTTTCCCAACGCTATGGCATCACGCCGGTACGTTACCAGAAACAGGTCAGCCCTTAACTTATAGTCTTAATCATTCGCGTTGCAGCCAGCTACCTGAAGAATGACGAGGATAAACCGCAAGCTGGTACAATATTTCCCCACACACTGCCTCTACACTCTATGCAAAGAGTTAAGTGGAAGAAGAAGATGTTAACTGGTGTGTTGTACGCCCTGCTCGCAGGGTTGATGTGGGGATTGATTTTCGTTGGGCCACTGATTGTGCCTGATTATCCAGCAGCAATGCAGTCTACCGGGCGCTACCTGGCGTTGGGGTTGATTGCGCTTCCTTTGGCCTGGTTTGGGCGCCAACGCCTGCGCCAGTTGTGCCGTGAAGACTGGTTCACCGCGCTCAAGCTTTCAACTGTCGGCAATCTCATTTATTACGTTTGCCTCGCCAGTGCTATCCAACGTACCGGCGCGCCAATTTCAACAATGATTATCGGCACCTTGCCGGTCGTGATTCCTGTATTTGCCAACCTGCTTTATAGCAAACGCGATGGCAAGCTGCCGTGGCACCGCCTGGCGCCTGCGCTGGTGATTATTGCGGTGGGTCTGGTCATGGTGAATACCGCTGAATTGCGCAGCGGAGAACTCGAATTTAGCTGGTGGCGCTATGTCAGCGGCATTGGGTTGGCGTTTATTTCCGTCGCTTGCTGGGCGTGGTATGCGTTGCGAAACGCCCGCTGGCTGCGTGAAAACCCGGATAAAAATCCGCTGATGTGGGCCACTGCTCAAGGGCTTTCCATCCTGCCATTTTCACTGTTGGGATATATCGCCGTCTGCTTGTGGATGTCCCACACCAACACCGATTTCACTCTGCCATTTGGCCCGCGCCCTGAAGTTTTTCTGACGCTGATGCTCGCCATTGCACTGTTTTGTTCCTGGCTTGGCGCGTTGTGCTGGAACATTGCCAGCCAGCGTTTACCCACCGTTATTGTCGGCCCGCTGATTGTCTTCGAAACCCTCGCAGGGCTGGCGTATACCTTCATGCTACGCCACAGCTGTCCGCCGTTGCTGACATTATTGGGCATTGTTTGTCTGGTCGCCGGTGTGGTGATGGCCGTGTTAACAAAGCCGCAGAAAAACACACTTTCGGAAGTGGTAGTCACGACACAGAAATAGCCTTTACCTCGAAATAGTCATAGCGCCAACTTAAAGATGCATTTAATATACATCTTATATTATCGACAACGAGGTATTTGCTCATGGCCTTTCGCGACCAACCTTTAGGTGAACTGGCTTTAACTATCCCACGCGCATCTGCGCTGTTCCGTAAATTGGATCTCGACTTCTGCTGCGGTGGAAAGCAGACGCTTGAGCGTGCTGCAACGCGTAAAGAGTTGGATCTGGAAGCGATTGAAGCAGAGCTGGCAAAACTTGCTGAAGAGCCGATCGAAAAAGAGTGGCGTGCTGCGCCGCTTGCCGAAATCATCGACCACATTATCGTGCGTTATCATGACCGCCACCGC
>DASXXQ010000063.1:0-1550 GCA_036502985.1 Buttiauxella sp.
GACGTATACGCCTGCGCCCCCGTCGTCAGCGCCATCCCAACCAGCACACTCAGCGCCGATATCGTCAGCGGTATCGCACACTTCTGGTTCGCAAACTCCGATGCCACCACCCACGCATTCCGCGCCACACTCCAGACAATACTGTAGGTCTTATTCATCGTTATTCTTTTCCCTGGTCAGCAGTGGCTGTATCTTTCCGATAACCTGTTTCGCCGTGATAAAACGTGTGCACTCATACTGCCTGTCCGTCCCTTTGTGCCGCGGACACCAGAAATAATCGTGGTGGTCAAAACGGTGACGCACATCATCCCAGCAGCCGTTACACACATGTGTGTTGATGACACGGTACGGCGTACTGAACTCGCACGCCGGCAGACTGAATCCACTGATGAGCACCACCGGTATCTGACACCCCCACGCAAGCCAGGATAATCCACTCCCCAGACCCACAAAAAAATCCGCATGCTGCAGCAGCGCTACACGCTCACTCAGTGGCAGGTTTCCCGTAAAGTCCTCCGCACCATGCGGAATGCGGTTCCACACAAACCCCTGACCCACCACCCGGTCACGGTCAATACACAGCACCCGATACCCCTGCGCCTTCAGGTACTCAATCACCTCCGGCCAGCCCGTCCTGTTGTTCCAGAACTTTGCCTGGCAGGTCGACATCGTCGCGATGCACACATAGCGCTCTTTTATCACCCGCACCGCATTCAGCTGCAGCACCGGCATCATTTCTGTCGGGTCAACCCCCAGAATATGTCCGGCCGTACGGTGCAGACCCGCCATACGGAAATCCACCGGCTGGTGATTATCTTTGTCTTCACCAAAAAAAAGCCCCACGCGATAGGTCGCGTAAGGCTTATGGGTTTTCGCGTCGTTTTCCATATACGCTTCCGGCGTACGGAAGGTTAATTCCGGGTATCCCGGCTCAAACAGCTCAATGATATTTTTACCCATCGTGCAGGTGACGTTGCACTGATGCTTTTCCCGGAACCGCTCAGCGTAAGGCACCCACCCGGACGCAGACCTGGAAGACAGATTTAGCCAGATCGATACCGATGACTTTTATCGGGTCCATGATGCAGTACCTCTAAAAAAAGAACGCTCAGTGACTTTCGCTGAGAGAGGGACGTCCATCACATCACCACAGTCTCAGAGCATCAATGGTCTGAGGCTCAGGTAAAGACACCGCCAGGATGTTTGCATTATCCATATACGAATGACCTCTCTTTACTGTGCATCCTCTCTAATGAGGGAATAAAAAACCCCGGCAAATGTGAACTGCACCCCAAAAGTTGGACACCCAACTGAGTAAGGTGCAGTTTTTTATGAGCAAATATTCTCTCAGCTTCAAACTTGAGGTCGTGCAGCACTACCTTTCCGGTCCGGAAGGACTAAAAGCCACAGCAAAGCGTTTTGGTATTGATCATAGTGCTGTAAGAAAGTGGGTTGCTGTCTGGAAGCTACATGGCGAAGCCGGGCTGACTACCCGGCACTTCACTTATTCTCCTGACTTTAAAGTTTCCGTTATCCTCCATATGCGTGAA
>DASXXQ010000064.1:0-4086 GCA_036502985.1 Buttiauxella sp.
CATCTGGTCATTGTTGTTTAGGCTAGCTAATTTTACAGTGATGTCAGGACTTATTTTGACTTTAGCGGAGCAGTAGAAGAATGACAAAATATGCTTTGGTGGGAGATGTAGGCGGCACCAATGCGCGTCTGGCACTGTGCAACGTGGAAAATGGTGACATCACACAGGCAAAAACCTATTCAGGCCTTGATTTTCCAAGCCTGGAAGCGGTCGTGGTGCATTATCTCAAAGAGCACAATGCGAGTGTGACTGACGGCTGTATTGCAATTGCTTGCCCGATTACTGGCGACTGGGTGGCGATGACCAACCATACCTGGGCATTCTCAACTGCCGAGATGAAAAAGAACCTCGGTTTTGAACATCTGGAAATCATCAACGATTTTACCGCCGTATCCATGGCGATTCCGATGATTAAACAAGAACACCTGATCAAGTTTGGCGGCGGTGAGCCCGTTGAAGGTAAACCTGTTGCGGTATACGGCGCGGGCACAGGCCTTGGCGTGGCGCATCTTGTTCACGTTGATAAACGTTGGGTCAGCTTGCCAGGTGAAGGTGGCCACGTTGATTTCGCGCCAAACAGTGAAGAAGAGGGGATTATCCTCGAAGAACTGCGCAATGAAATTGGCCACGTTTCTGCAGAACGCGTGCTCTCAGGTCCTGGGCTTGTGAACTTGTACCGCGCAATCGTCAAATCAGATGGGCGTGAACCGGAAAACTACAAACCGAAGGATATTACCGAACGAGCACTGGAGGATAGCTGCACCGATTGCCGTCGTGCGCTGTCACTGTTCTGCGTAATCATGGGGCGTTTTGGGGGGAACCTAGCCCTGACGCTCGGGACGTTTGGTGGTGTGTACATTGCGGGCGGTATCGTACCTCGCTTCCTCGAATTCTTTAAAGCATCCGGTTTCCGTGGTGGTTTTGAAGACAAAGGACGCTTCAAAGAATATGTGCACAACATTCCGGTATACCTGATTATTCACGATCAGCCGGGGCTGCTGGGTGCTGGCGCACACTTGCGTCAAACGCTGGGCCAGATTCTGTAACGGTTTTCGTAGGTCGGATTAGCGTAAGCGACATCCGACATTACATTCTACAAACGCATCAACGCACGAAACTCTTTTACCTTACTGCGACTCACGGGTACCTGAAAATCCAAATCCCGCAAACGTAAAATATAGGTATTATTAAACCACGGTTCTATTTCGCGGATCTTACTCAGGTTTACGCAATACGAACGGTGGCAACGGAAAAAGTGGCTCTCCGGCAATCTGTTGCAAAACTCGGTGATGTTCATCGACATCACATAGGCTTCGCGCCGCGTATAAACAAACGTCATTTTCTCGTGCGCTTCGGCGTAATAAATATCGTTAATATCCGTAACGATAATCCGCTCGTCTTTCACCAGATTAATCGTCAGCGTTTCGCGATTCGCCGTGTTTCCTGATGCAGGCGCGTTTTGTTGCTGGTAAGCCGCTTCCAGTTTTTGCAGCATCCCAATAATGCGCGACTCCTGATAAGGCTTCAGGATGTAGTCGAAGGCTTCGAGTTCAAACGCTTCTACCGCGTGCTCTTTCCAGGCCGTGATAAAGACAATAAACGGCTTATGGGCAAACTTACTGATATTTTGCGCCAGCAAAACACCATCTAGCGACGGAATATTGATATCAAGGAAAATAGCGTCGACCTGATGATTTTGAAGATATTTAAGAACATCCATGCCGTCATCAAAGGTGCCGACAACGTCCATCTGGCTATGTTCTTTAATCAGCCAATTCAGCTCCTGCTGTGCCAGCACCTCATCTTCTACGATGATAACTTTCATGCATTGCTTCCTTGTTTCGACAATAACGGCGGAACGGCAGTGGCTGCGTGAGGAACGTAAAACGCAATCTCAGTACCCGGTTCGAGGCGGCGAATATGCAACCCTTCGCCATAGAGTAATTTTACGCGGTGATGCACATTCAACAGGCCGATTTTATTGCCTGGCATTTCGTTGGCTTCCACGCGTTCAATGACCTGCGGATCGATGCCGTGTCCGGTATCGCGCACGGCAATACGCACGCGGTTCCCGCTTTCTTCAACGCTAATGGTCACCACACCTTTGCCTTTGCACTGCTGGACGCCATGAACAATCGCATTTTCAACCAGCGGCTGAATCAGCAGGCTTGGGATCAGGCAATTGACCTCTTCATCAATGTTATAAATCACCGTTAACTTATCGCCAAAACGCGCCTGTTCAATGGCGATGTAATCCTTTATCTGGTACAGCTCTGTCTTGATATCGATCTGCTCATCATCTTTTAATTCAATGTTATACCGCAGATAACGCGACAAGTTATAAATCAGCTGGCGTGCGGTATCTGGATTCATGCGAATGGACGACGAAATGGCGTTCAGGGCATTGAACAGAAAATGAGGATTGATTTTGCTTTGTAGCGCACGCAGTTCCGCTTTATTTGCCATCTCACGGAGCTGCTCGGCGCGGGAAACTTCCAGTTGAGTGGAAATAATCTGCGAAAGCCCGACGGCCATTTCTTGTAAGGTTGAGGTTATCTGGTGCGCGTGGCGGTAATAAATTTTAAGCGTGCCAGTGACCAAACCTTTTTCCCATAAAGGAATAATGATTAACGAATGAATTTCTGGGGTGCGCCAGGCTTCATCATCATTTCTGATAATGATCTTTCCTTCACGTAGCGCTTGCTGGGTTCGGGGGCTGATGCCCTCATCGTTATGTTTATAATTGCTTTCCCCAAAACCCACATAGGCCAGCACTTTGTCTTTATCGGTAATCGCGACGGCATCGGCATTAATATCCTGGCGAATAATGTTGCAGACCTGGCGTAATGACTCACTGTTAACGTTACGGAACAGCGGCAGTGTTTTATTGGCAATATCCAGCGCAAGTTTAGCCTGACGTGCCGCGCTGGCCTCTTTTTCCCCTTCAACGCTTTGCACCAGCAAGACAATAAAGCCAATTGAGACTGTTCCGAGGATCATCGGAATACCGATTTTAGAAACAATATCAATTCCGAGATCGACAGATGGAGCCCACAGCACCACTAAAACCATAGTCATGGTTTCACACAACATGCCGGCAATAATCCCCACCCGCCAGTGTTGTGCTTTAGGTATTTTGCGATTGATCCAGCCAGAAATTATACCGGCAACAATACTGGTTATTAAACAAGGAATGGCGGTAATGCCACCAATATCAATTAGATAACGGTGTGTTCCGGCAATAATACCGGTGATGATACCGACCCACGGGCCAAATAAAATGCCGCCAGCCATTACCGCAATAATACGGACGTTTACCAGCGACCCTTCAACATGCACACCAGACCACGTGCTGAACAGTGCAAACAGGGAGAAAATAGCGGTGACAGCCAATAACTCTTTGGGCGTGTGGGCATTTTTATGGAGTAGCTCGCGGAAAAGGCGGATGCGAATTAAAAAGAACAGGCAAATAAGCATCAGCGCCGCACGGTCAAATACCGCCAGCAGCATGTCAAAAATTTCGTGCACGGGTAACTCGCGTGACAAAGAATGGAAAGGCAATGATAAGGAAATTACCGAGCGGTTACCAGAAACGCGGCCTTCAGGTGAAAATAAGGTGGATGTCGCTGCGCTAATCCACCTTAAAACGATTGAGGGCTCGGATGTCGCTACGCTAATCCGACCTACAAAGATCGAGGGTGTAGGATGTCGTAACATCCGACAACCTGATGACGAAACGCTTTACTTTCCGCCCAACTGCTCACGTCCGGCAGGCGTTAAATCATCCGGTGTTGCGCGCCCGTCAAAGTCGATTTCAAAATCATCGGCTGCAAAATCTGGCGGTGATTTACCTTCAACAAATGCAGGCCATTGGCGCTCAAGATAGGCGGCATTTTTCTCACACCAGGGTGCTGCGGCGATATACATCACATTGCTATCGAATTCGCCAAGATGCTCATTTTCTACAGCATGAATCACATCACAATGCCAAAAAACGGTATCTCCAGCTTCCATATCCGGAATTGAGGATATCCCAGTTAATAAAAGGGGATGCCACTGTTCGTTAATCGAAAGCGCACGTCCAGG
>DASXXQ010000065.1:0-2153 GCA_036502985.1 Buttiauxella sp.
AACGCTGCTTGGCCTGGGTCTGCGTCGTATTGGCCACACCGTAGAGCGCGAGGATACTCCTGCTGTACGTGGTATGGTCAACGCGGTTTCCTACATGGTTAAAGTTGAGGAGTAAGAGATGCGTTTAAATACTCTGTCTCCAGCCGAAGGGTCTAAGCACGCTTCCAAGCGTCTGGGTCGTGGTATCGGTTCTGGCCTCGGTAAAACCGCTGGTCGTGGTCACAAAGGTCAGAACTCTCGTTCTGGCGGTGGCGTACGTCGTGGTTTTGAAGGTGGTCAGATGCCGTTGTACCGTCGTCTGCCTAAATTTGGTTTCACCTCTCGCAAAGCAATGATCACTGGAGAGATTCGTCTCTCTGATCTGGCGAAAGTTGAAGGCGACGTAGTTGACCTGAACACGTTGAAAGCAGCAAACATTATCGGTATTCAGATTGAGTTCGCGAAAGTGATCTTGTCTGGCGAGGTTTCTCGTCCGGTAACTGTTCGCGGCCTGCGTGTAACTAAAGGCGCTCGTGCTGCTATCGAAGCTGCTGGCGGTAAAATCGAGGAATAAGTAGCAGATGGCAAAGCAACCGGGATTAGATTTTCAAAGTGCTAAAGGCGGGTTTGGCGAGCTGAAACGCAGACTATTGTTTGTTATCGGTGCGCTGATTGTGTTCCGTATTGGCTCTTTTATTCCGATCCCTGGTATTGATGCCGCTGTACTTGCCAAACTGCTTGAGCAACAGCGAGGCACTATCATTGAAATGTTTAACATGTTCTCTGGTGGTGCTCTCAGCCGTGCTTCTATCTTTGCTCTGGGTATCATGCCGTATATTTCGGCATCGATTATTATTCAGCTGTTAACGGTGGTTCATCCAGCGTTAGCAGAGTTGAAGAAAGAAGGGGAATCTGGTCGTCGTAAGATAAGCCAGTACACCCGTTACGGTACTCTGGTGTTGGCGATATTCCAGTCAATCGGTATTGCTACCGGTTTACCGAATATGCCTGGTATGCAGGGCTTGGTGTTAAACCCAGGCTTTGCATTCTACTTCACTGCTGTTGTGAGTCTTGTCACGGGGACTATGTTCCTGATGTGGCTGGGCGAACAGATTACTGAACGCGGTATCGGTAACGGTATCTCAATCATAATCTTCGCTGGTATCGTTGCGGGTTTACCGCCGGCCGTTGGCCATACTATCGAACAAGCAAGGCAAGGCGACCTGCACTTCCTCCTGTTGCTGTTGGTTGCAGTACTAGTATTCGCAGTGACCTTCTTCGTTGTTTTTGTTGAGCGTGGCCAACGCCGCATTGTGGTAAACTACGCTAAACGTCAACAAGGTCGTCGTGTCTATGCTGCTCAGAGCACGCATTTACCGCTGAAAGTGAATATGGCTGGTGTTATTCCAGCAATTTTTGCTTCCAGTATTATTCTGTTCCCGGCAACGATTGCATCGTGGTTTGGGGGCGGTACCGGTTGGAACTGGCTGACTACAATTTCGCTGTATTTGCAGCCTGGGCAACCGCTTTATGTGTTACTCTATGCGTCTGCAATCATCTTCTTCTGTTTCTTCTACACGGCGTTGGTTTTCAACCCACGCGAAACAGCAGATAACCTGAAGAAGTCCGGTGCATTTGTACCAGGAATTCGTCCGGGAGAACAAACGGCGAAGTATATTGATAAAGTGATGACCCGCCTGACTTTGGTTGGTGCGTTGTACATTACCTTTATCTGCCTAATCCCGGAGTTCATGCGTGATGCAATGAAAGTGCCTTTCTACTTTGGTGGAACCTCACTGCTCATTGTTGTCGTGGTTATCATGGACTTTATGGCTCAAGTGCAAACTCTGATGATGTCAAGTCAGTACGAGTCTGCATTGAAGAAAGCGAATCTGAAAGGCTACGGCCGTTAATAGTCGCTTGAGAAGTTACGGAGAGTAAAAATGAAAGTTCGTGCTTCCGTCAAGAAATTATGTCGTAACTGCAAAATTGTTAAGCGTGACGGTGTTATTCGCGTGATTTGCAGTGCCGAACCGAAGCATAAACAGCGTCAAGGCTGATTATCTCGCATATTTTTCTTGCAAAGTTGGGTTGAGCTGGCTAGATTAGCCAGCCAATCTTTTGTATGTCTATGCGTTTCCATTTGAGTATCCTGAAAACGGGCTTTTCGGTAT
>DASXXQ010000066.1:0-4377 GCA_036502985.1 Buttiauxella sp.
AACCGCCGATAAATGCACGTTCTGCACGCACCGCCTGGAAGTCGGTTTGCTGCCAGCCTGTGTGGAATCTTGCGTCGGTGGTGCGCGAATCATCGGAGATATGAAAAATCCGCAAAGCACTATTAGCAAAATGCTTGCGCAACATCAGCATGAGATAAAAGTGCTGAAACCAGAAAATCATACTCAACCTCACGTTTTCTATCTCGGGCTGGATGACGCCTTCGTTTCGCCGCTTCAGGGGCGCGCCCAACCTTCGCTTTGGCAGGAGGTGGGACCATGTCACGGCTAATTATTGATGAACTTCTGGCTCAACCGCAGGCCATCACCTGGCTGCCGTGGGCCGTGCAGTACTTTTTCTTTATCGGTATCGCGGCGTGCGCCGCTTTATTTGCCTGCGTGATGCACTGGATGCGTAAAGGCAACGGTGACCTTGAGCGAATCTGCTTGTTCATTGCCCTGACTTGCGCCATCACCGCGCCTCTTGCTTTGACTGCGGACCTCCATCAGACCGCCCGATTCTGGCACTTCTATGCCTGGCCGACGCCCTGGTCATGGATGCCGTGGGGGGCACTGTTTTTACCTCTTTTCATGGTATTGCTGGGATTATGGTTCAGCGCATTCCACCTGAAAGCGTTAACGGGACGGACATTCTCACTCACGCGCTGGCTGGCATTTGGTGCCGCACTAACGGCAATTGGGCTGTTGTTGTATACCGGCAGGGAAGTGTCCGTTGTCCGTGCCCGGCCACTGTGGTTTAGCTACTGGTTACCGGTCGCGATGTTTGTCAGCGCGCTGCAAACCTTGCTCGCTTTGCTTCTCCTGGTGATGAGAAAACAGCCGCGCACCGTCAGGTTTCTGGCCTATGGGCAGGCATTCACGCTATTGCTGCTCGGCGCGATTATGGTGGCCTGGTATTTTGGGGACACACTGTCGGGCAATGCGCTGCGGCAATGGTGGCAACTCAGTGGCGATGCGCGTCTTTACGTCATGATCTTCACTGGATTGTGGACGCTTTCGTTCGGTGGTGCGTTATATGCGAGCCGTTATCCGCTGCCGTTTGCCGGCACTATCTTGCTGACACTCTGTGCGATGGGATCTTGCTGGGTGCTGCGCTGGGCCATTCTTATCGGCGGACAAACCATCCCGAAATACAACGCATTGGTAAATCCTTACCACCTTCCTTACGGCAACGATGGCCTGCTGTCGATTGTCGGCACCTTTGGCCTGTGGTTTGCCCTCATTATTACCATTCGGGAAGGCCTGAACTGGCTTACCAGGAGAGTACAACATGGCTAAATTATCCCGTCGTCAGTGGCTAAAAATCGGTGTCGCAGTAGGCGGCTTTGCGGCATTTGGCTTGAGTTATCGCGAGATCGCCAAACGTGCGGTTGATGGGCTGATGGACGGCACTTCAGGCAAAGTGACGCGCGACCGGATTTACGGCAACTCGCTGGTTCCTGAAGGTAGCGCGCAGGCTCAGTGGAAAAGTAACCCCGAACAGGTGGTTTCAATGACGCAATGTTTCGGCTGTTGGACCCAGTGCGGTATTCGTGTGCGGGTAGACCGGGCGTCCAATAAAGTCTTGCGCATCGCGGGTAACCCGTGGCATCCGCTTTCGCAGGAACATCAATTTGACGCCAACATGCCTTTTGCCGCAGCGCTGGAAAAGCTGTCTGGTGAAAGTGGGCTGGAGTTCCGTTCTACGGCTTGTGCGCGCGGGGCGACCATGATGGAAAGCCTATACAGCCCGCACCGTATTATTTCGCCGATGAAACGAGTCGGCAAACGGGGCGATGGCCAATGGCAGCGCATCAGCTTTGAACAGCTGATCAAGGAAGTCGTTGAAGGGGGAGATTTATTCGGTGAAGGTCATGTTGAGGGGTTACGAAGCATCCGCGATCTGACAACGCCTATCGATCCACTTCATCCCACTTTTGGACCAAAGGCGAATCAGCTACTGGTCACCAATACCAGCGATGAAGGGCGTGACAGTTTTTTACGTCGTTTTGCACAAAACAGCTTTGGCTCAAAGAATTTTGGCGCACACGGTGCTTATTGCGGCCTGGCATGGCGCGCCGGTTCTGGTGCAACGCTGGGCGACCTCGATAAGAACCCGCATGTTAAACCTGACTGGGAGCACGTTGAGTTTGCGTTATTCATGGGCACTTCACCCGCTCAGTCCGGTAACCCTTTCAAGCGGCAGGCTCGCCAGCTTGCCAGCGCCAGAGTGCGCGAGGCGTTTAACTATGTCGTCGTCTCGCCCGCGCTGCCATTAACCACTGTCATGGCAGATGATCGCGGCCATTGGCTGCCTGTGCTGCCGGGGAGCGATTCTGCGCTGGCGATGGCAATGATTCGCTGGATCATCGAAAACCAACGCTATCAGGCGGAATATCTCAGCATTCCAGGCCAGGAGGCGATGCTGCGTAGCAATGAAAAAAGCTGGACCAATGCCAGCTGGCTAGTGATTACCAATGATGACCATCCGCTCGCGGGTAAACATCTGAGCACTCTCCATATTGCTGAAAATAAAGGGAATACCGACGAACCTTTGGTCGTGAATTTAGAAGGAGAGATCGCACCCGCGAGCCAGTGTGAGCGTGCAATGCTTCTGGTGGATCAACACGTTACGCTTAACGACGGCACCACGGTGAACGTGAAAAGTAGTTTCCAGTGCCTGAAAGAAGCGGCGGAAAAGTTAACCTATGCGCAGTACAGCCAGCAGTGTGGCGTCCCAGAAGAGAAAATCATCGCCCTGGCGAAAGCCTTTACCTCTTATGGGCGAAAAGCTGCGGTGATTTCTCATGGCGGAATGATGTCCGGTAACGGATTTTATAATGCCTGGTCAGTGATGATGCTCAACGTGCTGTTGGGTAACCTCAGTCTTGAAGGCGGAGTCTTTGTCGGTGGCGGGAAGTTTAATGGCGTCACCGATGGGCCTTGTTACAACATGGTTCAGTTCCCAGGGAAAATCGCGCCTAAAGGGTTAAGTATCGCGCGCAGCAAAACTGCGTATGAAACGTCTGACGAATACCGGGAAAAAGTCGCGAGCGGTAAATCCCCGTGGCCGGCGAAAGCGCCCTGGTATCCCTTTGTTGCCGGTCAGCTGACGGAATTACTCCCTTCTGCTTTGGATGGTTATCCCTATCCTTTGAAGGCGTGGATTTCGAATATGACCAACCCGATTTACGGCGTGGCGGGTTTGCGCGGTGTTATCGAGGAGCGATTAAAAGACCCTAAACGCCTCCCTCTGTTTATCGCCATTGATGCGTTTATGAATGAGACCACCGCACTTGCCGATTATCTTGTCCCTGATACCCATAACTTTGAAAGCTGGGGATTTACCGCGCCGTGGGGCGGGGTGGCCAGCAAAACGACGACGGCTCGCTGGCCGGTAGTGAGCCCGGCGACGGCAAAAACAGCCGAGGGTATAGCGGTATCCATGGAGGCATTTTGCATCGCCGTGGCAAAACGGATGAAATTGCCTGGTTTTGGGGAGGCAGGGCTTAGTGATGTGCAGGGGAATACTTATCCGCTTCATCGCGCAGAGGATTATTACCTACGTGTTGCGGCGAATATTGCCTTCGCAGGAAAGACGCCACTCCCCGAGGCTAACGCGCAGGATGTCATGCTGTCAGGTGTTGATCGTATTCTGCCGGTAATTAATGACACGTTGAAGAAAGAGGAAGCATTAAGCGTCGCCTTTATGTACAGCCGTGGCGGACGGTTTGCACCTGAAGCGTCGGGCCGAAAAGAGGGGACGGTGGGAACTGCGTGGATGACGCCGTTGCAAGTGTGGAACAGCCAGGTTGCCGTCCATCGACATGCGATTACCGGGGAGCGTTTTAGCGGTTGCCCAACATGGCATCCACCTCGTTTATCTGACGGGCGCGCACTGCAAGAGGTCTTCCCTACGGCGACATGGCCGATGCAGTTGATGTCGTTTAAATCGAATCTGATGAGCAGTTCTTCCACGGTGATCCCGCGGCTTCATCACGTCAAGCCTGTTAATCTGGTGGCTATCAACCCGGTGGATGGCGAGCGGTTTAGCGTTAGCCATGGCGATATTATTCTCATTACCACTCCGGGCGGGAGCGTTGAGGCGCAGGTGAGTTTGCTTTCGGGCGTGATGCCGGGTGTTATTGCGGTGGAACACGGCTATGGACACAAAGAGATGGGCGCGCGTCAGCACTGGCTGGACGGGGAACCTATGTCGCATCAGACGCAGATCGCTTCAGGTATCAACATCAACGATTTAGGGTTTCAGGATCCTACACGATCCGTTGCCGGTACCTGGCTCGATTGGGTGACGGGGGCTTCCGTTCGTCAGGGGTTGCCTGCGGCGATAAGTAAAATTGGCTAATTACATTCCATTGA
>DASXXQ010000067.1:0-14511 GCA_036502985.1 Buttiauxella sp.
TACACAATTCCTCTGTAGTTCAGTCGGTAGAACGGCGGACTGTTAATCCGTATGTCACTGGTTCGAGTCCAGTCAGAGGAGCCAAATTCGAAAGCCTGCTTAGGAAACTAAGCAGGCTTTTTTGTTTTTGCGATTTATCCACCGCCACTCTCTACCCTGGTTGCCTGATGCCTGCGATTATCGATACTTTTATTGCTCCTCCGTGTCATGACGAGATAGAGATCCTCTATCAGGACGACCATCTGGCGCTTATCAATAAGCCCAGCGGGCTACTGAGCCTCTCAGGGAAAAATCCGCAAAATCTCGATTCTGTCCATCATCGACTGGTGCAGATTTTCCCTGGATGCACCCTGGTTCACCGTCTGGATTTCGGTACTTCAGGGCTGATGGTGATTGCCCATAACAAGGCTATCAATGCCGCCCTCTGCCAACAATTCAGCCAGCGTACAGTCACTAAAATTTACAGCGCACTACTTTGTGGGCACCTGAATGAAAACGAAGGCGTGATAGATGCGGCGATTGCCAAAGACCCGGCGCTATTCCCGCTGATGTCGATTTGTGCAATCAACGGCAAGCCCGCCCGCTCCCGCTATCAGGTTGTTGAACGCTTTTATCATGAGCAGGAGAACGGAACGTTATTACCTGTGACGCGGGTACAATTAACCCCGGAAACCGGGCGCACTCATCAACTTCGCATCCATTGTCAGCACCTGGGCCACCCTATTCTGGGCTGTGATCTGTATGGCGGTCTATTGCTGCCTGGCACCGAACAGACAACACGGCTGATGCTGCACGCGAGTGAGTTGCATTTTGTTCATCCTATTAGCAAAGAGTGGATTAAAGCCCGTCATCCCAGCCCATTCTGAAAGCAAAGCCAGCCCAATATTAATAACCCTTCTTTCTGTAAAGAATTGCATATCCTTTTGACCCTCCCCCTACGGGAAGGTTTAGAGTCTGCGGCAGTTTAACTCTCTCTTGTAGAAAGGAATCAATGATGAAATCAGGTGTAAAAAAACAGGCGCTTTTCGCTTTGCTGGCTCTGGGTATCAGTGGCAGCGCGTTCGCGGCGCAGTCGGATGCTGAATTTCTCGCAGCTCATGGTTTAGCAGGAAAAACAACAGAACAAATGGTTGAGGCAATCGACGGTTCGCCACAGGCTCGCCCTTTACCGTATAACGCAGGCATCACCAGCACTGAATTGAAATTGTCAGATGGCACACAGCAATTCAGTTACCCATTGGGTGACAAGTTTTATCTGTCGTTCGCACCGTATTTGACCCAAACCCACCCTTGCTTTAACCACAGCCTTTCGGGTTGCCGTGGCGAGTTAGCCAATACACCGTTTGAGGTGAAAATCACCGATAAAAGCGGCAAAGTGCTGGTGCAGAAAAGTATGACCAGCCACGCCAATGGGTTTGTCGGCGTCTGGCTACCGCGTGATATTGAAGGCACGATTGAAGTGCGTTATCAGGGCAAAACAGCCAGCGCGCCGATTGCGACGCACGCAAGCAGCCAGACATGTTTGACTACACTTCCCTTACTGGGCTGACAGTTATTTCTCGTATCAATGCCGGATGTCACTTACGCTAATCCGGCCTTCGGTGCTTATAACTTGATAAAAAGCAGGTGGTTGGGTCGGTGCGCTTTATTCTCAGGTGCGAGAGGTATACCGTGTTGGGCATCAGAAACAATCAGACCGGGAAACCCTGTCCAACGAATGAGGATTTACCATGAAAGCAGTCGTACTTGAACAAGTTGAAGGCCAGACTCAGGCCGAGGTAAAACAGATCTCAGCTCCCGCTGAAGATCTGGGAAACGTGCTGGTTGATGTCGAGTGGTCAAGCCTTAACTATAAAGATGCGCTGGCCATTACCGGGAAAGGAAAAATCATCCGTAACTTCCCGATGGTGCCGGGTATTGATTTCGCAGGCCGCGTAGCGAGCAGCGAAGACGGCGCTTTCAGTGTGGGTCAGGAAGTGGTGTTGACCGGCTGGGGCGTTGGCGAAAACCATTGGGGTGGCCTTGCAGAACAAGCGCGTGTGAAATCCGAATGGCTCGTTCCATTGCCCGCAGGGTTAAGTGCACGTAAGGCGATGGTCGTCGGCACCGCAGGCTTAACCGCAATGTTGTGCGTCATGGCGCTCGAAGAAGCCGGTGTTACTGCGCAAAGTGGTGAGGTTGTCGTGACCGGAGCCAGCGGTGGCGTGGGCAGTACGGCAATCGCCCTGTTGCACGCATTGGGCTACCAGGTAGTGGCGGTTTCTGGCCGTGAATCAACCCATGAGTATTTGCGCCAGCTGGGTGCTAACCGTATTTTGCCGCGCAGCGAATTTGCCGAAACCCGCCCGTTGGAAAAACAAGTCTGGGCCGGTGCTGTGGATACCGTTGGCGGTAATGTGCTCGCCAAACTGCTGGCACAGATGAATTACTCCGGTTGTGTCGCCGCTTGCGGCCTGGCGGGCGGATTCGCTCTGCCAACGACCGTAATGCCGTTCATTTTGCGTAACGTGCGTCTGCAAGGGGTGGATTCTGTGAGTGCGCCGCTTGAGCGCCGGATTGCTGCCTGGGAGCGCCTTGCGCAGTTGCTGCCAGAGAGTTTCTACGAGACGGCGACAACGGAGATAAGCCTTGAGCAAGCGCCAGCCGTTGCGGAGAGCTTTATGAGTAATGAGATTCAGGGTCGTACGCTGGTGAAGGTGAAGTAAGCCGCCAGTAGTTGCCGGATGTCGCTTTCGCTAATCCGGCCTACAAAGGCAGTCGTGTATATGTGTAGGGTGGATTAGCGTCAGCGATATCCGGCCTACAAAAGCAGTCGTGTATGTGTGTAGGGTGGATTAGCGTCAGCGACATCCACCATTTCTACCTGGAACTCCTAGCTCGGCAACACGATATTACTATCCGCCAACGACCCCATCTCATTGTGCATCGCGCACGCTGCATCGACTAAATGCATTGCCAATGCCGCACCACTGCCTTCACCTAAGCGCATGCCCATCTGCAAATAGGGTTCAAGTCCCAACTTACTCATCGCAATCACTGCGCCTTTTTCCGCCGACAGATGCGACGGGATTAAATAATCACGCACGCCTGGCGCAATCTGGCAGGCTGCAAGTGCTGAGGCATAAGATAAGAAACCATCAAGCACGACAGGAAGCCCAGCTGCCGCGGCACCCAGCATGACGCCCGTCATGCCCACCAGATCAAAACCACCGACTTTCGCCAGCACATCAATACCGTCTGCGGCATCCGGCTGATTGGTTTCGATAGCTTTGCGTACTACCGCAATTTTGTGATGCATCTTGTCGCCCGGGAAATTAGCGCCCATACCGACAACATCATCTGGCGAGCTGTCCGTCAGCACACTTACCATCGCCGCCGCAGGCGTTGTGTTCGCCATGCCCAACTCACCCACACCAAATAGCGTGATGCCTTCAGCTGCTTTTTCAATGGTCAGTTTCATGGTTGCCAGCAGTAAGTCTTCCGCCTGTTCACGGCTCATCGCCGGGCCTTGCGCAATGTTGCCACTGCCGCGCGCCACCTTCATATCCAGCACGCCTGGCAATGCATCGCTGTCGATACCGACATCAACCACATGAATTTCTGCGCCCACAGTCGCACCCAACACGCACACGCCAGTGTTGTGGCGCGTCATGTTCGTCGCCTGAATAGCCGTGACGATTTGCGGGGAAATCGCCACACCTTCAGCGTATACACCGTGATCGGCACACATCACGAGGATAGCTTTACGTTGGGTATTCAGGCCGTTCTTCATGCCTGGCATTCCCGCCAGTTGCACCGCTAACGCCTCCAGGCGCCCGAGGCTGCCGAACGGTTTTAGCAAGCCATCGATGTGTTGTTGCGCGCGCGCCATAGCGTCGCCATCAAGCGGGGAAATCATTGCCAGTAAAGAGTTCAGGGTTTGCATTTTTTTATTCTCGTAAACGTTATAAAAATCAGTTCAGTGTGAGCTATCGCAACAACGCCAGCAGGAAGACAACTTCGCCTAATTCGATAGCAGCACCTAATGTGTCACCCGTTTGCCCACCGAGCGTACGGCGCAGCATCCGTCCAAGGACAAATATGGCAAGCAATGTCACGACCAATGCCAGAATCCCAGCGGCAGGCAACAAAATGGCGCATAGCACCGCCCCTCCGGCAAGGGTCAGCAATGTTTGCATGCCCGTCACTTTGCCAATAAACAAATTGCCCAGCCCTTTTTCACGTGCATATTGATGGTGGTACATCAACAGCACGCTCGCGGTGCGCCCGGCGACCGAGGCCGCAGCCAAAACCGCCAGCATGTTAGCCCCGCGCAGCGCCAGTTCACTCACCACCAGCACTTTCATCACAATCACAAAAATAAGCGCCAGCCCACCGTGTGTACCCAGGCGGCTATCTTTCATAATTTCCAGCATACGGTCACGGGTGCGCGCCGAGAAAATACCGTCGCAGGTATCCGCCAGACCGTCCAGATGAAAACCGCCAGTCAGTAGTGCAAGTGCTAACACATAACCCATCGCGGCGAGCGGTAAACCCGCCCAGGGTTGTAGCAACGTAAACACAACGCCCGCCAGTGCACCCAGCACCAGGCCAACAAACGGAAAGGTAACGATGCCACGCACATACTGATTGGTTTCGATACCCTGCGCCCAGCGCCCAGGCACTGGAATGCGGCTCATAAACTGCAAGGTGGCGAAGAACAAACGGAAGATCATTTAATTTTTACTCCAATCCCGGAAACAACCAGCCATACCTCGTCGGCACTCTGGGCCAGGCGCTGGTTCACGCGTCCTGCAATATCACGGAAATGCCGCGCCAGGCGGTTTTCCGGCACAATGCCCATTCCCACTTCGTTGGTCACCAGAATCACTTCTGCGGGGCTTGATGCACATGCCGCAAGCAAAATATCGATTTGCTGATTAACCACTTGTTCAATCTCGAGGAAATCCCAGTCATCTTCTGGTCGGTCACCCGCCGCGTCATACATCACGTTGGTAATCAGCGTGGTAATACACTCCAGCAGCACCGCTTCCTGAGCATCGTTTTGTTCAGTAATTACCGTGTTTAATTCTCGATACTGTTCCACCGTTCGCCAGTGCGATGGGCGGCTGTCGCGGTGGTGCTGAATACGCGTGGCCATTTCATCGTCAAAGATTTTCGAGGTGGCGATATACAACACGCTATCAAAACTTGCCGCCAGCCGTTCTGCATGGCTGCTTTTGCCACTGCGTGCTCCACCCGTGACTAATTTCATGTCGATTGCTCCTGATGCTCACGCATAATCTGGTAAATCTTCTTGATATCAATATGCTCACGCATCGCGTCCGCCAGGATATCGAACTGCTGGTTTTTATGGTGTTGATAGTCAAACACCTCGCCCTCCCAGGCGTTAAGCCCTTTGCGCTGGCGTAAGCTGTCCAGCAGACTGCGGGTAAATTCACCGCTATCAAACAGACCGTGCAGATAAGTACCCAGCACGCGACCATCTTCGCTGATTGCCCCATCAACATTATGATAAGGCTGAGTATTACACTCCGTAAAAGTGGCAAACGGTGAGGTATTTTCGCCCCGTTGCGTTTCGCCCATATGGATTTCATAACCTTGCAAAGCGGTGCTTGAGCACGCGGCGAAAACGCCCGGAAGCTGTGCCTGAACATGGCCTGCCACACGCGTTGTGGTTTTTTCGTTAGCAAAACGGGTGACGACATCCAGCAAGCCAATACCCGGCATTTCGCCAAGCCCCGACTCCACCTCGTCGTAAATATGACGCCCGAGCATCTGATAGCCGCCGCAAATTCCCACCACGGCGCCATTGTTGCTATGGTGCGCCAGCAGCGCCTGTTCGAGTCCGTTCTCCCGAAGCCAGCGCAAATCACCCAGGGTGTTTTTGCTGCCCGGAACAATCACCAGGTCGCTGTTTGTCAGCTCTTCGGGCTTGCTGACATAACGCAGGCGCACATCTGGCTGGGCCGCCAGCGCATTAAAATCGGTGAAATTGGACATATACGGTAACTTCAGCACCGCGATATCCAGCTCTTTCGGGGTAACGTCGTCGTATTTCCCGCGTTGCAGCACTACGCTGTCTTCATCTTCGAGATCGACATTCAGCCACGGCATCACGCCCAATACCGGCACACCGGTTAACGCTTCAATTTGTTCAATACCGGAGTAAAGCAGCGCCACGTCACCGCGAAACTTATTGATGATGACGCCTTTAACACGCCACTTTTCATGCTCAAGAAGCAGTGCGATGGTGCCGTAAATCGCCGCGAAGACGCCGCCTCGGTCAATATCCGCCACCAGAATCACCGGGCATTCTGCCAGTTCAGCCATACCCATATTGACGATATCGCGGTCACGTAAATTGATTTCTGCCGGGCTGCCCGCACCTTCGAGCACCATCACGTCGTGTTCTGCCGCAAGACTTTGGTAAACATCGCGGATTTGCGCTTTCAGCTGCGGTTTGTAGTTGTGGTAAGTAACAGCATCCATATGGGTGGCGACTTTGCCCATCAATACCACCTGCGCTTTACAGTCGCTGGTCGGCTTGAGCAGCACCGGATTCATGCGTACATCTGGGGCAATACCTGCTGCTTCGGCCTGGAAAATTTGCGCCCGGCCCATCTCTTTGCCGTCCGGCGTGATACCAGAATTAAGCGCCATATTTTGCGATTTAAACGGTGCGGTGCGCAGCCCATCCTGGGAAAAAATACGGCAAAGCCCCGCCACCAGCATACTTTTGCCCACATCTGATGCGGTGCCCTGGACCATTATTGCAAGACTCATCCTTCCTCCTTTGATACGCGCAAGGTGTCGAACAGTTGGGATTCGGTTTTGCACAGCGGGAACCCAAGTTCGCTATGCAGTTTGACCAGCCACGGCTGCACCAGCCCTGCTTCACGCAGCATTTCGGCCTGGATAAATACCTCGCAAGGCTCACCCGCAGCCATGATTTTCCCGCCGTTGAGCACATACACCCCATCGCAGACTTCATAAATCAAATCAATATCATGGCTTGATATGACCACATGCTTGCCTTGCGCGGCAATTCTGGCAATGATTTCAATCATTTGTTGTCGCCCGGAAGGGTCAAGCCCAGCGGTCGGTTCATCCAGCAACAAGTAGTCGGCTTCCATCACCAGAGCACCCGCAATCGCCACCCGTTTCTTTTGCCCGTGGCTAAGATATTGAATCGGTTTATGGCGAAAAGATTGCGCATCCACAAGTTGAATGGCGTGCTCTACGCGGCGGCTAATTTCGGCTTCATCGACGCCCAGGTTACGCAAACTAAAAGCAATATCGCTATCAATATCGGTATAGAAGATTTGTTGTTCCGGGTCCTGAAAGACCGTGGTGACACGCTGGCGATGTTCGATAAGCCCGGCTTTGCTGTAATTTAGCGGTTTGCCCTGCCATAACACGGCCCCCTGCTGCGGGCGCAAAACGCCGTTCAGATTCATAAACAGGGTGGATTTTCCGCAACCGTTTTCACCGACAATGCCCGTCACCGCGAAACGTCCAAAATCGAAGGTCAAGTCGTGCAGAACCGTCTCATCCTGATAGCGAAAAGTTAAATTTTGCGTAGTAAGCATCAATGCGTTTCTCACAGGTGAAAATCCCCCTGGTAAAGTTTGACGTCCAGCGTGGTGACCATTTGTTGATAACGCAGCAGCACGCGTGAAAAAAGCATACTCACCAACATAGCCAACGAGCGGTATCCACCGGGCAACGTACGATAACCGAAACGCAATGACTGAGCACGGTGAATGGCCTGCGCTTCGTCTAACAGGATAAAAATAAAACGCCAGGTGAGCAGGATTTGCTCGGTCAGCAAACGCGGCACTCGGAGGCGTTGCAGCAGGATAATCAACTGCGGAAATGGCAGATTCAGCACCAACCAGTAAGTGGCGGCAAGTGCAGCAAGGCTACGCCAGAAAGTTTGATTTGCCATCACCAGCCCTTGAGCATCAATACCCACATAGATTGAACCGACGGGCACACTCAACAGCAAAGATTCAGCGTGGTGCGCGGCACTCAAGATAAGCGTGACGACACCCACCAGCAAAAAGCCCAGTGGAACTGCGAGCCAGCGCAGATAACGCAACGGGCCAACGCGCAATAACCAGCAGGTAAAGATCGCAATAATCAGCAGCAAAAGCGCCTGCCCCAACGGGGGAAGCGCAAATGCCAGCACCATCATCGCCAGATATATGAAGAACTTGCGCAGCGGCGAAACGCGACACCAGCGACTTTGGTAGCTGAGCTTATCAATCCCCAGCATGGTTTTCGCGTCTGCCGCGGTAGAAGCCCAGAATATAGAAGATCACCGCCGTGCCCAGCGAACCCTGGAGGGTAAACAGCAGACTTTCTATTTCGCTACTTGCCGGTTCATAAAGTGGCTGGAACCACGGCTTGTAATGTGGTGCGATTGCCAGTATTTGACCTTCGGCCTGATCGTCAGAACCGCCATATTCGCCGCCATGCGGAACAAAAAACGGCACAATCATTAATCCCACCACCAGGGCGAGCAAAATCAGGGTCTTTTTCATATTATTGGCTCCGTGCCGGAAGCAGATGCCGCTTCGTGAGTTGGTCGTAAATCATTACCGTCAACAGACCTTCAGCAATCGCAATCGGGATTTGAGTCAGGCAGAAGATGCCCATGAATTTCATCGAAGAGCCGGTGATGCCAAAGTGCGGGTCGGGGAATGCCACACCAAGCTGGATTGAGGTGACAAAGTAGGTCGTCAGGTCAGCAATCATCGCACACAGAAATACCCCAACATCGCGGCGGAAACCGGCTTTGCATGCCAGTTTCCAGACCAGGTAGCCGACAACCGGGCCAATCACCGCCATCGACATGCCGTTTGCACCTAACGTGGTCAGGCCGCCATGCGCCAGTAACAACGCCTGGAACAACAGCACAATTGCGCCCAAAACGGCCACCACACCTGGCCCAAACAGAATAACCGCCAGCCCAACGCCAGTTGGGTGCGAGCAGCTTCCGGTGACCGATGGGATTTTCAGCGCCGAGAGGACAAAAATAAACGCGCCGCATAACGCCAGCAGCACTTTTTGGTTGCTATCGTGCGCAACGATTTGGCGCAAACGCACCAGCCCGACGTACAAACATGGCAGGAATAAAATCCACCACGCCAGCGCCCACATTGGCGGCAGGAAACCTTCCATAATGTGCATAGCAAAGGCTTCTTGCGGCACAATGAGCAACAACATCCCCATGCCCAACCCGCTTAACGAGAGTTTTTTAAGTAACGATTCCATCATTTACCTTCAGTGTTTATTTGAATACGTCCAATGAAAGTCGGATCTCGCTGCACTCATCCGGCCTAGAGTTTGCTCGATGCGCCATCCCACTGCTTGTTAACCAAAATGGTCGAGAAATACGGCAGTTTCTGGTCGTCGGGTACGTCGCCAAGACTCCGAAAACACTGCTCACCAGGTAAGGTTGCTTCCGCCATTAATAACGCGTGGTCGATAAGCCCGAGGTGTTGCAGCAAGGCTTTGATTTGTGCAAAGCGCCCGTAGACTTTCATCAACACCACACAGTCATGCGAACGTAAGGCCTCGGCCAGAGCCTGATGCGAAGCGGTGCAAGACATCACCGCCAGCGACTGCTGTTCCATGGCGAGGGGGAATTGCGCGCGTGAGGCGATGGCGGCAAATGACGTGACGCCAGGGACGATTTCCAGCCACTGCGGATTGCCCATTCGCGCCAGCAAAAACACCCAGGTGCTGAATAACATTGAATCACCAAGCGTGATAAAACCGACCTGCTTGCCCTGCTCAACTTCGTGCTGCAACGCGGCAGCAGTTTCATCCCACACCTGTGCTTTTTCGTCGTTATCTGCACTCATTGGGAAGTGGCAAGTACGCACTTCAGTGGCGTCATTGAGGTATTCGCGCACTATCGAAAGCGCCAGGCTATCACCACCTTTACGGCCTGCCGGTGCAAACAGCACATCCAGTTTGCCAATAATGCGTGCCGCACGAACGGTTATCAGGTCACTGGCGCCAGGGCCGGTACCAAGGGCATATAAACGGCCGCTCATGCCATGACCTCAGCGCTTGATTTTTCCAGCGCACGCTGCAAATGGTGAACGAACATGGCGCGAATCTGCGGGTTTTCCCCCAAACCTTGTAACCAGGGTTGTGCCTCGATACCCGCTTCCTGCAACTGCGTTTTCCATGAGTCTTCTTCGTCAGACGCCATGTCGTTTATCGCATGGTCACCCGCCACCAACATCAGCGGCATCAAATGGACTTTACGCACGTTGTCCTGCTGCAAACCACGCAGGATAAGTTCGATTTCCGGATAGCTTTCTACCGCGCCAACGCGTGCCGGGATCTGGCGGGCCGTCATGAGATGGTCGAGACAGGCGTAAGCGGAAAACGCATGGTGGCTGGCACCGTGGCCCATAAATACCACACGCTCGTCTGCTGCCAGTGGCGGCATCTGGCTTTGCAACGCGTTGAGCAGCAGTTCGTAATCATTAAAGTCACTCAGTAACGCATTACCCAAAACCAGACGTTGGAAAAGATGACTGTAGGCCTGTACTTCACGGGCAATTTTTTCATATTCGTCGCCGTTTATTACGTGAAGCGACTGCACCGCCACGTCCTGATAACCCCGTTCGGCCAGACGAAGCAACGCCTGAGCGGGCGAATCAATATCGAGATTATCACGCTGTTTTAGCTTGCGAATAATCATGCCGGAGGTAAAGGCGCGGAACAGGTCGCGGTCAGCAAAAGTGCTGGCCAGTTGCTCTTCACAAGCCACAATATTTTTGGCACAGGTGTCGTGGTAACTGGTGCCAAAACTGATCACTAACAAAGCTTTTTTCATACTTTCCTCTCTTGCAGCCAACGTGTTACACGGCGGCCCACATCTTCACGGCTTTGTAGCAGTTCAGGGCCATTAACCCGCGCTTTCGGGCGCGTCACAACTACACACGGGATACCTAGTGCCAGCGCAGGACTGACCTTATCGAGATAGCCACCTTCCGCGCCGGACTCTTTGGTTATCACTACGTCAGGCGAGCACCAGGCATACATTGCGGTGTTGAATTCGGCGCTAAACGGGCCGCGCAACGCAATAATGTTGTCCACGCCTAACCCTAATGCTTCACACTCTGCAATCACTTCGCTGGTCGGCAACACGCGTACCAGCAGCGTTTTACCGGGCAAACCTTGTTGATACGCCGCCAGCTCTTTACTGCCTGTGGTCAACAACACGCGTGGGCCGTAATTCCGGGCCACCGCACATGCTGCTGGCAGGTTCGCTACTTTGTGCAGCAACGGGTGTTCTAAATCGTTGAGCTCGCTGCGGCGCTGATAGCGACTGAGCGTCACCCCCACGGACGTGCAGGCGTGGGTAATATTGCGGCTCAGGATTTCGGCATACGGATGCGAGGCATCAATCACCCATTGCACGGCATTGCTCACCAGCCAGTCAGCAATTTCGTCGCTGTTGAGGCGCCCGACACGAATCTTGCCGCCGATATTGCCCGCAAGTTTCTCCCCCACCGCTGTCGCCACCGATAAGGTGTACGAAATGCGCTGTTCATCGAGAATTTGGCAGATAAATCGGGCATCGCTGGTTCCACCAAACACCAGCACCTGCGGCTCACTCACAGTTCATAGCCTCGCGGAGTAATCATTAAGCCGTCGCGAATAAAGGTCGTTTTGTTTCCGACAATCACCAGGCTCGTCATATCGACCGGTTCAAAGTCCATCTCACCAAAGGTAGTCAGCCATTTTTGTTCTTTTTTACGCCCGGCGGCTTTCACCACACCAACCGGCGTTTGCGGCCTGGTGAACTCGCTCATTAATTCAAATGCACGCGCCAGATGAGCTTCGCGGCCGCGGCTGCGCGGGTTATAGAAGCAGATAACAAAATCAGCCGATGCCGCTGCGATAATGCGTTTTTCAATAACCGTCCACGGCGTCAACAAGTCGCTCAGGCTGATATGGCAAAAATCGTGCATCAGTGGCGCACCCAGTAAGGACGCGGCGGCGATACTGGCGGTGATGCCAGCAACCAGGCGCACTTCAATATCCAGTTGCTGGCTGGTGACCAGTTCCAGCACCAGGCCCGCCATGCCGTAAATCCCGGCATCGCCGCTGCTGATTAGCGCTACGTTGTGCCCAGCCTGTGCCAGTTCGATGGCGGTCTGGCAGCGTTCAATCTCTTTGCACATGCCGGTTTTGATAACCTGTTTGTCGCCCGTTAATGGCTTCACCAGGTGGGTATAGGTTTTATAACCGACGACAATTTCAGCTTCCTGCAAGGCCGCGATGGCTTCCTGAGTCATCATGGCTTCGCTGCCAGGGCCAATGCCAATTACCGTTAACATCTGTCTGAAACTCCTAAAGTAATGGTGACGCCCTGCTCACGCAGAGTGTTGCCAACCAGATTTCCGTTGCTCATCAGCCACGCAGCCGGTTGCGACACGCTGCCAACGCCCACGGTCAGGCGCACAAACTCCGACGACGGGAATCGCTGTTCGTGTTGTGCCAGTTGGTCAACGTTAAAAAGTTTGAAAGGGATGTGATAGCGCAGCGCCAGTTCAAGTAACGCAGGTTCATCTTGTTTGAGGGTCACGCTACCGATTGCACAAAGCGCCAGCGGATCAACGTTATTCTCCGCCAGTTGCTGGTTGAGAAGCAGCGCCACGGTTTGTGGTGAGGTATCGCGCCGACAGCCAATTCCGGCGACCACACGTTTAGGCACCAGCTTATAAAGAGGAATGTTTTGTGGCGGTAGTTCTGCACGTAACGTCACGCACACCAGGGCATCAAGCTCTGGTAGTGCAGCAAGGTTATCGATTGGGACAAAACCGCGGGTGTCGCAACGTTCGGCGTGTTGTACAAAATCACTGTCCCACCACAACCCAACACGCTGCTGGCTTACCAACATGTGGTTGATGGTTTTCACTGTCTGGCGAAAATCCAGCGTGGTCGCGTCAAGTTTGGCCGCCAGCGTATCGAGTGCTGCCAGTTGGTTAACGTCGGTTGCAGTGGTTATCACGGGGTCCGCGTTTAATAACTCAGCAAGATGACGGGTTAATTCATTGGCACCGCCCATATGCCCCGAAAGCAGGCTTATCACATGCTCTGCACGCTCATCCATCACCACAACAGCCGGGTCTTGCAGTTTGTCGCACAGCAGAGGTGCAATCACGCGCACCACAATTCCGGTCGCAGCAATAAACACCAGCGCAGAATACTGGCTAAACGCCTGTTCTACGGTTTGCGCAAAGCTGCCGCCGAAGGGAATAAACCCCGGTTGCAGTAGTTTTTCACTGGTAAAACACGTCAGCGGTAATTTGTCTCGCAGCCGTTGTGCTAACGCCACACCGCCGGGTGTCAGGCAAAATAGCGCAATTGACTCAGGCTTTACGGTATTCATGGCTGAATCCCGCGTCGTAGAGCCTGGAGTAGTGATACTCCTCGCCCAGAAATGCCCCAACCATGATCAACGCTGTTTTGCGGATCCCCGCTTTACGCACTTTTTCTGCGATATCCGTAAGCGTGCCGCGTAATTCCTGGCAATCCGGCCAGGTGGCTTTGTAGACCACAGCAACCGGTGTATCCGCAGGGTAACCGCCTTCAATCAGGCGCTCCGCCACGCGATGAATGCGCTGCACCGAAAGGAAAATAGCCATCGAGGTTTGGTGCCTGGCGAACGACTCAAGCTGTTCGAGCGGCGGCATCGGTGTGCGGCCTTCAATGCGCGTGATGATAAGGCTCTGCGACACTTCAGGGACGGTATATTCCACGCCAAGCTGCGCGGCTGCGCCCAAAAATGCGCTGACGCCCGGCACGGAAACGTAGCCAATCCCGAGGGTTGTGAGCATTTCGCCCTGTTCACGAATCGAGCCATACAGCGAAAGGTCTCCCGTTTGTAGGCGCACCACCAGCTTGCCCGCTTTGACGCCGCTTTCCATCAGCTCAATAATTTGCTCAAGGTTTAGCCCGGCGCTGTCATGGCATTCGGCCCCTGGCTGGCAATAATCCAACAATTCAGGGTTGATGAGCGAACCGGCATAAATCACCACTTCGGCCTGCTGCAAGATACGATAGCCCTTCAGGGTTATCAGTTCTTTGTCACCTGGACCTGCGCCGACGAACCAGACTTTGCGGGTATCAAAAATGTCAGTCATCGCTCCCCTCCTTGAGGCAAGAAATTAGATATGTGGGATTGTTCGGTTTGAAATAGTGTCCGCTGCCGAGCGTTGCGAGGTTGGCGACTTGCAGTTGCAAGCAGTCAACATCGCGGATTGCGCACTGCTCTAGGTGAGTTAACGCGCAGGTTAAGTTTTCGAGCAGGATAAAGGTCATGACCAGTCGCCCACCTGGATGCAAATGCGCCAGCGACCAGTCAATAAGCTCGGTTAACTGCCCACCGCTACCACCGATGAATACCGCGTCGGCCATCATGTTTAGCGCTATCGGCGCGTATCCATTGATAATCTCAACGTTCGGGCAGCC
>DASXXQ010000068.1:0-13581 GCA_036502985.1 Buttiauxella sp.
CGCCACCAGCTACGCTGACAGGCTCACGATGGCCACCGATAACAGTATTTATCAACTGTTGCCGGACGCGGTGTTATTCCCTCGTTCTACGGCTGACGTGGCATTGCTTGCCAGGCTCGCCTCAGAAGAACGTTTCAAATCTCTGGTCTTTACCCCGCGCGGTGGCGGCACTGGCACCAATGGCCAGTCGCTGAATAAAGGCATCGTTGTCGACATGTCTCGCTATATGAATCGCATCATCGAAATCAATCCGGAGCAGGGTTGGGTGCGGGTTGAAGCGGGCGTGATTAAAGATCAGCTAAACCAATATCTGAAACCTCACGGTTATTTCTTCGCACCGGAACTTTCAACCAGTAATCGCGCAACGCTTGGCGGGATGATCAACACCGATGCCTCCGGGCAAGGCTCGTTGGTTTACGGCAAAACCTCTGACCATGTGATGGGCGTTCGAGCGGTGTTGCTGGGCGGTGATATTCTCGATACCCATCCAATGTCGACGATGCTTGCTGAAGACCTGGGGCGTGACGAAAGCCCAATCGGGAAGATTTATAACACCGTGCTTGGGCGCTGCCGCGAACAACGCCAGCTAATCATCGACAAATTCCCCAAACTCAACCGTTTCCTGACGGGCTATGACCTGCGCCACGTCTTTAACGACGACCTCTCGCAGTTTGACCTGACGCGCATTCTCTGTGGCTCCGAAGGTACGCTGGCGTTTATCACCGAAGCGAAGCTCGATATCACGCGCCTGCCGAAAGTGCGCCGTCTGGTGAACATCAAATATGATTCTTTCGATTCCGCACTGCGTAACGCGCCATTTATGGTGGAGGCCTGTGCGCTCTCGGTTGAAACCGTCGACTCAAAAGTCCTGAATCTTGCGCGAGAAGATATCGTCTGGCATTCGGTGAATGAATTAATTACCGATGTTCCCGGCAAAGAGATGCTTGGCCTGAATATCGTTGAGTTCGCGGGCGATAGTCTGGAATTAATTGAAGGCCAGGTCGCGTCACTTTGTGAACGCCTGGATTCGTTGATTTCACAGGGTGAAGGCGGCGTTATCGGCTGGCAGGTTTGCACGGAGCTGGCAGGAATTGAACGCATTTATAACATGCGTAAAAAAGCGGTTGGCCTGTTGGGCAACGCAAAAGGGCAGGCGAAGCCGATTCCATTTGCTGAAGATACCTGCGTGCCACCACAACATCTGGCGGATTACATCACTGAGTTCCGCGCGCTGCTCGATAGCCACAATCTGAGTTATGGTATGTTCGGCCACGTCGATGCCGGTGTTTTGCATGTGCGCCCGGCGTTGGATATGACCGACCCACATCAGGAAGTGCTGATGAAACGCATTTCTGATGATGTGGTGGCGTTGACCGCGAAATACGGCGGCTTGTTATGGGGTGAACACGGCAAAGGTTTCCGTGCCGAATATAGCCCGGCGTTCTTTGGCGAAACGTTGTACGAAGAACTGCGTCGTATCAAAGCGGTATTCGACCCTGATAACCGCTTAAACCCTGGAAAAATCTGCCCGCCATTGGGCGTGGATGACCCGATGATGCAGGTCGACGCGGTAAAACGTGGCACTTTCGACAGGCAAATACCGATTGCGGTGCGCACCTCCTGGCGTGGGGCGATGGAGTGCAACGGCAACGGATTGTGCTTCAATTTCGACGTGAAAAGCCCGATGTGCCCGTCGATGAAAATCACCAGTAACCGCATTCATTCCCCAAAAGGGCGTGCGACCTTAACGCGCGAATGGCTGCGTTTGCTGGCGGATCGCGGCGTTGACCCGGACGCGCTGGAAAAACAGATGCCAGAAAAACGTGCCAGCCTGCGCACGCTTATCGAGCGCACGCGCAACTCCTGGCATGCACGCAAAGGTGAATACGATTTTTCCCATGAGGTTAAAGAGGCGATGTCGGGATGCCTTGCGTGCAAAGCCTGTTCAACGCAGTGTCCAATCAAAATCGACGTGCCGGAGTTCCGCTCGCGCTTCTTGCAGCTATACCACACGCGCTATTTGCGCCCGGTGCGGGATCATCTGGTGGCAACCGTCGAAAGCTACGCGCCGTTAATGGCTCGTGCACCAAAGACGTTTAACTTCTTTATGAGCCAACCGTGGGTGCGCAATCTTTCTGCCAAACATATTGGCATGATTGATTTACCGATGCTCTCTACACCATCGTTACAACAACAGTTGGTCGGGCATGCGTCGGCAAACACCACGCTTGAACAACTGGAAAGCTACAGCGCTGAGCAACGCGCCAGAACGGTGCTGGTGGTACAAGATCCGTTCACCAGTTACTACGATGCGCAAGTGGTAGCCGATTTTGTGAAACTGGTTGAAAAACTCGGGCTTGCACCGGTTGTATTGCCCTTCTCACCGAATGGTAAAGCGCAACACATCAAAGGCTTCCTGCAGAAGTTTTCTCGTACCGCGCGTAAAACCTCTGAGTTCCTCAATCGCATTGCGAAACTGGGGATGCCGATGGTCGGTGTCGATCCTGCCCTGGTGCTTTGCTATCGCGATGAATATAAGCAAACGCTCGGCGAAGAACGTGGTGATTTCCACGTGCAACTGGTTCACGAATGGCTGCCGGGCGTTCTGGAAAACCGTGAAGCTGTGGTGAGTGGGGAGCCCTGGTATTTGTTTGGTCACTGTACTGAAGTCACCGCATTGCCAACGGCACCCAATCAATGGGCGGCGATATTTGCACGCTTTGGGGCAAAACTTGAAAACGTCAGTGTCGGCTGTTGCGGTATGGCAGGAACCTACGGGCATGAAGTGAAAAATCATGCTAACTCGCTGGGAATTTACGAACTGTCCTGGCATCAGGCTATGCAGCGCTTGCCGCGCCAACGTTGCCTGGCAACCGGCTATTCTTGCCGCAGCCAGGTGAAACGTGTGGAAGGCAACGGTGTACGCCATCCGCTACAGGCACTACTGGAGATTCTGGGATGATCTGGCGTCGCGAAGTGAATCTGGAGGCGCTCAATGAAATGGGCGCTGACAATATGGTGGAGCACGTGGGGATCGTATTTACCCGCATTGGCGATAACGAACTGGAAGCCACCATGCCGGTAGATAACCGCACCCGCCAACCCTTTGGCCTGTTACACGGTGGCGCATCGGTGGTATTGGCAGAAACGCTTGGCTCGGTCGCTGGGTATTTGTGTACCGAAGGTGAGCAGAAAATTGTCGGCCTTGAAGTCAACGCCAACCATCTCCGTTCCGCGCGTGAAGGTATCGTGCGCGGCGTGTGTACGGCAGTGCATGTTGGCCGCCGTCACCAGGTCTGGCAAATTGAAATCAGCGACGAGCAAGGGCGTCTTTGCTGTACTTCAAGGCTGACGACAGCGGTTATCTAAAATATAGCAACGGTAATTCGCCGGTTGAATCAACCAATGCATCCGGCACGAAATAATAATGGCGGTGGGATATTATTCCGCCGCTTTTTATTTACATTCTGAAATAAATAAGTGTGTTTATCTTCATTTATTAAGTGATCCACTTCACCATTCCCCATTAGTTGCCGAAATTTGTTATTCCCTTTTCCTGTTTATTGTCAGCATGGCTGTAATTCTTCAGGAGGTGCAATGGAAAAGGAACGCATTATTCAGGAATTTGTTCCTGGAAAACAGGTGACACTGGCACATTTAATTGCCCATCCTGGCGAGGAGTTGGCCAAGAAAATAGGTGTCCCGGGTGCTGAAGCCATTGGCATTATGACACTGACTCCCGGTGAAACCGCCATGATAGCAGGTGACCTGGCGACCAAAGCGGCCAGTGTGCAAATCGGCTTCCTGGATAGATTCAGCGGTGCATTAGTGGTTTACGGTTCTGTAGGCTCGGTAGAAGAAGCATTACAACAAACGATATCTGGCCTTAGCAACATTCTCAGCTACACCGTCTGCACACTGACACGGAGCTAGCCGAATGAAACGCATCGTTTTTGTTGGCAGCGTAGGGGCAGGTAAAACAACATTATTTAATGCGTTGCAGGGAAATTATTCGCTGGCAAGAAAAACCCAGGCGGTTGAATTTAGCGAGGTGGGGAATATTGATACCCCAGGGGAGTTTTTTAGCCACCCACGTTTATATTCCGCATTAATTAATACCCTTGTCGATGCGGAACTATTGATATATGTCCACGCCGCCAACGATCCGCAATGCCGTATTCCCGCAGGCTTGCTGGATATTTACCCACGTCTGAAACGCGTTGCGGTAATAAGCAAAATTGATTTGCCCGACGCAAATATTGCGCAGACGCAGGCAATGCTACTGGATGCAGGATTTACGCCGCCAATATTTGCACTGAACAGCCTGGATGCTGCAAGCGTCAGGCAACTTGAGGATTATCTGGCCGAAGTGTGTGTCCAGGAGGAACCCGTTCAATGAAAAAGCTCATCACTGCTAATGATGTTCGCGAAGCGGATGGTAACGGTCTTAAAACCATCACTTTTGTCCTTAAAGAATCTATCGTCACGCCGGAAGCCCGGGTTGTCGCCGAGCAGCTAGGGGTAGCGTTAGTGGAAGAAGGGGCGAACCCATTGGCAGCCACAACGGACAATGCGCCGCCTCGCTCTGAACGCCAGCGTATTCGCGAAGAAATCATCGCCCAGCTACCGGAAGGCCAGTTCACCGAAACCCTGGTGGCCCAGCTTATCGAAAAGGTTGAGCAAGAGCAGAAAACGCGCTCGGGCAGTGGGATGCACCCCGGTTTTAGTGCGGTCACCGGTAAGGGCGGTATCAAAGTCATTGATGGCAATTCTGTGAAGTTTGGTCGTTTCGATGGTGCACAGGAACCCTGCGTTGGGTTAACCGATCTCGTGACGGGAGCGGATGGCAGCAGCATGGCTGCCGGTTTTATGCAGTGGGAAAACGGCTTTTTCCCCTGGACGCTGAATTACGATGAAATCGATATGGTGCTGGAAGGGGAATTACATATTCGTCACGAGGGTGAAACGCTTATCGGGAAAGCAGGCGATGTCATGTTTATCCCGAAAGGTTCCAGTATTGAATTTGGCACTACCAGCCACGTTCGTTTTCTGTATGTTGCCTGGCCTGCCAATTGGCAGGAATGCTGAGGCGGGGCGCTTATGAGCACCTTCATCACCGAAGACTGGCTGCGGGCAAATCATACGCTCAGCGAAGGGAGTGAAATTCGCCTCCCCACTGACAGCCGCATGACGCCGTCTGCCCGCGAACTCATCGACGCTCGCCATTTATTGGTGAAATTTCAGGACGATGACGGGCGATTGTTTGTTGAAGCTCAAGAACAATTGAAACCGGTACATGGACTGACAAGCGAATCCGTGGCACAGGTCGCGCATTGCGAGCTTTGCCTGCAACAAGTGAAAGAAAAACCAGACACCTTGACGCATCTGAATGCACAGATATTTGTGGCGAAAAATGACCCTCGTCTGGTGTTTCGCGCAAGTCTGGACGGCGCAATCGCTACAGCGGTATGGCTGCAAACTGAGTTTGATAAAACAGCAGCGCTTTGGCTTGCGGATATCCGCTCGTTGCTTGGCAACATTATGCGTGCTGATGCACTGGAACAGGCACTGCCGGAACAGCAAATTGTGGGCTTATCGGCAGACGACTTACACCGTTTGTCGCATCAACCGCTGAAATACCTGGGCCACGATCATCTGGTTCCCGACGCCGCACACGGGCGCGATGTTGTGCTACTGAATCTGCTGCGCACAAAAATTCGTGAAACTGAAATCTGCGCGGCAACGGTATTTATCGGCAAGGATTATCACGTCCAAAAAGCCGATTTATTACAGGCACTCAACCGGCTCTCCAGCGCGGTTTATGTGTTGATGATTCTGTGCCTGAAAAAGGAATGGCCGGATGCAGAAGCACTGCAACGACGGCTCGCCGGAGGCCATCATGCTGCTTGACCGCTGTCGCCGCCAGGCGCAAAGCCTGCCTAAACGTGTCGTATTCCCGGACGCACAAGACGCTCGTGTCATTGAAGCGGCGCATTACCTGCAACATCACGGTCTGGCACAACCCATTCTGTTGGCTAACCCGTTTGCCTTGCGCCATTTCGCTCTTGCCGCGGGGTTACCGCTCGACGGTTTACACATTATTGACCCTGCCACGGCATACGACTGGCTGGCCCAGTTTTACCAACAGCTGGTGCAGCGCCTGGGCGACAAAACCCCTGATGATGCGACGGAGCGTTTGCGCGACCCGCTCTGGTTTGCTGCGGCGATGGTTCAGGCGGGTAAAGCCGATATGTGTATCGCCGGGAATATCTCCTCTACCGCTGCGGTTTTACGTGCGGGATTGAAAGTTATCGGCTTGAAGGCTGGCGTAAAAACACTCTCATCATTGTTCTTAATGTTGCCGCCAGAAGGCGAGCGAATTCTTGGCTTTGCTGATTGCAGCGTGGTGCCGCAACCCACTGCGGCACAGCTTGCCGATATTGCTATCAGCAGCGCTGAAAGCTGGCAGGCCATCACCGGGGAACCAGCACGCGTTGCCATGTTGTCATTTTCAACCAACGGCAGCGCCAGGCATCCCTGTGTCGCCACTGTCCAGCAGGCAACAGACATCGTGCGTGAACGCGCACCTTATCTCTGCGTGGATGGTGAATTGCAATTTGACGCGGCGTTTGTTCCCCAGGTTGCGGCGCAAAAAGCACCAGACAGTGTGCTGGCAGGGCAGGCGAACGTACTCGTTTTCCCGTCGCTGGAGGCCGGCAATATTGGCTACAAAATTGCACAACGACTGGGTGGATTCCGCGCGCTTGGCCCGTTGATTCAGGGGTTGAATGCGCCATTACACGATTTATCCCGGGGATGCAGTACGCGTGAAATTATTGAGTTGTTGTTGGTTGCTCAAACGCAAAATCACCGCGAAATAGAACATTGTGACCACCGTCTTGAATGTCAGATGTCGCAGAGCTAATCCGACCTACAAAACAGGTCAAACCGTAAGTCGGATTAGCGTAGCGATCTCCGACAAATTGAAGCAGATTTTTAACCGAGTGAGAGGAATAAATCATGGAAGCACTAGGACTTATCGAAACCAGAGGTTTGGTTGCAGTGATTGAAGCATCGGATGCGATGGTTAAAGCCGCACGCGTCAAACTGGTTGGCGTAAAACAAATCGGTGGTGGGCTGGTCACCGCAATGGTTCGCGGTGACGTGGCGGCCTGTAAAGCCGCAACGGATGCCGGCGCTGCCGCAGCCCAGCGCATTGGCGAGTTGGTTTCCGTTCACGTCATCCCGCGTCCACATGGTGATTTGGAAGAAGTCTTCCCGATTGGCCTGGGCAGTGACAAAACCATCGATTGATCACCGGTGACGTCATCCCCGGACGTCACCTTTCTTTAACTCGATTAACGGGCAGCCTCAGGGCGGCACGGTTTGTACCTGAATGTTGTCCGGAGGCGAGCATGAAGCTGGGAATGGTCATTGGTCAAATCGTTTGCACAGTCCGCCACAGCGGGCTTGAACACGACAAACTGTTGATGGTGGAAATGATTAACCGCCAGGGTGAACCGAGCGGCGAGTGTGTCGTCGCCACCGACAACATTGGTGCCGGGAACGGCGAATGGGTGTTACTGGTGGGCGGCAGTTCTGCCCGCCGGGCACACCATAGTGAAGCCTCTCCGGTCGACATGTGCGTGATAGGCATTGTCGATGAAGTGGTCATGGATAGAGAAATAATCTTCCATAAATAGTGAGGGTTGAGCGACATGGATCGGCAACAAATTGAGCAAGTGGTGAAAGCCGTGCTGGCAGGTATGGCCACGAATAAGACTCCAGAACCTGCCCAAAAATTTTGCGGGGCAGGAGTATTTGACTCACTGGACGATGCAGTTCAGGCCGCAACAGCAGCACAAAAATCCTTAACCAGCGTGGCGATGCGCCAGAAGGCCGTTGCGGCTATCCGCCTGGCAGGTGAACAACATGCGCACTCGCTTGCAGAAATGGCTGTCGCGGAAACCGGAATGGGCCGCGTTACCGACAAATGCGCAAAGAATATTGCTCAGGCGCGCGGTACGCCAGGCGTTGAGTGCCTGACCCCCCAGGTGTTAACCGGCGATAACGGACTGACACTTATCGAAAACGCACCGTGGGGTGTGGTGGCCTCTGTCACGCCATCCACCAATCCCGCGGCAACCATCATCAACAATGCCATTAGTATGATTGCCGCCGGAAACAGCGTGGTATTTGCGCCACATCCGGCAGCGAAAAAGGTTTCGCAGCAAACCATTACCTGGCTTAACGAAGCGATTATGGCAGCAGGCGGTCCGGCAAACTTGTTAGTGACGGTTCTGAATCCAGATATCGAAACCGCGCAGCGTTTATTTAAGTATCCCGGAATTGGGTTGCTGGTGGTAACCGGTGGCGAAGCCGTTGTCGAGGCGGCGCGAAAGCATACAAATAAACGTTTGATTGCTGCGGGCGCAGGTAATCCCCCCGTGGTGGTGGACGAAACCGCCGATATTCCTCGCGCAGCAAAAGCCATCGTCAATGGCGCATCGTTCGATAACAACATCATCTGCGCTGACGAAAAAGTGCTGATCGTGGTGGAGAGCGTCGCAGACGTTTTGCTGGAAGAAATGCAGCGCAATCACGCGGTATTGCTCAGTGATACACAGGCTGAAACGCTGCTGCCTGTGTTATTAAAAAATATTGATGAACAAGGGAAAGGGCAAGTTTGCCGCGACTGGGTCGGGCGTGATGCCGCCAAAATCGCAGCGGCTATTGGCCTTAACGTCGCGCCTGAAACGCGCTTATTGCTGGTACAAACCACCGCGCGCCATCCTTTTGCTGTAACAGAAATGATGATGCCCGTGCTGCCGATGATCCGCATGCCCAACGTGACAGAAGCCATTGCGCTGGCGGTGAAGCTGGAGGGTGGGTACCACCACACCGCAGCCATGCACTCGCGCAATATCGACAATATGAACGCGATGGCGAATGCCATCGACACCAGTATTTTCGTTAAAAATGGCTCTTGTATTGCCGGGCTGGGCCTGGGTGGCGAAGGCTGGACTTCCATGACCATCACAACACCGACGGGTGAAGGTGTGACATCGGCCAGAACCTTTGTACGCCTGCGTCGTTGCGTACTGGTTGATGGTTTCCGCATCGTTTAAGGAGAGTAGTCAATGGCACGCACGGAACAGACCTGGCTCAACGACCGTTTATGTAATGCGTCCTTGTTGTGCAACGGGCAACCCAATGTGGCGCGACAACCGCTGTGGTTGGGAATCGATCTGGGCACCTGTGATGTGGTGTCGTTGGTTGTCGACAGTGACTGCCAGCCGGTAGCCGTTTGCCTCGACTGGGCTGATGTGGTTCGCGATGGCGTGGTGTGGGATTTCTTCGGCGCGGTGCAAATTGTGCGCCGCCACCTCGACACGCTGGAGGAGCAACTCGGTTTCCGCTTTAGCCACGCGGCAACCTCATTTCCACCAGGCACCGATCCGCGCATTTCGGTCAATGTGCTGGAGTCTGCGGGGCTGGAAGTCAGCCGGGTACTGGACGAACCGACAGTCGTTGCCGATATGCTGCAACTCGATAAAGCGGCAGTAGTGGATATTGGCGGTGGCACAACCGGTATCGCGGTGGTGATAGAAGGGCAAGTGGTTTACTCCGGCGATGAAGCCACTGGCGGGCACCATATCTCCCTCACCCTTGCGGGTAATCAACGTATTGCCCTGGAAGACGCGGAACAGATGAAGCGTCGCGGTGATGCCAATATCTGGCCGGTGGTTCGCCCGGTGTACGAGAAAATGGCAGACATCGTCGCCCGCCATATTGAAGGTCATGACGTGGAACAACTCTGGCTTGCGGGTGGTTCTTGTATGCAACCGGGTGTCGAAGGACTTTTCCGTCAGCAGTTTCCAGAAAAAACCGTCACGCTGCCACCGCACTCTATCTTCATGACCCCGCTGGCGATTGCCGTTTGCGGTATGACACAAGCGGAGGGTGCTCATGCACAGTGAAGAGATGCAATCCGCGCTGTATCAAGCGCTGGATATGATGAATGCCCGCAACGTACATGAATTTGCTGTTCCGCCCACCACCTTTATGGGGCCAGGTGCAGTGGCACGTTGTGGGGGGGCACTACGCGAGCGCGGCATTCAACGTCCTTTGGTGATGGTCGATGGCATGCTGCATCAGGCCGGAATGACGGATGTGCTGGAACGTAATTTAAAGCACAGCGGTATCGCGTATGAAATCTGGCCCTGCCCGCCGGGTGAGCCTGTTGACAGTGACATTGGTGCGGCGGTTGAGCAAATTAGCCTGTGCCAGTGCGACGGCATTGTCGCACTAGGTGGTGGCTCGGTTCTGGATGCCGCAAAAGTTGTCGCGGTGATTGCCACGAATCCCGCACTCGCCCTCGAAAATTTAGTGCCAGGAACGGCATTGAACCGCCGTCTGCCGTTTATTGCTATCCCAACCACCTCGGGAACTGGTTCAGAAGCCACCAATGTGGCGGTGATAATTGCAGCGATGACTCACCGTAAGCAGGTGCTGGTTCACGCTACGTTAATTCCTGACTTAGCGATTATTGATGCGTGTCTGACGCTTGGCGTCCCGCCTCATGTGACTGCCGCGACGGGAATCGACGCCTTAACGCATGCTATCGAAGCCTATGTAGCCAGCAATGGTACACCGTTGACGCGCGGGCTTGCCTATCGCGCCATCCACAGTATCGGGCAGGCTCTGCCGCAAGCCGTTGGGCAGGGAAACAATCTGGCGGCTCGTGAAGCCATGATGCTCGCGTCTTACATGGCAGGAATGGCGTTTTCTAACGCGGGGCTTGGATTGTGTCATGCCACGGCACACCAGATTGGCGCGGCCTATGGCATTCCGCATGGCAAGGCTAACGCCATCATGCTGCCGTCGGTTATGAGGTTTAACCAACTGGTATGTAAAACCCCCTATGGCGAAATAGGCCACGCATTGACGGGCAAATCTTGCGCGGCAAACGAGACAATCGCTTTCGTGGAACACTTTATTAATGAACTGGATCCAGGCATCGGATTACGTGCCGCTGGCGGTTGCGAAACTGACTTTGCTAATTTTGCCCGCGCGGCGCTGAGCGACATTTGTATTACCACCAATCCACGCACTGTGACGGAAGCCCAGATTATTGCGCTGTATCAGGACGCCTGAACGGATATCACACCCGCCTGCCCGCAGGCGATGAAGGAGAAGGGAAATGGGTATTAACGACATTATCATGTACATCATGATGATTTTTATGCTGATTGCCGCCGTTGACCGCGTTTTTACTCAGTTTGGCGGCTCAGAAAAAATCCTCGGTTTTATCGGCCTTGGCAAACTTGGGAAAAGTATCTCCGGTTCAGGTAGCCAGTTTGAAGAAGGTTTTATGGCGATGGGTGCGCTGGGATTAGCGATGGTCGGGATGACCGCGCTAGCCCCCGTTCTGGCTTACTTGCTCGGCCCCGTGATAATCCCTGTTTATGAAATGCTTGGTGCCAACCCGTCGATGTTTGCCGGAACATTATTGGCCTGCGATATGGGCGGTTTCTTCCTTGCTAAAGAACTGGCCGGGGGGGATGTTGCCGCCTGGCTTTACTCCGGGTTAATCCTCGGTTCGATGATGGGGCCAACCATTGTGTTTTCGATTCCGGTGGCGCTGGGGATTATCGAACCTTCTGACCGCCGTTATCTGGCATTGGGCGTGCTGGCAGGGATTGTCACGATTCCCATCGGCTGTATTGCGGGTGGGCTGGTGGCGATGTATTCCGGCGTGGAAGTTAACGGGCAGCCGATTGAGTTCACCATGAGCTTAATTCTGCTCAATATGATTCCGGTGCTGATCGTTGCAATCCTGGTGGCATTAGGACTGAAATTCATCCCGGAAAAAATGATTAACGGTTTTCAGATCTTCGCAAAAATCCTCGTTGCAATTATTACCATCGGTCTTGCCGCAGCAGTGGTGAAGTTTCTCGTGGGCTGGACGATTATCCCGGGACTTGATCCTATCTTTATGAGTGAAGGGGATAAACCCGGTGAAGTGATGCGCGCCATAGAAGTCATTGGTTCTATCTCTTGTGTGTTGCTTGGCGCATATCCAATGGTTCTGCTGCTCACTCGCTGGTTTGATAAACCGTTAATGCGCGTCGGCAATTTACTGAAAATAAACAATATTGCTGCGGGTGGTATGGTCGCAACACTGGCCAACAATATTCCAATGTATGGCATGATGAAGAATATGGATGCGCGCGGCAAAGTCATCAACTGTGCTTTTGCCGTGTCGGCGGCATTCGCCCTCGGCGACCATCTCGGCTTCGCGGCGGCCAACATGTCACCGATGATCTTCCCGATGATTGTCGGCAAGTTGGTGGGCGGTGTGACGGCAATTGGGGTGGCTATGTTGTTGGTGCCGAAAGAAGAAAACACCCTGGTTATGGCTGAATCTGCGGAGGCGCAATCGTGAAAATTCGCGAACTGCTTAGTGTCGGCATTGATATCGGTACCACTACTACACAGGTGATTTTCTCATGCCTTGCATTGGTGAACCGGGCTGCTATTTCGCAGGTGCCGCGCTATGAGTTCGTGAAACGTGAAATTACCTGGCAAAGTCCGGTGTTTTTTACCCCGGTTGACCTTGATGGGCATCTGCGTGAGGACGAGTTGTTAAAACTTATCCTCGCGCAGTATCACGCCGCAGGAATTGCACCCGAATCCATTGATTCAGGAGCAATTATTATTACTGGTGAAACCGCCAAAACCCACAATGCAAGACCTGCCGTGATGGCTTTATCCCAACAGTTGGGTGATTTTGTTGTCGCCACTGCGGGGCCGCATCTTGAGTCGGTTATTGCCGGTTACGGCTCCGGTGCCCAGGCGTTATCACAGCGCCAGTTAAACCGGGTAATGAATATTGATATCGGCGGTGGCACGGCGAACTACGTGCTATTTGAAGGTGGCAAAGTGTTAGCTTCGGCCTGCCTGAATGTGGGGGGACGATTGTTTGAAACCGACACTCGCGGCAACGTCACGTTTATCCATCGGCCAGGGCAATGGATTGCCGACGAGTTATTCGGTGATGCCGATAAAGGCAAACATGCGCTGACACCCGAGCAACTTGAAACGGTTGCGGACCGCATGGCACAACTGCTTTTTGAGGTGATCAGCGGTGAAATTTCGCCACTTGCCCAACGTCTGTTAATGACTGATGCGCTCCCGGCGGGTAAGCCAGCGGATGTGATTACGCTTTCAGGCGGGGTGGGGGAATGTTATCGCCAGCCGCCAGAAACCCCGTTTGGCTTCGGTGATGTTGGCCCACTTCTGGCGCAGGCAATTCATCGTCATGCCGGATTTACCACGCTGCCGTTGCGTGTACCTGAACAAACCGTACGTGCCACCGTGATTGGTGCGGGCGCGCACACTCTCTCGCTTTCAGGCAGCACAATCTGGCTTGATGCTCTGTCATTGCCGTTACGCAATATTCCGGTGGTTCATGCCCTGGAAGACGATGACCTGGCGCAGGGCTGGCAGCAGGGACTTGCGCTGATGGATCTTAACGCGACGCAAGACTGTTTTGCCCTCGCGGTGCCACCGGCCTAT
>DASXXQ010000069.1:0-6326 GCA_036502985.1 Buttiauxella sp.
GGGTAAAGGCATTGCCGCAGCCTCCCTCGCAGCTATTCTCGAAGCCCGTGGCCTCAACGTATCCATCATGAAACTCGATCCGTACATCAACGTCGATCCGGGTACCATGAGCCCTATTCAACATGGGGAAGTGTTCGTTACAGAAGACGGCGCTGAAACCGACCTGGATTTAGGTCACTACGAGCGTTTCATTCGCAACAAAATGACGCGTCGTAACAACTTCACCACTGGCCGTATCTACTCAGAAGTTCTGCGTAAAGAACGCCGTGGCGACTATCTGGGCGCGACAGTCCAGGTTATTCCACACATCACGAACGCTATCAAAGAACGCATCCTTGAAGGTGGCGAAGGCTACGATGTCGTGCTGGTAGAAATCGGCGGTACTGTAGGTGATATCGAATCCCTGCCGTTCCTCGAAGCGATTCGTCAGATGGCCGTAGAAGTGGGTCGTGAGCACACGCTGTATATGCACCTGACTCTGGTGCCGTACATGGCGGCGGCTGGTGAAGTGAAAACTAAACCAACGCAACACTCCGTAAAAGAGCTGCTTTCTATCGGTATTCAGCCTGATGTGCTGATCTGCCGCTCTGACCGCGTTGTTCCGGCAAACGAACGTGCAAAAATTGCATTGTTCTGTAACGTCCCGGAGAAAGCGGTTATTTCTCTAAAAGATGTCGATTCTATCTATAAAATTCCAGGTCTGTTGAAATCACAGGGTCTGGACGATTATATTTGTAAACGATTCAGCTTGAACGTTCCTGAAGCTAACTTGTCCGAATGGGAACAAGTTATTTACGAAGAAGCGAATCCGACAAGCGAAGTCACAATTGGTATGGTCGGCAAGTACATTGAACTGCCAGATGCCTACAAATCTGTGATTGAAGCGCTGAAACACGGTGGTTTGAAAAACCGTCTGACCGTTAACATCAAGCTGATTGACTCGCAGGATGTTGAAACTCGCGGTGCTGAAGAAGTACTGAAGGGATTGGATGCTATCCTTATCCCTGGCGGTTTTGGTTACCGTGGTGTGGAAGGCAAAATCGCCACCGCGCGCTATGCTCGTGAGCAGAACATTCCATATCTGGGCATTTGCTTAGGTATGCAGGTTGCACTCATTGAGTTCGCACGAAACGTTGCAGGTATGGCTGACGCCAACTCAACTGAATTTGTGCCAGACTGTAAATACCCGGTGGTCGCGTTAATCACCGAGTGGCGTGACGAAGAAGGTAACGTTGAAGTTCGCACTGAAAAGAGCGACTTAGGCGGCACCATGCGTCTTGGTGGCCAGCAGTGTCAGTTGACCGATGGTAGTCTGGTGCGCCAGATGTACGGTGAACCGACAATCGTTGAGCGCCATCGCCATCGTTATGAAGTCAACAACATGTTGTTGAAGCAAATTGAAACAGCAGGTCTGCGCGTTGCGGGCCGTTCCGGTGATGACCAACTGGTAGAAATCATCGAAGTGCCAAATCATCCGTGGTTTGTTGCTTGCCAGTTCCACCCGGAATTTACTTCTACCCCGCGTGATGGGCACCCATTGTTTGCAGGCTTTGTAAAAGCGGCCGGTGAGTACCAGAAGCGTCAGGCGAAGTAAGCCGAAAGTTAGAACGACAACGCGCGAATGTTTCGCGCGTTGTTTGTCTGGAGTTTTAGTTTAACTTGTACTGAGGAAAATCTAATGTCCAAAATCGTTAAAGTCATCGGTCGTGAAATCATCGACTCCCGTGGTAACCCGACTGTTGAAGCTGAAGTTCATCTGGAAGGCGGTTTCGTAGGTATGGCTGCTGCACCATCAGGTGCTTCAACGGGTTCCCGCGAAGCGCTGGAACTGCGCGATGGCGACAAATCTCGCTTCCTGGGCAAAGGCGTTCTGAAAGCCGTTGCTGCAGTTAACGGCCCGATTGCTGCGGCTGTAACTGGTAAAGACGCGAAAGACCAGGCTAACATCGATAAGATCATGATCGACCTGGATGGCACCGAGAACAAATCTAACTTCGGCGCTAACGCAATCCTGGCTGTATCTCTGGCTGCTGCTAAAGCTGCTGCTGCCTCTAAAGGCCTGCCGCTGTATGCACACATCGCTGAACTGAACGGCACTCCAGGCAAATACTCTATGCCTCTGCCTATGATGAACATCATCAACGGTGGCGAGCACGCTGATAACAACGTTGATATCCAAGAGTTCATGATTCAACCAGTTGGCGCGAAAACTCTGAAAGAAGCCATCCGTATGGGTTCTGAAGTTTTCCACACCCTGGCTAAGGTTCTGAAATCAAAAGGCATGGGTACTGCTGTTGGTGACGAAGGTGGCTATGCGCCAAACCTGGGTTCCAACGCTGAAGCACTGGCTGTAATCGCTGAAGCGGTTAAAGCTGCAGGCTACGAGCTGGGTAAAGATATTACTCTGGCTATGGACTGTGCTGCTTCTGAATTCTACAAAGACGGTAAATACGTTCTGGCTGGCGAAGGCAACAAAGCTTTCACCTCTGAAGAATTCACCCACTTCCTGGAAGACCTGACCAAACAGTACCCAATCGTTTCTATCGAAGACGGTCTGGACGAGTCTGATTGGGATGGTTTCGCATACCAGACTAAAGTCATGGGCGACAAACTTCAGTTGGTTGGTGACGACCTGTTCGTAACTAACACCAAAATCCTGAAAAGAGGTATCGACAACGGTATCGCTAACTCCATTCTGATCAAATTCAACCAGATCGGTTCTCTGACCGAAACTCTGGCTGCGATCAAAATGGCGAAAGATGCTGGCTACACTGCAGTTATCTCTCACCGTTCAGGCGAAACTGAAGACGCTACCATCGCTGACCTGGCTGTTGGTACTGCTGCAGGCCAGATCAAAACTGGTTCTATGAGCCGTTCTGACCGTGTTGCTAAGTACAACCAGCTGATTCGTATCGAAGAAGCTCTGGCTGCACAAGGTACACCAGCTCCGTTCAATGGTCTGAAAGAAGTTAAAGGTCAGTAATTCGTTACTGCTTTAAATTCTGATTAAAAAACCCGCTTCGGCGGGTTTTTTTGTGCTTATTTTTTACCGAAAATTGAGCCGTTCTCGCATAAAGTGGGAATGCTGTTTGCGGTTACTACTGCTCTCGACCAGACTTATTGGGTTATTTTACTCACAGGTCAGGAGACCGCTATGAAAGCTGCTGTTGTTAACAAAGACCACTCTGTTGGCATCGTTGATAAGCCAGTTCGTGCACTTAAGCACGGTGAAGCGTTGCTAACAATGGAATGTTGTGGGGTATGCCACACCGATTTACATGTGAAAAACGGTGATTTTGGTGATGTAACGGGTATTACGCTGGGCCATGAAGGCATCGGCGTCGTGAAGTCTATCGGCCCTGGTGTGACCTCACTGAAAGTGGGCGATCGTGCAAGCGTTGCCTGGTTCTTCCGTGGATGTGGAAACTGTGAATACTGTAATAGCGGTAACGAAACGCTGTGTCGAAGCGTCACAAATGCGGGATATACCGCTGATGGCGGGATGGCAGAAGAGTGCATCGTTGTAGCTGACTACGCAGTTAAAGTACCGGACGGTCTTGAATCTGCCGCCGCAAGCAGCGTAACTTGCGCAGGTGTCACAACGTATAAAGCGGTAAAAGTGTCTCACGTGAAACCGGGCCAATGGATTGCGATTTACGGCCTGGGTGGCCTTGGCAACCTTGCGCTGCAATATGCGAAAAACGTCTTTAATGCCAAAGTTATTGCCATTGACGTGAACGATGCGCAACTTGATTTCGCTAAAGAGTGTGGTGCTGATTTGGTGATTAACTCACGTAATGAAGATGCCGCAAAAATTATTCAGGAAAAAGTCGGTGGCGCACATGCAGCAGTAGTGACCGCCGTAGCAAAAGGCGCGTTTAACTCTGCCGTAGATGCTGTTCGTGCTGGTGCCCGTATTGTCGCGGTTGGCCTGCCTTCTGAATCTATGAGCCTGAACATACCGCGCCTGGTACTCGATGGGATTGAAGTTGTCGGTTCATTGGTTGGGACGCGTATGGACCTGACCGAAGCTTTCCAGTTCGCAGCCGAAGGGAAAGTGGTTCCCAAAGTAACGATGCGTCCGCTTGAGGATATCAACGCTATTTTCAAGGAAATGGAAGACGGAAAAATCAAAGGCCGTATGGTTATTGATTTTAAAACGAAGAAGTAAGCGGCGTTGAACAAATAAAGAATGGCCGGGCTTGCGGCCATTCTTATCATTAAAGTGACTGAAGAACGCGCTTAAGTAAGCGAACTCTCGGCTCGATACTGTCCAGTTCCAGATATTCTGACGCGGTGTGGAAACCCGAGCCAATTGGGCCAAAGCCATCCAGTGAAGGTACGCCTAACGCAGCAGTATAGTTAGCATCAGAACCCCCACCTACAGACTTCCAGCGCACCTCTATACCTTCTTGTGCACCTGCTTGCTCAACGAGTCCCATCAATGCTTCGGTATCGGCGGAGGGTGACATAGCCGGTTTCTGCGTGAGTTGCTGAACAGTGGTTTTCACGTCCCGCTCGAATTCACGATGGGTATATGCCTGGATTGCGGCATGCACACGCGCATATTCATCGTTATCTTCGAAACGAACATCGACAACCATTTCTGCATGCTCAGGGACGATATTGGCCACCACGCCGCCTGAAATCACACCGGTATTGATGGTGGTTCCTTTGCTAATATCTGCCAGCTCACTGATTTCCAGGACCGCACGCGCCAGCGCTTTAATTGCGGAGCGTCCTGATTCAGGATCGTTACCGGCATGTGCAGCCACACCTTTAAACGTGAGTTTATAGCCAGCAACGCCTTTACGCGCTTTCACCAGCGACCCGTCAGCCCTGGCTGCCTCACAAACCAGTACACAACGGCTACGTTTTGCCAGTTCGCCAAGCCAGTGGCGGGAGTGTACAGAGCTGGTTTCTTCATCCGGGTTCATGGCCACGCCAATCGATAAACGTGCCAGCGTCGCTTTATCCATCTCACGCAGTGCCCAAAGAATATTCAGTAACCCGCTCTTCATATCAGAGACGCCGGGGCCGTAAGCTCGATTTCCTTCAATCCGAAAAGGGCGTTCAGCCACGGTCCCTGCAGGGAATACGGTATCCATATGGCCGACGAGAAGCACATCATAATATTCAGCATCAGGTTTGTTGGTTGCCAACAATCCAGGCCCGACTTTTTCACCTAGCGGAATTCTGTCGCAGACCCAATTCTCATGTTGATACCACTGCTGGAAGATACGACTTACTTCCTCAACGCCGTCGATCGTTGCCGTCCCACAGTCGATATTGACGACTTTTTTCAGTTCTTGAATATATTGTTTTAAGTCCATGGGCTACTCCGGAATCAAAATTCGCATAATTTATATGGCACCAGGCGCATTCAGTGCGCCGCAATGTTCCAGGATGCTTATCATGCCCAGTGTGAACATGACTGCAGTATCAGGACGCAGGCGTGCAGCCCGATGATAGAAGTGAGGAATGAACGGGAACATGATGGTGATCAAGTCATACGGCATGGAGCCAGGAGAAGGGTGATTGTTGTGATAGTAAGCGCAATAACATTTGCCAATAAAGGGTATTGCGCTGGCGGGATTCTGGTTATCTACAATCAGATAAGCATCGGCAGTGTTGCACTGGCCGTTTGCTGACTGGCTGTCACGTAGCGGCTATCGTGAGTAATGAGCTCGCGTACCAGCACTTCAACCAGCAGCATTGCGCCAACTTTGGCATTCAGCGAACCGGCGCTTAGCGGGCCTTCTGGTTTTGCGGCCACTAATAACAGATCGGAAAGATCGGCGAGTGGGCTACGTAACGTATTACTCAATAGCAGCACGTGGGCACGACGTTTTTTTGCGATCGAAATGACGTGCAGCAGATCTTTGGTCGACCCTGAACTGGAAATGGCGATGACAAGATCCCGTTCGTTGAGGGTGGCGGCGTTCATGGCACCACGGTGCATATCGCTAAATAACTGGGCCGATTTTCCGAGCCGCAGCAGTTTGTAGTGCAGGTAGTCGCCCATAATTGCGCTGGCAGCAACGCCGTAGATTTGTACCGACGCGGCTTCGTGCAGTGCCAGGCCTGCCTGTTCCAGCACCTCGCGGTCGATTAACTTTGCGGTATCTCTTAATGCCTGAACGGATTCTTCGACCAGCTCGTCGATGCCATCTTCACTGACCGGTGCGGGAGGCTGACTTTGCTGCACATCCAGTGCCAGCGCCATTTTGAATTCGGTATAGCCTTTACAACCCAGGTGGCGGCACAGACGGGTGACGCTAGCCTCGCTGGTTTCGCTTTCGCGCGCCAGTTCGGTAATCGTCAGA
>DASXXQ010000070.1:0-1584 GCA_036502985.1 Buttiauxella sp.
TGCTGCTTATACTTGCCAAATTGCAGAGATTCGTAAGCTGAACCTGCCAGCGCATTGGTAGAGCAAAGCGCCAGAAAAAGCAGGGTAAGCGTGCGGGCAGTCTTCATGGCGAATTCCTTTCATTAGCATGTGAATGGGAGAGTATTTTCACTATAGGTATCGCAAACTTATTAAGCAAACGTGTTCATTTTCTCCACCCCCGCTTTCCTCCCCCAATAAAAATAACAATGAGGAGTGATACGGGTTCATGCTGTGGCAAGGTGGCGTCAATTAATTATCTGGGGATGCGATTATGTTGAATGCCTGGCACCTTCCGGTGCCCCCTTTCATACAAACACGTAAAGATAAGCTGTACATCACGCTGTGGGTTTCTGGCGATGATATACCGCAGCGTGTGGTTCTGCGTTACGAAAAAGATAACGAAGAAACCTCGGTACAGATGACTCGGCAGAAAGCGGCACCTCACGACGGTGTTGTGGCCTGGCGCGGTGTAATTGATTTATCTGAAGGGCAACCGCGCCGCCGCTACAGCTTTAAATTGCTGTGGCTGGATAAACAGCGTTGGTTTACGCCGCAAGGATTGGGATCTATTCCTCCGGCGCGGCTTGAGCAGTTTGCTGTCGACTTACCAGATGATGGCCCGCAATGGGTGCAGGATCAGGTCTTCTACCAGATTTTCCCCGATCGTTTTGCGCGTAGCCAACAGCGAACACCAGAACAGGATCAGGTCTATTATCACCACGCCGCAAAACGCGACATTATTCTGCGAGACTGGGATCAACCGTTGGTTGCCGATGCGGGTGGATCTACATTTTACGGCGGCGATCTGGATGGAATCAGCGAAAATCTTCCGTATCTGAAGATGTTGGGTGTAACAGCCCTGTATCTCAATCCGATATTTACCGCACCGAGCGTCCATAAATACGATACGCAGGATTATCGCCATGTTGATGTGCAGTTTGGTGGCGATCACGCCTTTTTACGCCTGCGCAAAAATACTCAACGCCACGGCATGCGGCTGATGCTCGACGGCGTGTTTAATCACAGCGGCGATACACACCAGTGGTTTGACCGCCAGCAAACGCACGGCGAAGGAGCGAGCCACAATCCTCAATCGCCATGGCGTGATTTTTACAGCTATAACGCAGATGGGCATGCGCTCGACTGGCTAGGTTATTCCAGTTTGCCGAAGCTTGATTACCAGTCTTCTACTTTGGTAGATGAAATTTATCAGGGGGAAGACAGTATCGTGCGCCACTGGTTGCGTGAACCGTGGGGTATTGATGGCTGGCGGCTGGATGTGGTGCATATGCTTGGGGAATCAGGCGGGGCGAAAAATAACCTCCAGCATGTCACGGGGATTACCCGCTCAGCGAAAGAAACCAGGCCCGATGCTTATGTGTTGGGTGAACATTTTGGCGATGCACGCCAGTGGTTACAGGCGGATGCCGAAGATGCAGCGATGAACTATCGTGGCTTCACTTTCCCGCTGTGGGGCTTCCTGGCAAACACCGATATTTCGTACGATCCGCAGCATATTGATGCACAAACCTGCATGGCGTGGATGGATGAATACCGTGCAGG
>DASXXQ010000071.1:0-25809 GCA_036502985.1 Buttiauxella sp.
GGGCCTGCAGCGACAAGCGCCGCAGTCAGTACCGCCCAGCGTGGAGTTTCAAGCTGGAAATGGAAGCCAACAAACAAGGCCAAAACAAGGGCAAAAGCCAGCTTGATGGCAAAGCGCAGGTGTAATCGGGAGATAAAATACATATCGACCTACGCTTAGCCGAACTCACGCAGACGATGCATGAATTTAATGAACACCGATTCGTGGTCGGTATCTCGGTCTTTATTCCCCGTCACCACGACAGTTGCCGTTGTCCCGGCGGGATAAAGATTGCCTTGTTGATCATCAAGATGGATCCGCACTGGCACACGCTGCGCCAGACGTACCCATTCAAGATTGGAATCAACTGTCGCCATGCCTTTGGTGTCTTTGGTGCTGCTGGCATTGGTAACCCCGGCAGAAATGCTATCTACCGTTCCGCGCAACACGCGATTGCTGCCAAGCGGTGTGATTTGTACCCGATAACCCGGACGAATGCCGTCAAGTTTGGTTTCTTCCATGTAGGCGAGAATGTAGAACGAACCTTGTTTGACTAATGCAACGGCCGTTGAACCACGAGTAATAAACTCGCCAGTATAAACATTGAGATTGGTTACCCATCCGTCTGCCGGAGCACGGATAACAGTACGTTGCAGATCCAACTGCGCTAAATCTCGTGTCGCTTCTGCTTTCGCCAGTTGATGCAATACGGTCTGAAGCACGTTATTAGATTGTTCAATTTCTTCACGCGACATCGCCTGAATACCCAAGGAATTACGGCGCCCTGCTTCACGGCGTTTTTCCCCGGACAGTGCCTGGTAATAGGCCACATCGGCCTGAGCTTGTTCCAGGGCCTTTTGGTAGCGAGGCTGGTCAATGGTGAACAGAATCTGATTCTTCTTCACCAGTTGGTTGTCGTGTACCTGCACATCCGTAATTAAACCGGACACATCTGCCGCAATCGCCACAACGTCTGCTGTAAAGCGAGCGTCACGCGTCCATGGCGATTCGGTATAAAACACCCAGGCACGGAAGATAGCGATGAAAGCCAACAACACCAGAATTAGTGTGATGGCAGTGCGAGTCATTTTTCTTGTAAGTGCTTTCACATCAACCTCAAACAAACAGACGCGAGATCAGATAAAACAGGCAGCAATAAAGTGCTGTGTTAAATAATGCCGGGTGCCAGACAAAATCATAAATTCCCGTTGGAGTCAGCAGACGGCGAACTAACCAGAACAGCGCCAGCGAAAGAATTAGCTCGAAAAATATCGGAGGAAAAGAAAGACCGAATATCACGATAACAGGGAATAGACTCATGTTAACCTTGCAGAAAATACAGAAGACACAAACCCTGTAACAGACAGGAACGTTAAGCTAGCGAGTATCACGGGTTGTGTTGTTAATAATATATTAACGCAATTGTTAGCTCGTTATCTATAATGTGTGATCTAAATCACTTTTAACTCAGAGTGAACAATGGAAAGACTTAAACGCATGTCAGTTTTTGCCAAAGTCGTCGAGCTTGGCTCTTTTACTGCCACAGCCAGGCAGCTAGAAATGAGTGTATCGTCCATTAGCCAAACCGTTTCCAAACTGGAAGATGAGTTACAGGTAAAGCTGCTAAACCGCAGCACACGAAGCATTGGGTTAACTGAGGCCGGTAAAATTTACTACCTCGGCTGCCGCAAGATGTTGCATGAAGCACAAGAAGTTCACGAGCAACTTTATGCTTTTAACAACACGCCAATCGGTACACTGCGCATCGGCAGTTCTTCAACTATGGCACAAAATGTCCTCGCGTCCATGACTGCCGATATGCTCAAAGAGTACCCCGAGCTGACGGTCAACCTGGTTACCGGCATTCCCGCCCCTGATCTCATTGCCGATGGCCTGGATGTGGTCATTCGTGTTGGTGCTTTGCAGGATTCAAGCTTGTTCTCAACCCGACTGGGTTCGATGCCGATGGTGGTTTGCGCCTCTAAAAGCTATCTACAGCAGAATGGCACGCCAGAAAAACCTGCCGACCTTGTGAACCATTCGTGGCTGGAATACAGCATTCGCCCCCACAATGAATTTGAACTAATCGCACCTGAAGGACTGACAACGCGCATGCTTCCGCAAGGGCGCTTTATCACTAACGATCCGATGACATTAAGCCGTTGGCTAAAAGTGGGGGCAGGAATTGCTTATGTACCGCTGATGTGGGTGATCGATGAGATCAATGACGGCTCGCTAGAGATCCTGTTCCCGCGTTATCAATCCGATCCGCGTCCGGTGTACGCGTTGTATACCGAGAAAGATAAGTTACCGTTGAAAGTACAGGTTTGTATTAACTACCTGACAGAGTATTTCGTGAAGGTTTCGCACCTCTATCAAGGGGTACGCGAGAACAAAGGACGTGGGAGTGAAAATAGCCGGGATTAACCCGGCTGTTTAATTTTTATGCTGTACCGCCCACCGTCAGATTATCGACTTTGAGCGTTGGCTGGCCGACACCGACTGGCAGACTCTGCCCTTCTTTGCCACAGACACCAACACCGTTATCCAGTGCCAGATCGTTACCCACCATAGAAATCTGTTGCATGGTTTCGATACCAGAACCGATAAGCGTTGCGCCTTTCACTGGCTTAGTCACTTTGCCATTTTCGATGAGATACGCTTCCGAGGTTGAAAACACAAACTTGCCAGAAGTGATATCAACCTGGCCGCCACCAAAATTCGGGGCGTAAATACCATATTCAACCGACTCGATAATTTCTTGCGGAGTCGATTTACCTGCCAGCATATAAGTATTGGTCATACGTGGCATTGGCAAGTGCGCGTAAGATTCGCGACGGCCATTACCCGTTGGCGCAACACCCATTAAACGGGCATTGAGTTTGTCTTGCATGTAGCCTTTCAGCACGCCGTTTTCAATCAACACATTGTATTGACCCGGGACACCTTCATCGTCGATAGCCACTGAACCACGGCGGTTTGCCATGGTGCCATCATCAACAACCGTACACAGCTCAGAGGCGACCAGCTGGCCCATCTGACCACTGAATACCGACGTACCGCGACGGTTAAAATCACCTTCCAGCCCGTGTCCCACCGCTTCATGCAGCAACACGCCCGGCCATCCTGCTCCAAGCACTACCGGGAACATGCCCGCAGGTGCCGCAACAGCAGAAAGAGTCACTAACGCCATACGCACGGCTTCTTTCGCCCAGGCATCTGCGCGAACTTCACCATCAATAGTCTCGAGGAAATAGTCATAGCCAAAACGGCCACCGCCACCACTGGAACCACGCTCGCGTTTGCCGTTGTCTTCCACCTGAACACTCACAGAAAGACGCACTAATGGACGAACATCAGCAGCCAGTGTGCCATCGGTTGCTGCGACAAGAATCAGTTCGTAGACACCAGTCAAACTGGCGGTAACTTCCTGAACACGTGCATCTGCGGCTCGCGCAACGCTATCAACACGCTTCAGAATGTCGAGTTTCTCTTCACGCGTCATGCTTTGCAGAGGATCAGCGCTGGTATATAACGCGCTGTGTTGCACGGCACCCAGAGTTTGTACGCGGCCATTCCCCTTTTCCTGCACGATGCTGCGTGCTGCGTGGGCACTTTGTTCCAATGCCAACAGGCTGACCTGGTCGGCATAGGCAAAACCGGTTTTCTCACCGCTGACGGCTCGCACACCTACGCCTTGATCGATGTTGTAAGAGCCATCCTTAATGATGCGATCTTCCAGCACCCAGGATTCATGATAACTGGACTGGAAATACACATCTCCGTAGTCGAGTCGGCGCTCGGATAATTGGCCCAAAATAGAAAACAGATCTTGATGGGTTAAGCCATTCGCAGACAGCAACTGCTCACTTACCAGGTTCAGACTCATCGTTTCGCTACTCTTATTCTTACTGAAGGTTGGTGCCGCTGTTGTTCAGGATACAGTGTGTCACTGCGTCCTGAACGATGACGGGCATATCTATTGAGCTTGCGGTAATTAATTGCCCGCGTCAAATCACTTAGTGTCGTTAACCCTTGGCTGGCGGAGCACTTCATTGATTTGCGGTTTGTCGACGGAGCCTGTGATGTGGTAACGAAGCACGGAGATTTTGCTCCACAACGGCCCTAATACTTTACTCGCAGCAAATACCGCGGCACCGATTATCGGGTTAACAACAAATGCAGTTGCCACGCCAACGGTGGCAGAAATTTCAGGTGCCACGACCGCTTCGATATCAAGCTGACGATGAACCAAATCCACAGAACCTTTCATGCCAATATCGGCTTCCAGGCCATCCACCAGCGTATCGTCAGTATGCAACACACCATCTTTGACCCACGCGGTACTGCGGATGGAATCAAAATAGAAACCACTGCCGAAGGTATCGCTAAAATCAAAGCGCAGTTTACGCATCAGAGCATCAATGCTCACCAGGCGCAGTAATTGCCCGGCATGACCAGTACCCAGATCGGAAATCTGGCCTTTACCAAATTTGGTATGAAGAATGCCGTTGAGTGATGCGATAGCTGGCTGCCAGGGTTTATCACGCCAGTGCAAATCATAGTCTACGTCGAACGACGAACCCTGAATCGGTGTTTTAACACCAAAGAAGTTAGTCGCTGCATCAAGCTTACCGCCATGAAGTTTACCTTTTATAGAGGTACGTTCTTCTGCCGGGCTGTTAACCCATTGGCCACTGGCCGTGAGCCTTGCAAATCCTGAATCGACTAAACCATTTTCCAGTTCCATGGTGTTTCCTTTGATGGCGATGTCACCATCAATGCGCCCGTATTTTTGGCCCCATAGCCAGCATTCGGCACAGCGCAGTTGCAAATCAGGCCAGTCGCGGAAATTAATTGAACCGTTATCTCCCATTGGAGAAGCGTTACCAGATTTAGCCGTACTGTTGCCCCAATCCGGGTTGAAGTAGAGATATTTGATTGCCGCACGCCACGGTGCATTTTTTTGCATCGTCAACGAGCCGTTCACTTCACGGCCCTGAGCTTCAACGCGTGTACCGCCAGGAATGGCCTGGGAAACGAGACTCAGGTTGTTCCATTGCTGCCCCGCAAAGGTCAATGACGATGTACGCAGTGTAATATCCGTTGGGAATGACGTTGAATTGCCAACACTATCTACCGCCCCCTGACTAAACAATGCCAGCCATTGGGCGCCATCCATCGCAGGAAGATCAAGTTCTAAGCCGGAGTTATCAGGCAAGGGAGGAATGGTATGGCTATTTGTGGCCCAAATAGCTCGATCAAGCGTCAGCTTTTTATTCAATAACCAACGGCTGGAGAAATGATTTTTTGGGCCTGCACTACCCGTCAAATCGAAGCTATTGAGGTTGCCTTTCACCGCAATTTTCAATGGCAGCGGCTCCCCTGTGGCTTTATCAACCGGCGCGGGTAAGTGACTGCTCACATTTTTAAGATCTGCCGCCACATTGACCTGATAATTTGCCTCTCCGTGGTACGGGAGCGAAATTGCTACATCACCTTTCCATGGAACATTGCCGCTCAATTCAGTGTTGATGAGTTCAGGCAGCACACCCATTTTTGTTGGCTGCCAGTCACCCAGTAAATTGACACCAACCTGATAATCTTTTTCGCCAGTTTTAGTATTAAAATCAATCGATATCGGTTGATTAAACCAAGTGGCTTTTAAAGGTTCACTTTTCAAATCACCATTCACAAAGCTGAATTTTCCTGTCAGGTTACTCAGCGTGCTGGAGAGCGGTTTTATCAGCAATGTATTGTTATTGAGCTGAACATCACCTGAAGCGGTGGTCAGTTTGCCATTCAGAGGGATATCCAGATGTAAGCGAGTATTCACATCGCCTCCAATCTGGAGTTCATCAAGGGCAGCCGCCAGCGAATCTTTAAGTGGGGTTTCTTTGAAATACGGCCCAACCGCACTTCCCGGGCCACTGATATCAGAATCAATCAGCAGTTTTTCTTTTGCATAATCCGGGATAATCGCCGTCAGATTACGCGCGGTCACACCACCGAGTTTCACCTCATCAGATTTCATCCATAAACCGTCGTTGATGAAATCCAGAGTAATATTCAAGTTTTCTAATGCTGGCCAGTCTGGCTGGAAGGCAAATTTGGCATTCCGCAGTGGGACGTAGACCTCGAACTGGCCTTCGTTGTGCAGATAAGGGAAAAGATGAGGGTTGCCGCCATAAACCAGCGTCGCGTTATCTGCTTCCCCGCCCTGGATTGCACCGCTGAGGTAATCAACGAGCTCTTTGCCCATCAGGTTTTCAGGGAAATAGCGCCAGGCGTCAGCGCCATTGTGCGTACTGATTCCGGCCAAAATACTTAACCAGGGTTCGTCGCCAGTCGGTTGGTAGTAGCGAAAATCCCCCGCAGCCCAAACTGAACGGGCTTTTACATCAAGGTTTTTACCATCAAGCTGGAAACCGGCTGCATTTTTTTGCCATTCGAGTGTTGCGACACCGCGTTCCACTTCCAGAGGAGCACGGAATACCCCTTCGTAAGGCATTTTAGCATCAAGAACCTGCGCGTTAAGCTGCCCATGTGCCACGCTTCCGGTGACAGAACCGGAGAAATGTTCAACGCCAGGTAGCATCTTCCATTGCTTCCAGCTCACATCTTTCCACCGCCCTTGCATGCGCGTGTTTTCAGTTTGCTCAAGCGGGATATCAAGAGCCAACACATCAATGTGTCCGCGCGGTTGCAAGGTAGTCCAGATATCGCCTAAGTCAGGAGATATTTTCTCGGCAATAGGTAGTAAACCGGTGAAGCTTTCCAGCTCCATATTGGTTGCACGCACGCGTAACTCATCGCTGCGGGTACTCTCTTTTCCACCCACATCCTGTGGTCCAATCCACGCCAGTGCTAACGAACCTTTTGGCCAGGTTTTATCATCAAGGGTGATATTGGTAGAGGGAATAGCAAGGTTCCAGCCCACGTCAGAACGTGTGACATGCGCCATTAAATTATCCACAGACAGCTGATGCGTGTTGTTTTTCCCCGCCCAGCTCGCTCCGCCCTGTTTCAACCAGACATTGCCACCGGCAACTTTGCCCGCATTGATATCCATCCAGGCTTCGAGGCTAAACTCCGCGGTCTGTAAATCAACGTTGTCTTTCATCCAGCGGCCAAGCCACGGTTTTACATCAACGCTATCAGCCTGCAGCCAGACTTTACCGATGTTCAGCAAACCATTTTCGTCGCGCAGATCCATACGCACTTTTGCTACACCATGCTGACCGGTAAAGCTCGATAGGCTGACCAACCCTTCGGCCCGGTGACGATTGGCAGTGTTAAGCCAGGTAAGCTGCGGAATAGCAAGTTCGGCGCGCTGGCCAGATAGAGTCAGGAAGCTGAGGTTACTGTCGCGGAGATCAAAATGATCGAACTGGCGTAAAAAGAGATCGCTAATGTCCCCCGTTTCGAACTTACCATCACCTTTGTTCTGGCTCAGCGGGGTATTGGTGCGCAACTGCATCTGATAAAAAGTGAGATCGCGGAATTGCCAGCGTGCATGTAAAAGACTCTGCCAGAGATCGAGCGCCAGAGTCACACGCTTAACGGTCAACTCGCCGCCGTCCTTCAGACCCGCTTTGATGTCGCGCACATCCAGCGTCGGGCCATAATTTTCCCAGCTTGCCTGTATTTGGCTGGCATCTACAGGCGTACCCGTTATGGCTTCGATTTTATTGAGCAGAGCCGGGCGCCAGGCATCAAGATGCGGCAAAACCAGCCGCAAACCACTCACCAGCAGTGCGACGATAACGATCAACGTTGCGCCAGTGAGTAGCAGAATGCCGGGCAGTCGCCTCACGAAAATCTCCTTGTTAACCGCCGGAGCGGAACTCAAATCTGCACCAACCGCACAGAGTTACATCATAACGACGTCGAACTGCTCCTGATTATAGAGCGGCTCGATCTGCACTTTGACTTGTTTGCCGACAAAAATTTCTACTTCGGCCAACGAATGGGATTCTTCGCTTTTCAGCGCTTCCCCTACGGCTGGAGATGCGTAAACCAGGAAACGGTCGGAATCATATGCGTGATGCACACGAACGATTTCACGCATAATTTCATAGCAGACTGTTTCAACCGTTTTAACAGTACCGCGCCCATGGCAAGTTGGACAGTCGTTACACAGCACATGTTCCACGCTCTCACGCGTACGTTTGCGCGTCATCTCAACCAGGCCAAGTTGGGAGAAACCGTTAATACTGGTTTTAACGCGATCTTTACTGAGTGCTTGTTCGAGTGAATGCAGCACACGTCGGCGATGGTCTTCATTACTCATATCAATGAAATCAATAATGATAATGCCACCCAGATTGCGCAAACGTAACTGGCGGGCAATCGCCTGCGTCGCTTCGATGTTGGTGTTGAAAATAGTATCGTCGAGATTACGATGGCCGACAAATGCACCGGTGTTGATATCCACGGTGGTCATTGCTTCAGTCTGGTCGATGACTAAATAACCTCCAGACTTAAGCTCAACTTTCCGCTCCAGCGCGCGCTGGATTTCGTTTTCGACATCAAAGAGGTCAAAAATGGGTTGGCGACCACTGTAGTGTTCAATTTTGTTATGCATTTCCGGCATGTATTCTGCGGTAAATTCCAGCAGCATGTCGAATGTCAGACGGGAGTCGACACGAATGCGATCGAGTGCCGCATCGGCAAAATCACGCAACACGCGTTGTGCCAGCGCCAGTTCTCCATATAGCTGGCAACGTGTTTTGTTACGTTTTTTCCGCTCGCTAACTTTGGTCCAGACGCGTTTGAGGTAAGCCGCATCTGACGATAAATCTTCTTCGCATACACCTTCAGCAGCGGTGCGAATGATAAATCCACCCTGCTCGTCACAATAAGCATTGACGACTTTTTTAAGGCGATCGCGCTCAGCTTCACTTTCAATGCGCTGGGAAACACCGACGTGCGAAGCGCCTGGCATAAATACCAGGTAGCGAGATGGCAGCGTGATATCCGTGGTTAAACGAGCACCTTTGGTGCCAAGCGGATCTTTCACCACTTGCACCATCAAGTCTTGCCCCTGACGGACCAGTTCGGAGATATCGCGTACTGTGAAGTTCTTCTGCTCTTCACCCGCCACACATTCGGTATGCGGCATGATGTCAGAAGCGTGAAGAAACGCTGCCTTATCAAGGCCAATATCTACAAATGCCGCCTGCATCCCCGGAAGCACCCGGCTAACACGACCTTTGTAGATATTCCCTACGATCCCGCGACGTGCTTCGCGTTCAATATGAATCTCTTGCAGTATTCCACCGTCAATGTAAGCCACCCGAGTTTCCGATGGGGTCACGTTGACTAATAATTCAGCCGTCATGTTTTCCTCGTCCATCACGCAATGCGTGAAAATTACTCAGCAATTCATAGGTTTCAACTAGTGGTAAACCGACTACAGCATGGTAGCTGCCATTGATCTTCCTGACAAAACAACCACCAAGCCCTTGAATACCGTATGCGCCTGCTTTGTCCATGGGTTCACCGCTGGCAACGTAACCGGCGATATCCTGTTCCGATAATGCGCGAAATGTCACTTCCGTCGTCACCAGGCAATCAAGCAATGATTCTCTGTCTGCCAGCGCAACTGCCGTCATCACCTGGTGTTGATTACCGGATAACAGACGCAGCATTTGAGCGGCATGTTGCTCATCTTTAGGTTTTTCCAACACGCTGCCATTGTAGATAACAATAGTATCTGCGCCCAAAACCGGTAAATCATGCTGTGCAAGCGCCACACCAGCCTGCGCTTTATCACGCGCAAGGCGCACAACATACTGTTGCGCGCTTTCGTGGCTCAGACGTTGTTCTTCCACGTTGGTAATGATGCGTTCAAATGATACGCCCAACTGAGTCAGAAGCTCCTGACGGCGTGGAGAGCCAGATGCCAGATACAAAGATGTCATGTTCAACCTTATTGCACAGCAAATTGTTGGCGAATTTTACGCATCAACAAAAAGATCCATGGCCATAATATACCGTTGACCAGGCTACTCCAGAAAATCTCTGGGCGGAAAGAGACGTTGATGACTAAAAATTCAGACCAGAAAACAATGACATCGGTCATCAATGACAACAGCATGACGACTAAAGCCTGCTGCCAAAGCGCGAGATTGCGGAATAGCTGGTATTTGAATGCCACCAGATAAGCAACGATGCTCAGTGATAAAGCCCGCACACCAAGGGTGGATCCACTGATCAGATCAAGTATGGCACCCACCACAAAACCTGTGCCGACATTTACTCGGTGTGGCAAAGCCAGGATCCAATACAGCAGGATCAACAAAACCCAGTCCGGACGATAGACTTTCAAATCGTCCGGCCAGGGCATGACTTGCAACAGTAAGGCGACAAAGAAGGAAAGCCATATAACCCAACGGCCCTGGCTACGGTAACTCCCCACTACTGCCCTCCCTGGGTAGCAGGTGCAGGAGACGCGGTATTTCCTGCTGGTGTCTGAGTAATTCCCGTTGCTGGAGGCGGTACCGGAGCAGGCGGACCTACAGAATCAGCTGGAGGTAAAACCTGCGGCATCATTTGCATCAAACGCTCATTGGCGACGCGATGAACCTCATCAGGCGGCATAGGGGTTTTCCCCTCGCGATCCGCACCCCACAACAGCAGCAAATAACGCAGACGTTGTAAGCCAGCCGTCGGGCGAGCCTGAATAACTGTATAAGCGCGTTGAGTATCAAGTTTCACAGAGGAAACGACACCCACTGGATAGCCTTCCGGGAAGCGTCCACCTAAACCAGAGGTCACCAATACATCGCCTACGCGAATGTCGGTATTAGCCGGTAAATGTTCCAGTTGCAAATCATCAGTACAGCCGTTGCCCGCAGCAATAATGCGGATGTCATTACGCAATACCTGAATCGGTAGTGCATGGCTTGCATCACAAATCAGTAAAACGCGGCTTGTAAGTTTCGCGACCGCAACAACCTGGCCTACGACACCTTTATCACTGATGACTGGCTGACCTTCATAGACTCCGTTCACGCTGCCTTTATCAATAACCACCTGGTCACTGTAAGGATCGTTAACGGTGGAGATAACCTGGGTCACCATTTTTTGCTCGTCCTGACGTAACGGCGAGCCAAGTAATTCGCGCAGACGTGCGTTTTCCTGACGATATTGACCCATCATCAGTAATTCGCTGTTTTTCAGGATCAGTTCCTGACGCAATGCACGATTTTCGAGTTCTAGCTGATCGCGTGATGCCAGTGTTTGCGACACGCTGTCGAGCAATTCACGGGAACCATTTGAGACAAAATAGAAAGGGCTGACGGCAGTATCCATATACGTTCGAATCTGGCTAAACGTACCCAGGCGACTATCTGCAATCATTACACCAATCGCCACCAGCACCGCCAGAATCAGGCGAAACTGCAACGAAGGGCCACGGCTAAAAATTGGCTTCATAGGCTATGCGTATTCCAGGGCCAGCAAGAAAGGGCAATCTTAATGACTGCCCCTTACGTGTGGCTGATTACTCTTCGCTGAACAAGTCGCCGCCGTGCATGTCGATCATCTCCAGTGCCTTGCCACCACCACGGGCGACGCAAGTCAATGGATCTTCTGCAACTACTACCGGAATGCCTGTTTCTTCCATCAGTAAACGGTCGAGGTTACGCAGCAATGCGCCACCACCGGTCAGAACCATACCGCGTTCAGAAATATCAGAAGCCAGTTCTGGAGGACACTGTTCCAGTGCAACCATCACCGCACTCACGATACCCGTCAATGGCTCTTGCAGGGCTTCGAGGATTTCATTGGAATTCAGAGTAAAGCCACGTGGAACACCTTCAGCCAGGTTACGACCACGCACTTCGATTTCAAGCACTTCATCGCCTGGGTAAGCAGAACCGATTTCGTGTTTGATACGTTCAGCGGTCGCTTCGCCAATCAGTGAACCGTAGTTACGACGCACATAATTAATGATGGCTTCGTCGAAGCGGTCACCACCAATACGTACGGAAGAAGAGTAAACCACGCCATTCAGAGAGATAACAGCAACTTCAGTGGTACCACCACCGATATCCACAACCATAGAACCTGTTGCTTCAGAAACTGGCAGGCCCGCACCGATAGCGGCAGCCATTGGCTCTTCAATTAAGAACACTTCACGAGCACCTGCACCTTGGGCAGATTCACGAATAGCACGACGCTCAACCTGAGTTGCACCAACAGGCACACAAACCAGAACGCGCGGGCTCGGGCGCATGAAGCTATTGCTATGCACTTGCTTGATAAAGTGTTGCAGCATTTTTTCAGTCACGAAGAAGTCGGCAATAACGCCATCTTTCATTGGACGAATAGCGGCAATGTTGCCAGGCGTACGGCCTAGCATCTGTTTAGCATCATGACCGACAGCAGCTACGCTTTTCGGTGAACCGGCACGATCCTGGCGAATGGCCACGACGGATGGCTCATTCAATACGATGCCTTGTCCTTTAACATAAATCAGGGTATTCGCGGTACCCAGGTCAATGGACAGGTCATTGGAAAACATGCCACGAAATTTTTTCAACATACTAAGGGATAATCCTGAAAGCTGGGGCGGACACAAAATCCGCTTACTTTATCAACCACTCATTACAGCGACAAGGCGCAAAAATGTTCTGCAATGGTGAAAATTTGTGCAGTTTACTACGACTGTGGCACCTTCGGCACGTTTATCCTCAACTGCAGAGCAAATAAACAAACGCTGTGGGTTAAACGAACAGTGCTGGGTAGCAAACTAGGTTCATTTCATGCTTCAACAATCTGGTCAGCAGGCTGATTCGCCCCCTTGAGATGCAGCGCGCGTTATTCTACGTGAAATATTTATAAACGGCAGGTTAAACCGAGTATCTTTGCGAATATTTTTTCACGTTGCTATCGAGTGGTTGAGAGGCCGCAAAAAAATCCCCCTGAGCACCCGCCACGCCTTTCTCCACCAGCGTCTGCCATTCACTTCGAGTTCTGACACCAACCGCAAAAACTTGGGTCTGAGTCCCGTTACAAGCCTCTACAAGGCTCTGTACAAACAACTGATTCTCGGTTCGTTTCTCTATATTTCGCACAAGCCCCGGATGCAGTTTTATCAACTCGACATCCAACTCTTTAATATAGGACGTACTCACTACGGTCAAACCCGCCTGGGAGACAGCAATACGCGCACCCAATGCTTTGATCAAACGAACCACAGGTTGCAAACGGCTGATGTGTTGACAAACATCTGCCTCTGCAAGTTCAAAAAGAATACGTCGACGAAGCGATTTTTCGCACTGCATCAATGCATCCCGCAACCAACGCTGGAACGGTGCGCGAATCAGTGACTCAACTGAAACTTGAATTGCCAGTGTTTCTTCTGGCCAGAACCCGGCTAACGGTAGCAAACGTGAGATGGTTTGCCGATCATATTGCTCAGATAAACCAAACTGTTTCACCATGGGCAAATATTCTGCGGCCAGAACTTCTTGTTCACCGTCGAATATCCGACACATGATTTCCCGATGATGCACATAACCATCACGCATCACCGACGGTTTCTGGTAAAAGCGCGGGCCACCGCGCTGCAAGACCTGTTCAATAAGCGTACGCCATTTAACGTTACCTCGCCCTTTCTCAGGTAAACTATCGTCGTATACCGACCAACCGTTTGTCCCTTGCAGTGAAGCATTACGCGTCGCCACTTCCGCATTTTCCATCACTTGCTCTTTGCTTTGCCCACTACGCCATGCACAAATACCAATATGCATCATGTCATTACGATCCAACATCCGCGTTGGGGGCAAAGAATCGACGGCTTTCAGTAACTGGCTGGCAATGCTATCAGCTTCTTTCAATGTGCGATGCGGTAATAAAACGGCAAAATCGCTGCGGAAATAGCGTGCCAGCAACGCGCCAGGATAACGCATCACAAATGTCGACAACATATTAATAATGGTAAACAAATACTCTTCTACCGCGTTACGTCCCCACGTTTCATGCAGCGTTTCAAAATCTGGGAGACGAATTATCATGACGACGCCGTGCGCACCAACTTGCTCTTGCTCATCCAGTAAGGTCGCGAGCTGGTTATCAAAGAACAGGCGATTATTCAGACCAGTTTTTGCATCTTGCGCAGCAAAGGCTCGGATCAATGTATCCATCCTGCTACGTTGATCGCTGGCGTTTTGCAGGTCAGAAAGTAACAAATCTAGTGCACTACTGGCTTGGGGTGGCCACTCAAGTACCGAACCACGAACATCAACTCCTCTCTCACCGTTCAGAATGCGCTTCGCTCTGTTTTCCAATAGCTCTTGCCCCGCCAGCTGGTTTTTCATCCAGCGGATAGCAAAGTACAGCACGATAAGCATAAAGCCAATGGCGATAGAAAGAGGAGCCGTCGTGAAAAGGGAGTTGTAGTAATTTGCTACAGGATCGCGATAAGTCAGGCTCAGAAACATCCCTGGATGCTTCATTAATTCGACGGTAACGGTACGGAAACTATAACTGTCGCCGAGCAAGCGGTAGGTTTGAGTCAGTTGATGCCGGTAGACCGTGTTATCACCTATTTTGAAATCGACTTCGGTGATATCGATGGGAACCATGACTTCGTTAAGACGCTTGATGAGATCTTCTGGGGAGCTTGAAACCAAATCATTATCAATAATGGTGGCAACAGCAACCACGCGTTGATGAATTTTATCATGCATCGCATTAAAGAAGCTTAATGAGCAACCAACAAGCGTCACAAAAATTGCGAGACCGGTTAGCAGCGTCATAAAGGCAGAAAGTTTCGTCGTTAATCGCATCCTTGTGTTAACTCCGTTTGGTGAAGATATACCATTGCTATGCCCTAACCGGCATAAACCGTGGCCTGACCTGCTGCGGCATTACATAGTAAAAGAGTGGACCTGGCAAACACGGTGAACAGATTCTCACCCTTTGTTGCAAAGAGCGCACTTTAATCATCTATTCTCAAGTATAGACTTCGATGGATTTTTTTCTCATACACGGTTATGCAACTAAACCGCCAACCAGTCTAAGTTTCAATTTTTTGTGACATATTCGCAGGCGTGATTGTTCTCCGTCATGCTTAGCTTATTGAGCAACGCAGGAGAATAAGATGAAGAAGGTCACCCATTTCACTGAAGCCGATGTAACACCCGAATCCGTTTTTATGCTCAAACGCCGCCAGGTACTAAAAGCTCTTGGTATCGGCGCGGCAGCCTTATCCCTTCCTCAGACTTCACATGCAGATATTCTTTCGTGGTTTAAAGGTAATGACCGGCCACCCGCTCCGTCAGGAAAACCTCTGCAATTCAGCCAGCCTGAACAGTGGCAAGCAAAGCTCGCCATGACTCCGGAAGATAAAGTCACCGGCTATAACAACTTTTATGAATTTGGTCTCGATAAAGCTGATCCAGCAGCCAATGCCGGAAGTTTAAAAACCGATCCCTGGAAAATCACGATCGGTGGTGAAGTGGCAAAGCCGCAAACTCTTGACCTGGATGACCTGTATAAGAAATTCCCGCTGGAACAGCGAATTTACCGCATGCGATGTGTAGAAGCCTGGTCGATGGTGGTGCCGTGGATTGGTTTCCCGCTAAGTAAGCTGCTCTCGTTGGTTGAGCCCACCAGCAATGCGAAATATGTCGCCTTTGAAACCCTTTATGACCCAGAGCAAATGCCTGGGCAAAAAGACCGTTTTATTGGGGGTGGGTTGAAATATCCCTACGTTGAGGGTTTGCGCCTTGATGAAGCAATGAATCCTCTGACAATACTCACCGTCGGCGTCTATGGCAAAGCACTCCCCCCACAGAATGGCGCACCAATACGCCTCACCGTGCCATGGAAATACGGTTTTAAAGGGATCAAGTCGATTGTCAGTATCAAACTCGTTCGCGAATTGCCTCCGACTACCTGGAATATGATCGCGCCCAATGAATATGGATTCTATGCCAACGTAAATCCACATGTTGATCACCCGCGCTGGTCACAGGCAACTGAACGATTTATTGGATCTGGCGGCGTGCTTGACGTGAAGCGCCAGCCTACCTTGCTATTTAATGGTTACGCAGACCAGGTTGCTTCGCTTTATCGCGGTTTAAATCTGAAGGAGAATTTCTAACGTGAGATTAACTGCGAAGAAGGTCACGTGGCTTAAAGTGATACTGCATCTCGTCGCTTTTTTGCCTTTTGTCTGGTTATTCTATGCCGCAAATCAGGGGTTATTGAGCGCTGACCCCGCTAAAGATATCCAGCATTTCACCGGTAGGATGGCGCTGAAGTTGTTGTTGGCGACACTGCTGGTCGCTCCTTTGGCGCGCTACGGGAAGCAACCACTACTGATTCGAACCCGTCGCCTGCTGGGATTATGGTGTTTTGCCTGGGCGACAATCCATTTAACCAGCTACGCCATGCTGGAACTAGGCATCAATAATCTGGCACTTCTCGGTCAGGAACTGATTACTCGCCCTTATTTAACTTTAGGAATCATCAGCTGGCTGGTGCTGCTATTATTGGCGGCAACATCAACCCAATCCTTACAACGAAAATTGGGGCCACGCTGGCAAAAACTGCATAACTTCGTCTATCTGGTCGCCATCCTCACCCCCATACATTATTTATGGTCAGTGAAGGTTATATCCCCACAACCGTTGCTGTATGCTCTGGGCGCAATCATCCTTCTGGCCTTGCGCTACAAGAAATTCCGGCTGTGGCTGCGTTAGTTCCCGATATGTGTTCTTCCCCGCAGAAAAGTGATCAACCCTATCCCTAAAAAGGATATGAGTTGATCATCTTCCCTGATAAGACCAGTATTTAGCTGCCAATTGCTACGAAATCGTTATAATGTGCGACTTTGGTTTTTCTGACAGGCCATTTTCGGGCTCTGAAGGTGACAACCGAGCAACTTAGGTATATTTTGTAAAATACCTACAAATTGCAGGAGATGGCAGCACGATGTCGGCTAATTATCACATTTTGCTTTTGAACGGTCCGAACCTTAACATGCTGGGTACACGCGAGCCTGAGAAGTACGGCACGCTCACTTTAGCTCAGATTGTTAACTCGCTCGAAGATGAAGCGAAATTGCTAAATGTCTCGTTCAGCCACCTGCAATCAAATGCGGAATATGAGTTGATTGACCGAATTCATCAGGCTAAAGACACCGTCGATTTTATTCTGATAAATCCGGCTGCGTTTACTCATACGAGCGTTGCGCTGCGAGATGCTTTGCTGGCAGTAGATATTCCTTTTATCGAAATCCATCTTAGTAACGTGCATGCGCGTGAACCGTTCCGCCATCATTCATATCTTTCTGATAAAGCGGTTGGAGTCATCTGCGGATTAGGCGCTGACGGCTATTCATATGCACTACAGACGGCGGTAAAACGCTTGTCAAAATCCATCTAAACAAGAGTACGGAACCCACTCATGGATATTCGTAAGATTAAAAAACTGATCGAGCTGGTTGAAGAATCAGGCATTTCTGAACTGGAAATTTCTGAAGGTGAAGAGTCTGTACGCATCAGTCGCGCACCGGCAAACACCGGTTTCCCAATGATGCAACAGGCTTATGCTGCGCCTATGTACCAGCCGCAGCCAGGCCTGGCTGGCGCTATTGCTCCTGCCGCAACACCGGCAATGGAAGCGCCAGCGTCTGCTGAAGTCAGTGGCCACATTGTGCGTTCCCCAATGGTCGGTACTTTCTACCGCACCCCTAGCCCGGATGCTAAGTCATTTGTAGAAGTTGGCCAGAAAGTAAACGTTGGCGACACTCTGTGCATCGTTGAAGCGATGAAAATGATGAACCAAATCGAAGCTGACAAAGCTGGTGTGGTGAAAGCCATTCTGGTTGAAAATGGTCAACCGGTTGAATTTGACGAGCCGCTGGTCGTCATCGAGTAACGAGGCGAACATGCTGGATAAAATTGTTATCGCTAACCGTGGTGAAATTGCTCTGCGTATTCTTCGTGCCTGTAAAGAATTGGGCATTAAGACTGTCGCTGTGCACTCAACTGCGGACCGTGATCTAAAACACGTACTGCTGGCAGATGAAACTGTTTGTATCGGCCCTGCTCAGTCCGTAAAAAGCTATCTGAATATCCCGGCAATCATTTCTGCGGCAGAAATCACTGGCGCTGTTGCGATTCACCCGGGTTATGGCTTCTTGTCTGAAAACGCCAACTTTGCCGAGCAAGTTGAACGTTCAGGCTTTATCTTCATTGGCCCGCGTGCTGAAACTATTCGCCTTATGGGCGATAAAGTTTCTGCTATCAACGCAATGAAGAAAGCTGGCGTACCTTGCGTACCAGGTTCTGACGGCCCGCTGAATGAAGATATGGATAAAAACCGCGCCCATGCTAAACGTATTGGCTACCCGGTAATTATCAAAGCATCTGGTGGCGGCGGCGGTCGTGGTATGCGCGTCGTACGTGGCGATGCCGATCTGGAACAATCCATTAATATGACCCGTGCGGAAGCAAAAGCAGCTTTCAACAACGATATGGTCTATATGGAGAAGTATCTGGAAAACCCACGCCACATCGAGATCCAGGTTCTCGCTGATGGCCAGGGTAACGCGATTTATCTGGCTGAACGCGACTGCTCTATGCAGCGTCGTCACCAGAAAGTTGTTGAAGAAGCGCCAGCACCAGGTATCACGCCTGAGTTGCGTAAATTCATCGGTGAGCGTTGTTCTAAAGCGTGTATCGATATCAACTATCGCGGTGCTGGTACGTTCGAATTCCTGTTCGAAAACGGTGAGTTCTACTTTATCGAGATGAACACCCGTATTCAGGTTGAGCATCCGGTAACAGAGATGATCACCGGTGTTGACTTGATCAAAGAACAGCTTCGTATTGCCGCTGGGCAGCCATTGTCTATTAAGCAAGAAGACGTTCTGGTGAAAGGCCATGCGGTGGAATGCCGTATCAACGCCGAAGACCCGAATACCTTCCTGCCAAGCCCTGGCAAAATTATTCGTTGCCATGTGCCGGGTGGTTTTGGCGTACGTTGGGAATCGCATATCTATTCCGGCTACACCGTTCCGCCATATTACGATTCAATGATTGCGAAACTAATCTGTTACGGCGAAACCCGTGAAGTAGCGATCGCTCGTATGAAGAACGCCCTGGCGGAGCTGATCATCGATGGCATTAAAACCAACGTTGATTTGCAAACTCGCATCATGAACGATGAAAACTTCCAGCATGGTGGGACTAACATCCACTATCTGGAGAAAAAACTGGGTCTTCAGGACTAAGTTTTTGAAAGTGGCATCGCTAAAAGGCCGGTTTTCCGGCCTTTTTCTTTTTTGATCCTCATCCCGCCGCTATGCGTTACAATCGCCGCTTTCCGCCAACTCAAGGGACAACAATGGACGCGCGTTTTGTTCAGGCCCATAAAGAAGCCCGCTGGGCGCTTTGGCTAACCCTTCTCTATCTCGCAGCTTGGTTAGTGGCTGCTTACTTACCTGGCAACGAAATCGGACCAACAGGCCTCCCGCACTGGTTTGAAATGGCGTGCCTGCTGGTTCCTCTGCTGTTCATCTTATTATGCTGGGCAATGGTGAAATTTATCTTCCGTGATATTCCTCTGGAGGATGATCATGCAGCTTGAAGTCGTACTGCCTCTGGTAGCCTATTTATTAGTCGTTTTTGGCATTTCCATGTACGCCATGAGGCGACGTACCACAGGTAATTTCCTTAACGAATATTTCCTTGGTAGCCGTTCAATGGGTGGATTCGTATTAGCGATGACACTCACCGCAACCTATATCAGTGCCAGTTCGTTTATTGGCGGACCTGGGGCTGCTTATAAATACGGCCTGGGCTGGGTTTTACTGGCGATGATTCAGCTCCCGGCAGTGTGGTTATCACTGGGTATCCTGGGTAAGAAATTTGCCATTCTTGCTCGTCGCTATAATGCCGTGACTCTGAATGACATGTTGTATGCCCGCTACCAAAGCCGTCTGCTAGTCTGGCTGGCCAGTATTAGTCTATTGGTGGCTTTTATCGGCGCAATGACCGTGCAATTCATTGGCGGTGCACGCTTGTTGGAAACCGCAGCGGGTATCCCTTACGAGACTGGTCTGCTTATTTTTGGAATCAGTATCGCGCTTTACACCGCATTTGGTGGCTTCCGTGCCAGCGTTCTAAATGACGCCATGCAGGGAATGGTGATGTTAGTTGGGACGATTCTGTTGCTGATTGGAATTGTTCACGCCGCGGGTGGTTTGCACAGCGCAGTGGATAAGTTACAGCATATCGACCCTAAACTGGTTTCACCGCAGGGTGCAGATAACATCCTTTCACCATCGTTTATGACGTCCTTTTGGGTGTTGGTCTGTTTTGGGGTGATTGGTTTGCCTCACACAGCAGTGCGCTGCATCTCTTATAAAGACAGCAAAGCTGTGCACCGTGGAATTATCCTCGGTACGATTGTGGTAGCAATTCTGATGTTTGGCATGCACCTGGCTGGTGCGTTAGGCCGTGCGGTGATACCGGATTTGAAAGTGCCAGATTTGGTTATCCCAACCTTGATGGTCACAGTTTTGCCGCCTATCGCCGCGGGGATCTTTCTTGCAGCCCCAATGGCAGCAATTATGTCGACAATTAATGCCCAACTACTTCAATCATCCGCTACGATCGTCAAAGATCTTTATCTGAACATGCGCCCGGATCAGATCCACAACGAAACGCGGCTGAAAAGAATGTCTTCGATGATCACGCTGATTTTAGGCGCCTTGTTACTTCTGGCGGCCTGGCGCCCACCAGAAATGATCATCTGGCTTAATTTACTGGCGTTTGGTGGCCTGGAAGCTGTGTTCTTATGGCCGCTGGTATTGGGGCTTTACTGGGAACGAGCCAATGCTGCAGGTGCATTGAGCGCAATGATTGTCGGTGGTGGGCTGTATGCGGTGCTGGCGAGTTTCAAAATTCAGCTCCTGGGATTCCACCCCATTGTTCCATCCTTATTACTAAGTTTGCTGGCGTTCATTGTAGGCAACCGTTTCGGTCAGCCGCTACCCGTTCCAGCACTCGTTTCAACTACTGATAAATAAAGAGTTTCGCTATGCCATGGATTCAACTGAAAATTAATACCTCCGGCGGGAACGCTGAAGAACTCGGCGATGCGCTGATCGAAAGCGGTGCAGTTTCCGTTACCTTTCAGGATACCCATGACACACCGGTATTCGAGCCATTACCTGGCGAAACCCGTTTATGGGGCGATACCGATGTGATTGGATTGTACGACGCTGAAACAGATATGAAGGAAGTGATCGCTATCCTTGAGAATTGCCCTCTGCTGAGCGTTGGTTTCCCGCACAAAATAGAACAGCTTGAAGACAAAGACTGGGAACGCGAATGGATGGACAACTTCCACCCAATGCGCTTTGGTCAACGTTTGTGGATTTGCCCAAGCTGGCGTGATGTGCCAGATGCTAACGCCATCAACGTGATGCTTGATCCTGGCCTTGCATTTGGTACCGGGACCCACCCCACCACATCTTTGTGCCTTGAATGGCTCGACGGTTTGGATTTGGTGGGTAAAACGGTCATTGATTTCGGCTGCGGCTCCGGCATTCTCGCAATTGCCGCGCTGAAATTAGGTGCAAGCAAAGCAATTGGTATTGATATCGATCCGCAAGCGATTCAAGCCAGTCGCGACAACGCACAGCGCAACGGCGTTTCTGAACGCCTGGAACTGTATCTGCCACAAGACCAACCAGAAGCCATGAGCGCCGATGTGGTGGTTGCTAACATCCTGGCTGGCCCTTTACGTGAGTTAGCTCCGTTAATCAGCGTACTGCCTGTTCAGGGCGGTTTCCTTGGGCTTTCCGGTGTTCTGGCAAGCCAGGCCGAAGGTGTTTGCGAAGCATATCAGGATAAGTTCACTCTCGATCCTGTCGCTGAAAAAGAAGAATGGTGTCGTATTACCGGTATTAAACGTTAGTTTTCTTGCCCTGCTCACGCGGTTGCCAGACCGCGTGAATATCTTCAATTTTATCCATCATTTATCGCTAGCCCCTCCTTTCAAGCCAGGCGTATAATTTAAGTCGCAAGATATTGATTTCAAAAATAAAACATCAATAACCATTCGTGAGAATTATACAAATGAAAGCAAGGAAATATTCCGCAGCGTTGCTGTTTCTCGGCCTGATCTCAGGCCAGACACTGGCATCCCACTGGAGCTACGAGGGAGAAGGCTCTCCGGAACACTGGAGCGAATTGAGCCCGGAGAACCAGCAGTGCAAAACGGGGATGAACCAGTCGCCGATCGACATTAGTCACGCGCTGGCCGCCCACGTCGCGCCGCTGAGATCTCACTACCCAGACAGCCCTGAAAGCATCCTCAATAACGGTCATACAATTCAGGCCACAATGTCAGCTAAATCTGACGATACCATCACGATTGACGGGAACGTTTTCAAACTCCAGCAGTTTCACTTCCATTCCCCGAGCGAAAATACGCTGAATGGCAAACATGCGGCGATGGAGCTACACCTCGTGCATAAAAATGCAGAAGGCGAGTTGGCCGTGGTGGCGGTTATGTTCAATACTGGAGCAGCTAACAACGAGCTCATGCGGCTCTGGCAGGCGATGCCATCGAAATCTGAATCTCAACAGCCATTGACGCAACAAATCGATATGAGCAAGCTTCTGCCGCTTGATAAAACCTACTATCGCTTTAGCGGCTCTTTGACCACACCACCATGTTCCGAAGGTGTGCGCTGGGTAGTGATGAAGCATCCGCTGACGCTTTCAGTTGAGCAGCTCAAACAATTCACCGACGTTATGCATCATGACAACAATCGTCCTGTGCAGCCGTTACACGGCCGCGTGATTGTTGAATGAAAAATAATCAGGTGGGGAATGACTTCTCCACCTTTTCGCCTCATCCCTCGCCCAAAAAACATCCTCTTTCCCCTATAAAAATGAGACACCCCTCGCAGAAAAATACCGAAACAGCCGAAGAAAGCAGCAGTTTATACGGCGGTTCAGCCTTAAATTGAGGTTAACCGCTGCTGTTTTTCAGTAAAGTTGAAAAGAGCACAAATCAACCAACCAAGATTAACATTATGATTTTTAAATATAATTAACTTTAGCTTTTACCCCGTCTAATGATTCATTGATCTGCAACAGAGGATCGCTCAAAGTTTGTCCTTTCATCTCCGGTAAAAAATGCGTAATATACGCCGCCTTGCAGGTACAGTATGGTCATTTCTTAACTCATGCGCATTGGACACCACCAACTCAGGAATAGACTGATAGCAGCACCGATGGCTGGCATAACTGACAGACCATTCAGGACGCTCTGTTATGAGATGGGGGCCGGGTTAACTGTTTCCGAGATGATGTCCTCTAACCCTGAAGTTTGGGCGAGTGATAAATCACGTTTGCGAATGGTGCACGTGAATGAACCAGGTATTCGCACTGTGCAAATTGCCGGTAGTGACCCTGATGAGATGGCAGAGGCCGCACGCATTAACGTGGCTAATGGCGCCCAGATTATTGATATCAATATGGGATGCCCAGCAAAGAAAGTGAATCGTAAACTAGCGGGTTCCGCTCTTCTGCAATACCCAAGTCTGGTGAAGTCTATCCTGACGACGGTAATTAACGCAGTTGACGTGCCCGTTACGTTAAAGATTCGCACTGGCTGGGATACGGCGCACCGTAACTGTGAAGAGATTGCCCAACTGGCTGAAGACTGTGGCATTCAGGCTCTGACAATTCATGGACGCACACGCGCCTGTTTATTCCAGGGAGATGCTGAATACGACAGCATTCGGACAGTTAAGCAGAAAGTTTCCATTCCGGTAATCGCGAATGGTGACATTACTGACCCGCTTAAAGCCAGAGCTGTGCTTGACTATACAGGGGCTGATGCTCTGATGATAGGACGTGCAGCTCAGGGAAGACCCTGGATCTTTCGGGAAATCCAGTATTATCTGGACACTGGGGAGTTGCTTCCTCCACTGCCTCTGGCAGAGGTTGAGCGCTTACTTTGTGGACACATTCGGGAACTTCATGACTTTTACGGTCATGCAAAGGGATACCGAATTGCTCGCAAACACGTTTCCTGGTACTTACAGGAACACGCTCCAAATGACCAGTTTCGGCGCACATTCAACGCCATTGAGGATACAAGCGAACAGCTTGAGGCGTTGGAGGCATACTTCGAAAATCTTGCGTAATTAGAAATAAAGAGCTGACAGAACTATGTTCGAACAACGCGTAAATTCTGACGTACTAACCGTTTCAACCGTTAACTCTCAGGATCAGGTAACACAGAAGCCCCTGCGTGATTCCGTGAAACAAGCACTGAAGAACTATTTTGCTCAACTGAATGGTCAAGATGTTAGTGATCTGTATGAGCTGGTTTTGGCTGAAGTAGAGCAGCCATTGTTGGACATGGTGATGCAATACACCCGTGGCAACCAAACCCGCGCTGCCCTGATGATGGGCATCAACCGTGGTACGCTGCGTAAAAAATTGAAAAAATACGGCATGAACTGATACTAATCAGTTTACTTGTTGTTTAAAAAGGCGCTACTCGGCATGGGGAAGCGCCTTTTTTAATATCTCAAAACGTATAACTCCACTTTCCCTCCACATTTTGTTGCCCTCGTACGCTTTTCTCCACTTTGTTTACGCAGTACATAAATTGCAATTATTCCCCACTCTATGCAGGGTCCCGTTGGTGATAAAATTACCACATTCACGCTGGTACAGGTTTTTAGATAGCCCGTGGCCTTAGCGCTCGCGTTATCCCTGTCCGGAGTTTGGATTAATGAGGTTCCAAATGAAAAAGCTAATTGCCGCAGCGTTGCTTTCTACGCTTCTGGCGGGTTGTGCAACCAACTCACCTTGTGTGCCAGTTTATGATGACCAGGGTCGCCTCGTGCACACCAATACCTGTATGAAAGGGACCACTCAGGATAACTGGGAAACAGCAGGTGCTATCGCCGGTGGTGCTGCAGCGATTGCTGGGTTAACACTAGGCATTGTTGCGTTAACCAAGTAAGTTTCAGTACGCATTCAAAAAAGCGCATCCTTCTTGGGGTGCGCTTTTTTATTGGCAAACCCTTTCAACATGAAACAGGCCGATAACTACGCAAAAATCTTCGCAATTACGAGGTTAGTCAACCAGTGCGTTAGCCTGATTATTTTCTGCCTGTGGATGATTTTCCCTATGTTTGCCTGGTCGATTAGTCGCCAAAGCCGCACAAGCAGGTGAAGGTAGAGTGATCTTTATGGATCGAGGTGAAATTATTGAGCAAGTCTCTTCGAATGAGTTGTTATTCATCCCAAGTCAGAACATAGACGAGAATTTTGTCTCAGATTATTCATTAATCTTTAGATTAGGACCGTTGATCGTTATGAAGCCTTTTTGATAAAAAATACAAAACAAAAAGGCCATCCTTTCGGATGGCCTTTTTGTTTATTTGAAGCCTGGCAGTTCCCTACTCTCGCATGGGGAGACCCCACACTACCATCGGCGCTACGGCGTTTCACTTCTGAGTTCGGCATGGGGTCAGGTGGGACCACCGCGCTACTGCCGCCAGGCAAATTCTTTATCTAGCGCCGAACATTAACCTAAAAACTGGTGCTGATACCCAGAGTCGAACTGGGGACCTCACCCTTACCAAGGGTGCGCTCTACCAACTGAGCCATATCAGCACGCTTTAATTTGGAGCCTGGCAGTTCCCTACTCTCGCATGGGGAGACCCCACACTACCATCGGCGCTACGGCGTTTCACTTCTGAGTTCGGCATGGGGTCAGGTGGGACCACCGCGCTAGTGCCGCCAGGCATATTCTGTTTCATCA